>CAYVQL010000548.1:0-4332 GCA_964454135.1 uncultured Enterobacterales bacterium | reverse complement strand
ACATCGGGCCCCAGGGCATCGTGCACGGCACCACCATCACCCTGCTCAACGCCGGCCGGCGCTACCTGGGCCTGCCCGCCGAGGGCGGCCTGGCCGGACGGCTCTTCGTGACCTCGGGCCTGGGCGGCATGAGCGGCGCCCAGGCCAAGGCCTCGGTCATCGCCGGCGCCGTGGGCCTGATCGCCGAGATCAACCCCAAGGCCCTGAAAAAGCGCCACGCCCAGGGCTGGCTGGACGAGTACGAGAGCGACCTGGACAAGCTGCTGCCGCGGGTGGAGCGGGCGCTGAAAAAGGGCCGCCCCACCTCCATCGGCTACCTGGGCAACGTGGTGGACCTGTGGGAGGCCCTGGCGCGCGCCGACCTGCCCGTGGAGCTGGGCAGCGACCAGACCTCGCTGCACAACCCCTACCTGGGGGGCTACTACCCGGCAGGCGTGGGCTTCGAAGAGGCCAAGCAGATGATGGTGCGCGATGCGGCGGGATTCAAGGAGCGCGTGCATGAATCCCTGCGGCGCCAGGTGAGCGCCATCCACGCCCTGACCGGGCGCGGCATGCACTTCTGGGACTACGGCAACGCCTTCTTGCTGGAGGCCTCGCGCGCTGGCGCCCAGGACCTGGTGCGGCCCGACGGCGGCTTCGTCTACCCCTCCTACGTGGAGGACATCATGGGGCCCATGTGCTTCGACTACGGTTTCGGCCCCTTCCGCTGGATCTGCACCTCCTGCGATCCGGCCGACCTGGCGCGCACCGACGCCATCGCGGCAGATGTGATGGAGCGCATGAGCGCAGCCGCCGATCCCGAAAATCGCCAGCAGATCCTGGACAACCTGCGCTGGATCCGCGCCGCGGGCGAGAATGAGATGGTGGTGGGATCCCAGGCCCGCATCCTCTACGCCGACCGCCAGGGGCGCGTGGAGATAGCCCAGGCCTTCAACCAGGCCATCGGCCGCGGTGAGATCACGGCGCCGGTGGTGCTGGGCCGCGACCACCACGACGTCTCGGGCACCGACAGCCCCTACCGCGAGACGGCGGACATCCGCGACGGCTCCATGTTCTGCGCCGACATGGCCGTGCACAACGTGGTGGGCGACGCCTTCCGCGGGGCCACCTGGGTCTCACTGCACAACGGCGGCGGCGTGGGCTGGGGCGAGGTGAT
Organism: uncultured Enterobacterales bacterium; assembly: GCA_964454135.1. GTDB lineage: Bacteria > Myxococcota_A > UBA796 > UBA796 > JAFGLY01 > CAYVQL01. Next base: position 3,176 of record CAYVQL010000548.1, on the reverse strand, counting down.
GAACGGTGGCTTCGGCCTGGTGCTGGACGGCACGCCCGACGCGGCCCGACGCGCCAGCTCCATGCTCTCCTGGGACGTGTGCAACGGGCTGGCCCGCCGCGCCTGGGCGCGCAACGAGGGCGCCATCTACGCCGCCAAGCAGGCCATGCAGGCAGAGCCCGACATGCGGGTCACCCTGCCGACTGAGACGAACGAGCAGCTGGCGCTGCAGGCCGTGCAAGAGGCCTTCGCCGAAGACTGAGCCGCCTGCGGGTGACTGACCGCGCGCAGGCGCTGAAACCGAGTGCTCCCATGCCCGAAACCGCCCCTCTCGGCTGGCTATCTCGCCGGGTGCACCCCCACATGGAGCGCGTGATCGGAACCCTGGCCGGCGAGGCGCCCCTGACGCGGCTGCACGACGGCGTACAGCTGCGGAACTGGGCCTGCGCCCATCCGCAGGCACGCCTGGTGGTGCGCACGCCGCTGCAGTACTCCTCGGGGGTGCACACAACGATCCGGCGCTTCGGGTTGCGCTGTCTGAATCCCCTGGGTTTTCTGGAGACCGTCTCCGACCGCAAGCGGCTCTTTTCCGCGCTCAGCCAGGCCGGCATCCCCCAGCCCGAAGACTTCGGCGGCCCCTGCTCCCACTACCTGATCAAGCCACGGGCCCCCCACGAGCACGAGTTCACCCACAGCGACCAGCGCCTGGACAGCGGCCCGCGCTTCGCCCAGAAGTGGGTGCCCAACGACGGTGTGGATTTCAAGGTCTATGTCCTGGCCGACCGGCTCTTCGGCTTCCTGCGCCCCACCCGCCTGCGCGAGCGGCCCATCGACAAGCTGCGCGACCCCACGCCCCTGCCCGTCCCGCCCGAGGTGCGCGATATCGCCACGGCCATGCAGCGCCGCTTGGGGGGCGAGGTCTTCGGCTTCGACCTGGTGCGCGGCGACGATGATCGCTACTACGCCGTGGACGTCAACGCCTTTCCCAGCATGAGGATCGTCCCGGGCATCGAGCCCATGATGACCGACTGCGTGCTGGCCTGGTTGCGCAGGGAGCCAGCCAGACGACTGGACTCGTCGGCTGGCTGATCTTTCTTCGCAGAGAGACGAGCAGGCGCGCTCGCCTCTCTTCCCCGGCCCGCTACTGGGAGGCCGCCGGAGGCAGCTGATCGATGACGTGCTGCAGCACGCGCTCCATGGCCTTGTCCGCCGTCAGGTCGCGCGTGCCCAGGTCCGCCACCCAGAGCACCCGCAGCGAGGAGGCCTCGACCACGCGCACCCGGACGGCAAAATCGAAGGCCTCCACCTCGACCCTTTCGCGCCGTTCGGCCACCATCGTTGCCAGCTCGTCGGGCGGCACCGTCTCGGCCAGCTGCTGTTCCAGCAGGGCGATCCGCCCGTCCAGCTGCTGCAGGACCTCCTTGGCCTCGGCCAGGGCCCTGTCGCCATCGGTGGGCTCCACCTCGCTGTACTCGCCGCCCTTGCGCTCGTACTCGGCACGGGCATCGGCCACAGTCTTGGCGTAGGTCTGGCGCCTGGCCCGCAGGTTCAGAAGCTCTTTTTCCGCCACCGGGGCGTAGGACCCGTAGGCGTCGGCGTAGGCCTGCTGCTGCTCTTCGTCCAGCAGGTAGCCCACCTCCACCTCCACCTTCTTGGATGCTGCGTTGAGCACGCGAATGCCGATCTGCAGATCCACCTCGGAGATGGGCTCCACCTGCATCAGCCGGGCCAGGGATGCCTTCCAGGTGACCGTCCCGCCGCGCTGGGCCTGCTTCTCGACGGAGATGGCGCGCAGCTGCTCGGGCCCCACGAAGCGATCGTAGCCCGAGCGCAGCAGCAGGATGGGGAGCATGCGCTCCACCTTGGTGGCCGCCACGCCGGGATCGCCGCCGTCCGCGCTCTTCATCATGAGCCGTACCAGGAAGCTGCCCACGTCGCTGGCCATCTCCTCGCCCACCAGCTCGGCGATGGCACCGCCCACGGGGACCGAGGAGGGCGCGATGTGCTTCTCGAGCACGTCCACGGGCAGCACGGCGATGCGCGGCGAGGGGCCGATGCCCCAGTCGGAGACGCGCGCCTCGTCCGCCGCAACGGGCATGGGCACCTTGTCACTGGGATCCTCGCGCTGCAGGGGCGGCGCCACGGGCGCCTGGGACGCGGCGGACAGCGAGGGATTGGGGGGCAGCTTGAACTCGGCAGGGGCGCAGGCGACCAGCAGGAGGGCGCCGAGGAAGGTGATCAGGTAGCGGTTCATCGTTCCCCCAGTTCAGCGGCGGCGGACGCCGCGAGACGCCTGGTGAGCTCTTGCGGATTGGTCGCCTCCGCGAGGATGTCGAGGACCGCCTTCACGTCGCCGTTGGATGGATCCATGACCTTGAAGCGGGCCTTGGCGACGAGCACGTCCACGGTGCGCTTCTCGCGCCTCTGGCCGGCCTGCTTCTCCAGCTCCTCGGCCGAGGAGAGAGCGCCGGGCATGGCCGTCTCGACGCCCTCCACGTCGTCCAGGAACTTCAGATAGGCCTCTTTCTCTTCGGGGGTGGAGATGGCATCCACGGGCTTCTGCCAGAAGGGCATGGCCTCGCGATACTCGTTCTCCGCGTTCATGTACTCCACCGAGTAGGCCTTCTCGAGGTTGCCGAGCTCACCGAGGAGCGCGGTGCGCGACTCGAGATAGGAGTCCACCTGGCCCTGGTAGGTGGCCAGCGCGCTCTCGTCGTACCAGAAGCGGATGGGCAGGTGGCGCTTGACGGCGGTGGCCTCGAGCACCTCGCCCGTGACCACGTACTGGGCCTGCGAGACGCGGGCGAGCTTCATGAGATCGGCCATCATGCCGTAGAGACGTACATCCGCACCCTGAACCCGGCTGGCGTGGGCGGCGAAGACCTGGTGGCTGGGCTGCAGGTCGATGACGGTCTTGAACTCGGCCTGGAGCAAGGCGCGGATGAGCTGCTCGTGCAGGTCGGCGATCTCGCCCTGGTCGGCGATGGACGCCAGGCCCACGGACTTGCTCTTGAGCCAGAGCCGGCTGTCGCCCGCGAACTCGGCGTCGAGGGCGGGCGTGAACTCCGAAGGCTCTGCCTGCAGCTCCGGCCGATCGGGGACCGGCGCGGGCTGCGGCACCGCCGGGGGCGGCGACACGTTGATGTGCACGCGGTTGCAGCCGGCCAGCAGCCACGCGGCCAGCGCGGCCAACAATG
>CAYVQL010000547.1:0-4343 GCA_964454135.1 uncultured Enterobacterales bacterium | reverse complement strand
GTGCCGCGCAGACCACGTAGCCCGAGCCGCGCTCGATGCACGGCTCGCCGCCAGGCTTGCCGCCAGGCTCGCCGGTGACACGTCCGCTCAGGCGGAAGCTGTCCAGGGGGATGTTGGCGCCCTGGGCCACCAGGCGCAGGCGTCCCTGCACGCGGAAGTCGCGGTCGCGCAACACGCCGGCCACCACCATCTTGTTCACCGAGCGCGGCGTGTAGAAGAAGCCCTCGGGCCCCTGCCCCACGTCGGACACCGCCGCGACGATGGTGCCGCGGGCGCGATCGACGCAGATGGGGGCGATGGCGAAGTTCAGCGAGTCCATCATGGCCTGGCCCAGGGCGTCGATCTCCTTGGGCTGGCAGATGGTGGCCCCGTGGATGACGATGGCGTCGCCCACGTCCACGGGCAGCTGGCGCCGCTCGGGTCTTGGCTCGCTGCGCAGCTGGCAGGTGGAACGGAAGGACTTCTCCAGCTCGCCAGAGCGATAGCGGGCCCGCACCTGGACGCGGATGTCGGTGTCGTAGGGCAGAAAGCCCTCGGGCACGATGTAGATGAAGCGCCCCATGGACTCTACGCGCAGCTCGTGGACAATGGCTGGTTCGATCTCCACCTGCACGCTGCCCGGCAGCAGCTCGGCCGCCACGATGTCCAGCTCCTCGCTGACCGCGAAGAAAGCCAGGTTCAGGTTGTCGGTGACGGCGATGGGCTCGTCCAGCGCAAAGCGCGGGGTGCCGAAGCGGTCCATGAACACGACCGTGGCGCCGCCGGGAGGCAGGTCGGGCTGCAGCCCGTCATGGCCGGGATCGGTCTCGACCTGGTCCTTTGCGACCAGGTGCAGGTCCCGCGGCAGCGACCAGACCTGGCCGCTGGTGCTGCCGAAGACCAGGTTGCCGTCCGGGCCCATGCTGGGCGAGCTGTTGATGTCGTTGTCGGCCCGCTCGGGATGGACCTGGTAGGACCAGAGGCGCCGGCCCTGGGCGTCGAGGCAGTAGAGCTTGCCGCTGGCGTTGCCCAGGTAGACGCGCTCCTCGCCATCGAGCAGCGGCGAGCTCTTGATGGGGCCGTCGCTGCGATAGACCCAGCGCTTGCGGCCGAAGCGGTCCAGGCGGTAGACCCCGCCGTCCGAGGAGGCGATCACCAGGTCGCCGCAAGCGGTCACCGCAGCCGAAGCGTAGATCAGGCCCAGGGTCTGGTAGGTCCAGAGCACGCTGCCGTCGGCCGGCTCCAGGGCGTAGACCTTGCCGTCGAAGCAGCCCAGGAAGATCTCGCCGTAGCGCCCCAGCGCCGGCGACGAGACCACCGAGCCCCCCAGGCGCACGCGCCAGCGGCGCTGGCCCGTGGCCGTGTCCACGGCGTGCAGGTGCCCGGCCAGGTCCCCCACGTAGACGGTGGCGCCATCGGGGCTTAGCAGCGGCTTGGTCCAGATGACGCCGCTGGGGTAGGCCTGGCAGTCGTACTCCCACAGCAGCTGCCCGTCGTCGGCCAGCTTGTACAGGTAGCCGTCGTCGGAGCCGGCGTAGATGGTGACGCGCCCCCCTTCCCAGCCCAGGGCCAGGTTGCCCTCGAAGAAGCTGGACAGGTGGGCCTGCTCGTCGCGCTCCGGATCCTCGAAGTGGCGCCCCCAGAAGGTCCACTCCACGTCTCCGCTGTCGGGACGGATCTTCCAGATACGGCCCTGGTTCTGGTGGCCGCGGGCATCCACGTCGGTGGAGGCCATGTAGAGGAAGCCGTCGCGGCCCAGGGCGCCCGTGGAGTCGATGTAGAGCATCTGGGGATCGCCGATGCGCCAGCGCACCTGCCCGGTGGAATCGAGGCAGACGAACTCGCCGTCCGCATGGCCGGTGTAGAGCATGCCGTGTCGGTCGATGACCGCGCTGGGCCAGATCAGGCCGCCGATGGGGGTGTGCCAGCGCGCGCCCGGCTCCCCTCCCCTCACCTGTACCCGGCCGCGGTTGGCCGCGTCGCAGCGGTAGGAGGCATAGGCGGCCCGCGGGTCGAGACCGGCGCAGTAGTCCTCCACTTGCGCGCGATGGATCAAGGGCAGCAAGCGCGTGATCAGGCTGTCCAGCACCTCGAAGAAGGCCGCCCCGGCCGCCAGCGCGCCGGAAGCGTTCAGCCGCAGCGCAGCCTTGGGCAGCTCGCGCAGCAGCGCGGCACGCCGCCTGCGGAAGCGCTCCCAGCTCTCTCGCAGCCGCTCCGCCATGGGGCTGGCCAGGCTGGCGGGGTGCGCCACCAGGGCGGGCAGCTCCCCGGCGGCGAGGCGCAGCAGCTCCAGCAGGGCCCAGAGCGCAGCGGGCGCGCCCGCCAGGCGACGCTCGGGCAGGGCCTCCACCTTGGCACGCGCGCCCAGATAGCGGACACGCAGGTCGACGACGCGCGCCACCGGGGCCTCCTTGGTCTCGCCGGTTGCCGGACTCATCTCTCCTCCTCTCTGCTGGGACGGATGCCGTGGTTCTGCAGCTGGGCGATCTCGGCCAGCACGTGCTCCAGATCGACCTCCCCCGGTTGGTCCAGCAAGCCCAGCACCACCTCTTTCAGCATGCCCAGCTGGGCCAGGGCGGCGATGCGCACGTCCAGCGGACGCACGCTCCCCAGCTCGATGCCGTGCTGCAGGGCGCGCTCGATGTGCTGCAGCACGGCCGCGAAGGCGCCCTGGATGACGCCGCGGATCTGCGGATCCTGGCTGTGGCTCTCGTTGCGCAGGATCAGGGCCACGTCGCGGTTGTCGTGGAGCAGGCGCGCCACGGCGTGGCCGAAGCGCTCGGCGGCTTCGGGGCCGGTGTCGCTGGTGACGGCCCAGGCCGCCAGCATGGTCTGCACCTGCGCGAAGAACTCCCCCAGCACGGCCAGCAGCACAGCCCGCTTGTCCGAGAAGTGGTAGTAGACCGTGCCGTGGGCCACGCCCACCTGGCGGGCGATCTGGCCCACGTTGGTGCCGTCGTAGCCCTGTCGGGCCATCAGCGCGCAGCCGGCATCCAGGATGGCGCGCCGGGTGCGCTGGCGCTGTTCTTCTCGCTTGTTGGGTTTCTTCACGGGTTGCGCTCCGGGGTCTTTCACTGACTGATACGTCAGTCAGCTAACAATTCCGGGCTGATGCCGCACGTGGATGGCGATCCAGGTCCACAGCGTTGTCTGCGTAGCTGGTACCTACGGCGGAACATGCACCTCACGGATATCCGGCATCGTAGGCCTGGGTTCGGGTGGTGAAGAAGCGCAGGCTTCAAGCGAAGTCGGCGTGCGGGTGATAATATGGCTGGTGGATTCCGGAGGCGTCATGGAAAGAACGCTGCTCGTTGTTCTCGCCCTGACGCTGGCATGTGACGACAACGCCGCCGACACCGGCCCGTTCGATGACGTCGATGCACCAGTCGACGCCGATGGAGATGGCTACTTCCCTGACTACGACTGCGACGACGAGGACGCCTCGGTCCATCCCAATGCGGAGGAGATCCCCTACGACGGCATCGACCAGGACTGTTACGGCTCGGACCTGACCGACATCGACAGGGACGGCCACGACTCCTGGGAGGTCGGTGGGGAGGACTGCGACGACAGCGACGACGGCATCCACCCGGGCGCCCCCGAGTACTGCGACACCGTGGACAATGACTGCGACGGAGATGTCGACGAGGACGACGCCATTGACGTCGCCACCTGGTATGAAGACGCCGACGGCGATGGCTACGGCGACGCCGCCAGCAGCAGCCTGGCCTGCAACCAGCCCAGCGGCTACGTTTCCAACGACGACGACTGCGCGGACGGCGTCGCCTCCACCCACCCTGGCGCCCACGAGCAGTGCGACGGCATCGACAACGACTGCGACGGCGACGTGGACGAAGACGTGGGCTCCAAGACCATCACCTGGTACGCCGATGCCGACGGCGACAGCTACGGCGACGCCGGGTCGACCACCGAGGCATGCCTTCAGCCCAGCGGCTACGTAGAAGACCACAGCGACTGCGACGACACCAACGCCAACCAATACCCGGGCGCCGACGAATACTGCAACGGCGAAGACGACGACTGCGACGGTGACACCGACGAAGACGAGGCCCTGGACGTGGCCACATGGTACGCCGACGGCGACGGCGACGGCTACGGCGACCGGGTCAGCAACGTCAACGCCTGCGACCAGCCCAGCGGCTACGTGCCCGGTGTCCTCGACGGGGTCGCCTTCGACTGCGACGACGCCGACGCCGCCGTCAACCCGGGCGCCGACGAGCGCTGCAACGGCTACGACGACGACTGCGACGGAGACGCCGACGACGAGATCACCTGGTACGCCGACAGCGACGGCGACGGCTACGGCGACGCGGCCAGCACCGTCGACGCCTGCGACCAGCCCA
>CAYVQL010000546.1:0-4347 GCA_964454135.1 uncultured Enterobacterales bacterium | reverse complement strand
CTTGGTGTGGCAGTCCGCCGCCAGCGCTTGAATATTGGCCAAGCCGAGTCCGGAGGAGCCCCGGGGCAGCGCCACTCGATCGAGGATCCGGTCGTCCGCCCGGCGACCCAGGGCGTTCAGCAGGCGTGTCCGGTGCTGTTCGTGCACGGGCGCGACTACGAGCACCTCCCAGACTTCGCCATCCTCGTCGAACGGGTAGGGGGAGAAGATCCGGATGGGGCCGTGGCTGGCGTAGCGGACCGCGTTCCGCACCAGCTCCTCGACGATGAGCAGGTATGACGAGGTGGACACGCCCACGGTCGCTTCGCGGATCAACAGTTCCATCTCCGGCGTCTGCTCCGTGGTACGCTGTACGATGGCCACGGCGTCGCGGATGGCGGCGGCCCGCTCGGTCACTTCGCCCAGTCGGGCCACCGAGCCGAGGAGCAACATGCGGCATTTGCGGAGGCATTCCCCGGCGGTCTTGCGGGAGATCTCAAGACCCGCGGGTTCCCTCCGCTCGTAGTGGCTGCACCGGTTCTTGACGTTGTGGATGAGGGTCTCGACGACCTTCGGCCACCCGGGTTCCTCAGCGATGACCTCCAGGCAGCCTTCCAGCTCATGCGCGGGCGTGGTCGCCTGGCCGAGCTCGTGCTCCCAGCTCGACAGCAGCTCGAGTTGACCTCGGAACGAGTGGAAGAGCTCGATGAGGCGCTCGACCCTTTGGCTGGACCGGAGCGGCTGCTCGTCGATTCTGCAGCTCCGCACCTGCGTGATGCAGTGCATGACGAGCTCTGCCTCGCTGGTGTCGAGGTTCGCACTGGCGATGGCTTCGCAGAGCATCGACAGCAGCGACTCGCGGCTTGTGGTGAGGGCCCGTACTCTCCTCAGCCAGCCAGGGCCCCGGGATGCCTGCTCGAGGACTATTGCCTGGAGGCCCCCGATCGCTTCGTTGGCCAGCGCCGTCGTTCGCAGCGCCCGTCGCAGCATCGACCAGTACAGCGCCAGCTCGCCCCCGCTCGGATACGGATCGCCGCGGGAGAGCTCCTCCGCCCAGCGCGATAGCAGTTCCTCGGCGTTACTCGTGTCGAAGTGGGCCCTGTACCGCTCACCGCGTTCGACGGATGGCCGATCCTCTGAGCTGATCGCGATCGGCGCTGCCGCGCAGATCGGACTCGAAGCACCTTGAGCGCGCTTGAGCCGCTCTCGCAGCTCTTCTATCGAGAACCCGGGTTCCAAGATCCAGCCGATCACGGCTGGCGGGAGCTCTCGCTCGGGCCGGGCCACCAGATTCGATTCGGAGATCGCCTTCCAGCGGGTTGCCCAGATACCGGCCTGGGGGCTCGTGGCTGCTCCTATGGTGGCGAATATCGCCGAGGCGTAGCTGCCTGGGTCCCGTTGGAGGCGGTCGCGGATGGCGACCAGAAGACCTTCGACCTCGGGTGGATGCAGGTGCTCATGCACAGCGAGAAGCGTCTGCACGCAGCAGTAGAGCATCCACGAGGACTCGGGGCTCCCGGACTCGGACAGGATCCTGATTGGATCCAGATACCCGGCAGCCACGGCCGTGCGAGCCAGTTGGACGCGGATGCCATCGGCGGGATCAAGGACTCGCTTCCGTGGTGCGGACTGGAGGAGCTTAAGCATGGCCAGGCTGCGCTCCCCGTGTTCACGCTCCAGGAGCCCCGTCGCGGGGCGGCCGCGCCTCAGTCCGCCGAGGAAAGCCGCCAGCTTGGTCTCGCAGCCCACCTCCTGATGTGCAACCAAAGCGCGCAGAGGTTTCTCGACAAACTGGCGGAAAGCCGATTGCACGTCAGCAGCGCTCCACTCGCCGGATGCCACACGTTGTCCAGCGATAGATGCGATCCTCCCTCTGAGGATCGGAGCGAGGTGAGACAGGGTTGGTGGAAGCCTTGCCGTTCGCAGGAGATCCGGGAGGCTGGCTACGGCCTCGGCGTCGCTCAGCCACAGTGCGTGGAGCCTCTCGAAGAACGCGTCGAACAGCCCGTAACCCGAGGGCGATGGCGTGCCGTCGTGTGGTGCGATGATCCATCGTACGAGCTCCTTCTGCGGCCCTCGGGTCGTCAGGAATTCTCGCCAGGCATGTCCCCTGCCGGGATGGGCGCAGTGGAACATGACATCCGAGGCCGCGCGGCAGGCCTGCTCTAGCTGCCAAGGAACTCCGCTGTCGTACCAGCGCAGCCAGTGGCCCAGATCCAGCGCGGCTCGGGAACCCTCCGGCCAGGAGAGCCAGCCATCCAGGAGCGCCTCCCTCGCGATCGGGCGTCCGGTCCCTAGGCTCCAACAGTGACGGCGCAGCTTTGCGATGGCGTTCCAGGCGGGTGTCTGCTCAAGCCTCCCGTGGACGATGTCCGTCCCCCGCCAGCGCTCGAGGGTGGCCACGAACACGTCGAACAGAGGTTTGGGTGCGTTGCAGAACGCGAGGACGCGAGGGCAGGCGTCGCTGTGACCGAGCTGTCGGGTGACAAGAGCCCGTACGAGGGAGTCGCTTGCCCGATGCACCTTGGGATGGAGCCATCGCCTCAACTCGTACGCGGACTGCACGCGGGTCGTTTCGTCGGGGTGGGCGGCGACGTTCCGAGCGTGTCGTGCCGACAAGTGCACGGATGGATTCCTGCGCCAGGCCATGGGGACGCGCTCGGTGGGGGACGATCTGAAGTTAACCCGCCGGGCCCCGGCCACCATTTGAGGTTGTCGGCGGAGAGCATGCGTGAGAACTCCCAGATCCACCGCAGGGCGGCACGATGCTGCGGTGCGCGCCTGATCGATGGCCCCTTCGAGGGCGGGCACCTGGATGAAGTGGCCAAGGTGCGTTTCCTTGGCGCAAGCGAGAAGAAGGGTATGTACGCCATGTCTGCCTTCGGGAGCAATGTGGCCCTGCCCGGCGACCTGACGGGTGAAGGGTCTGGGGACATCGCCAACTGGGGCGATCGCGCCGACAACGACGAGAAGGCCTGGCACGTGTTCTCCGGGCCCTTCGAGGACGGAGAGGAGATCGAGCCGGCAGAGGCGGAGGTCTTCATCAGCGCTGCGGCTGAAATCACCTCCTGCGACTTCGATCTGGACGGTCGGGCCGACTATTGTTCCAGCATGGGAATCCTGACGGGGCCCATTCAAGGCGAGCTGAGCAGCGATGATTTCACCACCAGCTTCAGCGGCAAGCGGATCCAGGTCGCCGATTTGGACGGAGGCGGGCGGTCGAGCCTCGTCGTCGCACAGAGCGCCGCTCCCGTCGAGGGGATGGCCACCATCGCAGTCCTGCGGAAGATGTCCCAGCGGGAGAAGCGGACCTGGAGACCGACGCGGATGTCGTATGGGTCTTGCCAACGGATGACTTGTACGCCACCAGGCCGCCACCCACCTCGGGCTCTCGTGCCGCAGGATGGGTCTTGCGCCACCGCCGGGCTCGGTTAGACCGTTCCCAGCGCGGGAGTAGCTCAGTCGGTAGAGCACGAGCTTCCCAAGCTCGGGGTCGCGGGTTCGAACCCCGTCTTCCGCTCCACTACGCCCCCGTAGCCGTCGCAGGCTGCGGGGGCGCGCCTGTCGACGGGGAGGAAATCATGCCGAGAACGGCATGAACTGTGGAATGTCATTGTCTGTCGTCCGATAATATCGTAATAATGAAGGTTAAGCCGTGCCCCGTGGGCGCCTGGGAGGTCTGCATGTCCCTTCGAACCGCCGCACAGCTTGCGACGACGGCGCTTTTGATCTCAGGATGCTGTCGCGGTTGCTGCTGCAACGGGGGACTCCACCAGGACACTGCCGCGATCACGGACAGCACGCCTGACGACGACACGGCCGCACCCGGCGACAGCGCCGACAGCGCCGACAGTGGCGACGACACAGCCGTGAACGGCTTGATCCAGGGCATCGTGCGCGTGGATCTCTACGCCATCGACGACGATGGCTACACTCAGCCCGTGGACTGGGCCGACTACGCCGACGAGTTCCCCTACGGCTCGATCTTCGTCTCGGCCTACACCCACGACGAGGCCAGCGGCGAGACCACCTGGTACGCCCAGGACACCATCATCGAGCCCACCATCGGGGGCGACACCTACACCCTGGACCTCTACGTGCCCGGTGAAGAGAGCGTGATGGTGGGCGCCACGCTGGACAAGGACCAGGACCTGGTGATCGGCAGCTGGGATCCCGTCGGCCTCTACCCCGAGGCGGTCAGCGTGCAGAACGGCGACACCATCGACGGCGTCGATGTGGTGATCATGGTCGAGGTGGCCTGGGACGGCGGCGACGGCGGCGACGGTGATGGCGGCGATGGCGGCGACGGCGGCGACGGCGGCGATGGGGGCGACGGCGGCGACGGCGGCGACGGCGGCGAGGGCGGCG
>CAYVQL010000545.1:0-4387 GCA_964454135.1 uncultured Enterobacterales bacterium | reverse complement strand
CGCCTGGGATAGGGGGGAAAGAACCTGTCTTCCCCCCAAAAAAGACACCGGCCGCGGTCATCGCACGGACCGGCTGGCCTGTGCGATGACCGTGGCCGGCTTGCCCACGCCGGGCCACCGGCATATTCCCGGACGTTCCTGCCTGGAGCCCTCATGAACCGCATAGCGGGGGCCCACCCTGTCTCTCCGTCGCGAGACGACAGCTTCGTCGGCCAGTCACGAATCCCCAGCGCACGCGTGGCTCTGATAGGCCACGAGGGCCGCACCTGGAAGTACGACTCGCTGTGCAGCGCTCTCCCGCGCGCTTGCCAGGCCAGGGTGCTGACGGTCGAGGGCCTGGACCTGGCCAGCATCGAGCGGCTGGCCGACTACGACCTGGTCTTCGTCAAGGGCAAAGACGAGCGCCTGCTCGACCTGTTGCAGCAGGCGGAACAGCGCGGCGCGCGGGTGATCAACCCCGTGCAGGCCGTGCGCAACTCCAAGGACCGGGCGCAGGCGCTGCGCATGCTCCGCCAGGCCGACGTTCCCGTCCCCGATGACTACCTGGGCCCGCTGGCTGCGGTGCCCTTTCCGGCCTTCGTGGTCAAGAGCGAGTTCGACGACGACGACTCCACGCCTGTCATGGCGCGCGACCCGCAGGAACGCGACGCCCTGATCGCCTCGCTGGGGCCACAGGCCCGCGTCTACGCCCAGCGCCACATCCCCACCCAGTGGGAGTTCAAGATCTACGGCATCGGCGGCGAGTTCTTCGGCTTCCGCCAGCGCCCCACCCTGGTGAATCCCAACAAGCTCGAGACCCGCAGGCCCTACGTCGTGCCCGACCTGCTGGCCGATCTGGCCAGCCGGGCCCTGGCAGCCGTGGGCCTGGAGGTAGGCGGCGTGGACTTCCTGGGCAGCCCGCAGCGTCCGCTGGTCACCGACGTCAACTCCACCCAGGGCCTGCACAACTTCGCAGAGGGTTACGCTGCCCTGGTGCGTCACTTCCTCAGGCGCCTGCGCTCATGAGTCCCGCCTCCCCCAGCACCAGCTTCCCCCAGCCCATAGCGGGCCGCGTCTTCGTGGGTGTGCGCCGCGAGTCCGAGTACGTCTTCCACAACGGCTATGCCGACGACGCCGACGAGAAGCTCTTCCAAGAGGTGGGGCAGCGCCTGCGGCAGCTCGGCCACTGCGTCCGCTTCTTCCACAAGGCGCAAGAAGCCCTGCGCTTCTGCCGCACGCTGCAGGACCAGCCGCAGCCCCCCGCCCTGACCATCTTCAATATGTGCCGCGGCACCCGCAACCTGGCCGAGCTGGAGCGCTACGCAGCGCAGCGGCCTGGGGTCCGTGTGATCAACAGCCCCGCCAGCACGCGCCGCATGTGGCGCAAGCCCCTCTACCAGCGCATGCTGCGCCTGGGGCTTCCGCTGCCCGCCACAGCGTTCATCCGCGTCGACCAGGGCGCGGCCCTGGCGGATCAGCTGGGCTACCCAGCCTGGCTCAAGCTGCCGGGCAACCACCACGTCAATGGCTTGGGCGTACAGCGCGTACCCGACGCGCGCTCCTTCCGCGCCGCGCTGACGCACCTGGGCCAGCACTGCCACCAGCACGGACAGGGCGACGAGCTGATCGTGCAGACCGATATCTCCGGCGGCACGGAGATCAAGTTCTACGGCGTGCTCTCCCGCCAACAGCGCCGGCTGCTCTTTCTGGGCTGCACCCCCGAGATCGCCCCCGAGCTGCGCGCCCAGCTGGCCCGCTTCAGCCTGGACCTGGCCGCGAGCCTGGGTGTCCAGGTCTTCGGCGGCGACTGCGTGCTGCTGAACGGCCGCCCCTACCTGCTGGATTTCAACAGCTGGCCTTCCTTTCGCGGCTTCCGCGAGCCAGGAGCGCGCGCCATCGCCGATTGCCTGTTGGAAGACGACCAGCGCTGCGAAGCGGACCTCGATCCTCAAACCCTGGAGGCCCAGTGCTGCGAGCCCGCAGCCGGCAAGTAGTTCGTCCCCTGGTCCAGGGCGTAGCGCGCCAGCTGGCGCGCCTGGGGTTCTCGGCCAACGCCATCACCGCCCTCGCCATGCTCTTCGGCCTTATCAGCGCGATCCTGGCTGGCCTGGGGCTCTGGGGGCTGGCCATCTTCCCCTGGGTCGTCTCGGGTATCGCCGACTGCCTGGACGGCGCCGTGGCGCGCGCCACGCGCGGGGGCAGCAGCTTCGGGCGCTTCATCGACTCGGCCACGGACAAGACCACCGAGACCGCTCTCTACGTGGGCATCGCCTGCGGCGCCCCCGAGATGATGCTGCCCGCCCTGGCCGCCACGGCCAGCTTCCTGCTCTGCGGCTACGTCAGCAAGAGCGCCCAGACCTTCGGGCAGGGTCGCCCTGGCGGTTTCTTCGAGCGCACCGAGCGCGCCGTGGCCGCCGCGGCGGTGCTGGCGCTGCTCCAGCTGGGCCGTGCGGAAGCCGCGGCCATCCTCCTGTCCCTGGTGGCGGCGGCGTCCCTGCTGACCTTCCTGCAGCGCCTCTGGCAGGTCTCCCGCGCCCTGGCGCGCGCCGAGCGCGGCCAGCACGGCAAAGCCCGTAGCGCAGGGCTCAAGCGTCCTGGTAGTAGTCCTGCCCCAGGTGGGTGATCAGGTCCTCGCCCATCAGGTAGCGCAGCGTGTTCTTGAGCTTGGTCTTCTGGATGAAGAGGTCGTGCTCCGGGTAGAGGCCGGGCAGGGTCTGGGGGCTCTTGAAGTAGAAGCTCAGCCACTCCTGCACGCCGCGCATGTCGCTGCGCGCCGCCAGGTCCAGCAGCAATGCCAGGTCGAGCACGATGGGCGCCGCCAGGATGCTGTCGCGGCAGAGGAAGTTGATCTTGATCTGCATGGCGTAGCCGAGCCAGCCGAAGATATCGATGTTGTCCCAGCCCTCCTTGTTGTCGCCCCGCGGCGGGTAGTAGTCGATGCGCACCTTGTGGTGGAAATCGCCGTAGAGCTCCGGGTAGCGCTCCGCCTGCAGCAGGGTCTCGAGCACACTGAGCTTGGAGACCTCCTTGGCCTTGAACGAGCCCGCGTCGTCCAACACGAGGCCATCGCGGTTGCCTAGGATATTGGTCGAGAACCACCCATTGAGACCGAGCACGCGGGCCCGCAGACCAGGAGCCAGGATGGTCTTCATCAAGGTCTGACCGGTCTTGAAGTCCTTGCCGGCGATGGGCACGCCGCGCTCGCGAGCCAAGGTGGCCAGCGCGGGGATGTCCAGGGACAGGTTGGGGGCGCCATTGGCGTAGGGCACGCCGGCCATGATGTGGGCGTAGGCGTAGATCATGGAGGGGCTGATGGCCGGGTGGTTGCTGCGCAAGCCAGCCTCGAAGGCCTCGGGCTCCAGGTGCACCGCCTGCACCTCGGTGTGCACCTCGGTGGAGCCGCACCAGACGCCCACCAGCCGGTCGCAGCGCCGCTCCTCACGGAAGCGCTGGATGTCCTCGATCAGGGCATGCGCCTGGTCGAGCTTGTTGCCCAGGGGCTTGATGCAGGGGCCGTCCAGGCGCCGCACCCACTCGCGGTCGAAGACCGCGGGCATGGGCCGGATGCCCTCCAGCTCCTCACGGATGGGGTCCACGTGCCGGGCATCGAGCACGGCCGTGCGCGTAGCCACCTGGTGCAGGTTCTCACCGTGAATGTCCCAGCCACCGAACTCCAGCTGGTCCAGGCCGGCCAAGGGCACGAAATCCCTGACCAAGGGCACGCGATCCTCGGTGCGCTTGCCCAGGCGAATGGTGCCCATCTGGGTCAGCGAGCCCACTGGCAGACCCAGCCCCTGCCGCACGCAGCAGGCGCCCGCCACGAAGGTGCTGGCCACCGCTCCCATGCCAGGGAGCAGCACGCCGAGCCGGCCCGCGGAGGGACGGATCTCTGTTTGTTCGGTTTCCATGTCGTTCCCGCCTGTTTCTCAAGTCCTGGCGCCCCGGGGAACGCCCATCACGAAGGAGACGCCCGCTAACGCGGGCCCACCGGTCATTCCAGCGGCAGCGGGGAAATAGCGGCGGCCCCCTCGAGACCCCGCAGCGGGACGAGGCATCTTGGCGAGCAGCCGCGGCCCGGATATGCCGAAAGAAAGCCCCTCGGCGCAGGGTCGACGGGTTCCGGCACCCAGCAACAGGAGCGAATATGTGCGACGAAACTGAAAAAGAGCGCCTGGACGACAAGCCCGAGGAGCAGGCGAGCGCTCCCGAAGCGGAAGCTGCGCCACCGGAGGAGAAACCGACCGCCGACGAGTCCCAGCCCGAGTTCGAGGCGCCTGACGACCTGTGCGAGGAACCAGCGGACGAGATCGAAGAAGTAGAGGAAGAGATCGAAGAGGAGGAGGTCGACGAGGAAGAGATCGAAGAGGAGGAGGTCGAAGAGGAGGAGGGGGAAGAGATCGAAGAGGAG
>CAYVQL010000544.1:0-4475 GCA_964454135.1 uncultured Enterobacterales bacterium | reverse complement strand
CTACGAGAGGAGTGCGTCCGCTGCATTGGGCCTGGCTTTTTACGAGAGGCTCAACGTTGACGCCTTCGTCACCGAGGCCTGGTTCGACGCCGACCAGCAGGCTCTGACCGTCAGCCTGACCGGCGGGGCCGCCACCACGGCACCGGCGGAGATCCTCGTGGAGAACCTGGACATGGACGGGCAGTACCAGGTGACCCGCGATGGCGAGCCCTGGCAGGACTGGAGCATGGACGAGGGATCCCTGGTGATCTCCACCGGGGCCCTGTCGGAGGAGGAGCGCAGCTTCGTCGTCGCCAGCCAGGAGCAGGCGGACAGCGGCGCCGCCGGTGAGGACAGCGACGCTGCCGCTGATGACAGCGACGCTGCCGTGAAGGATGGGACGGGCTGCTCCTGTTCGGCGCTCTCCGGCAGCCTGGGCGGACTCTGGTGGCTCCCCCCGTGGCTGGTCCGGCGGAGGGGCTCCCCCCAACGGTGACCGCCCGGCCGGAGCCTCAGTCCAGATCCGCCAGCATCTCCTGCGCCAGGGGCTTGTAGAGGCGGGGGGGCCCGCCCCCGGGGGGCCGGGGGGGGGCGGGCCGGGGTGGGGCGCGGGGGGCCCCGGGTGGGCGGGGGGCCTGCATGCGGTGGGGGTGGACGGGGCGCGCGGGCCCGTTGGCGCGGGTGGGGGTCCGGGCCTGTATGCGCTCCAGGTATGCCCGCGCCTGGTCCTCGTTGCCCTCGTCCCGCTCAAGGTCGGCCAGGTAGTAGAGGTTGCGGCCGTGGGTGCCATCCACGGCCAGGGCGCGCTCCAGGTAGCTGCGGGAATTGTCCAGGTCGCGCAGGGGCCAGGGCAGGGCGAAGTAGTAGCGCCCCATGCCGCGCAGGGGCCCGCCCGAGTCGTGGTTGGCGTCGATGGAGACGGCTTTTTCGCCGTGGGTCTTGAACTTGTCCGCCAGGCCCTGGCTGACGGCCTTGAGGATGCCCACCCCCTCGGAGTAGGCGCCCACGCAGGCCATCACCCAGTAATGGCCCTCCACGACCGAGCTGTTGATCTGCTTGGCGCGCTCGGCGTAGTCCCAGCAGGTCTTGCCGCGGCTCGACTTGAGGGAGTCGCTGCCGGCGGTGTCGGCCGTCCAGTAGTAGAAACGCGCCAGCTGGATCAGCAGCTCGAAGTTGTCGGGCTCCTCCGCGAGCGCGGCCTCCAGCATGGTGATGGCCTCTTGCGCCTTGGCGCTGTTGTCGCGCCGCGGGTAGAGGGCGGCCGACGCGGCGAGAGCGGCCTCCGCGGCGCTGGGAGGCGGTTCTTCCACAGCGGGCTCTTCCGCCGCGGCCTCTTCGGCTGCCGCTTCTTCGGTCACGGCTTCTTCGACTGCGGTGGCGGGCTCCGCCTGCTGGGCCAGACCGGCGCCACTGATCAGGGCGGCGAAGGACAGGGTCGGGAGCATGGTGGCCTCCTTCGGACGAGTGCGCCTGCAAGCTCTCCCCTGGCCTATCCCGAAGTGCTCGGGCGGGCGCGCCGGCCCCTGTTCTTCTCCAGCGTTCAGGCGTATGCTGGCTCCTTCCCTGGCACTGGAGGCGAGATGCGCATCCTCTACGGCGTGGTGGGCGAGGGCATGGGGCATGCCACGCGCAGCAGCGTGATCCTGGAACACCTGCTGGCCCTGGGCCACCAGCTGCGGGTGGTGGTCTCGGGCCGCGCCCACGGCTTCCTGACCCAGCGCTTCGGCGGCCGGCGCGGCATCGAGCTGGAGGAGATCCACGGCCTGAGCCTGAAGTTCGAGGGCAACGCCGTGGACAAGAGCGAGTCGCTGCTGGACAACCTGGAGCATGCGCCCGCCGGCCTGCTGAAGAACATCAAGCTCTACCGGCGGGTGGCGGAGGAGGGCTTCGAGCCGGCCCTGGTGATCAGCGACTTCGAGTCCTGGGCCTACCTCTACGGCCTGAACCACATGCTGCCTGTCGTGAGCATCGACAATATGCAGGTCATCCACCGCTGCCGGCACGGCGCCACCATCAAGTCCGACATCAACTACCGCATCGCCCAGGCGGCGGTGATGGTCAAGCTGCCCGGCGCCTACCACTACCTGGCCACCAGCTTCTTCTTCCCGCCGGTGCGCAAGAAGCGCACCACCCTGGTGCCCCCTATTCTGCGCCCCCAGATCCTGGCCGCCCGCCGCGAGCCGGGCCAGCACGTGCTGGTCTACCAGAGCGCCGCAGCCAACGAGGCCCTGATCCCTGCGCTGAAGCAGCTGCCCCACCAGTTCCGGGTCTACGGCATGGGCCGCGAGGGACAAGAGGGAAACGTGGCCCTGCGCCCCTTCTCCCAGACCGGCTTCGTGGACGATCTGCGCACGGCCCGGGCCGTGATCGCCGGCGGCGGCTTCTCGCTGATGAGCGAAGCGGTGCACCTGCGCGTGCCCATGCTGTCCATCCCCATCCGCAAGCAGTACGAGCAGGAGCTCAACGCCCGCTACCTGGCCGAGCTGGGCTACGGCGCCTGGGCGCGCGAGCTGAACCTGGAGGTGATGGAGGATTTCCTGGCGCGCAGCGACGAGCACGCCCAGGCCCTGCAGAGCTACCCCTCTCCCGACAACGCCATCACCCTGGGCTGCGTGGAGGAGCTGCTGCGCCGCGTGCAGGCCGGCGAGTCGCGGCCGGTGCGGCTGGAGAGCGAGGCGATGGGGAAGTACGGGGGGTGACTACCACCCTGCGGCGATGACGAGGGAGCCCAGATCGTCAGGCCCCTGTTGCGCCCGGTACTCTGCCGAGCGCAGCAAGTGCACGTAGCTGAGACGGATGTTCGCCAGCAGCAGCGCCAGCCCGGCCTGCGCCTCGCCCACGGTCCAGCGCTTCTCCACAGCGGGGCCGTCGCGGAAGCTGTTGCCGTCCAGGAAGATGTTGCGGGCCACCAGCTGCCCCTCCAGGCCGACCATGACCTGGATCCCCAAGCCCTGGGGCTGAAGCAGCGAAGAGCCCGCCTGCGCTGGCCTCACCCTGGGGGGCGGCGCGTCCAGGTTGCGTCCGGCGCACAGGCTCAGGCCGCCCGTGGCCGTGCTGTGCACGTTGCCCAGGCTGCCCCCGAAGAAAGGCAAGAGCTGAAAGCCCCAGCCCACTGCGCTGGGGGAACGCAGATCCCAGCCGCGCCGGTAGGAGAGGATGGCCCCGGGCTCGTTGGACAGCTGGTGCTCCCAGCCAGCGGGAGGACGGCTGTCGGACCAGTCGTGCACCCAGGCCTGCATCTGCTCCCCCAGGGCGGCCGGCCCCACCACGCCCAGGGCCAGGTCCCAGCGGTCCTGGCGCTGGGCGTTCTGTACGAGCAGGCCGGCTTGCAGGTAGAGCCAGCCCGCGTAGGGGCGCTCGTCTGTAGGAGGCGACTCGGCCTCGATGTCGTGGGGCGTGAACAGGCTCTGGCCCAGTCCGAGGAAGGCGCGCACCTCGCCGTCCGCATGGGTGAGAGGGAGCCGGCGGCCCAGGCTGGCCAGCCCCGAGGGGGGATCGCTGGAGGTCCAGAGCAGCTCCAGCCCGCTGGTGTAGTGATGATCGCTGTCGGCGAAGCTGTCGTTCTCGAAGAGCAGGCTGAGCGAGCCCGCGCTGGCGGGGTGCGAGAGGAGGCAGAGCGAGCCCAGGACCGCCAGTGCCAGGAGCGTGCCGGCCCTGTTGGATCTTCGGCTCATGCTGGGGCACTCCCGTGAAGAGGGCATCAGCATACCGCCCTCAGGCACCTGCGTTTTGGGATCTTCGCGCGCGGCGGTATGGCGCCAGCTACATCGCCCCCGCTCCATCCAGTCGCAACAACTCCAACGCCAGGGGGCGTACCGGTACGCCTTGGAGCCTCCGGGCGGAGGCCACCGGGGCCCAGACGACCCCGTTGTCGTACTTGGCCACCTGCTTGAGATCGCCAGCCCGTAGGCGTGCGCGCCATTTCACCTCGATGGGAGTGAAGCCGCGCCCCCTCACCACCGCTACGTCCACCTCCCCTCTGGCCTTGATGTAGAACGTAGGCGCGAAGCGCCGGTGGTGCGTGGCGACGACGCTCTCCACGAGGCGGGACGACATGATCGGATCCAGCACGGCAGGCCTGACCTGATCGTCGAACGGAGCTGCGGTGGGACGCAACCAGGAGACCGCTGCGTGGTGGATGAAGGGATCGGTGAACATCAGCTTGCGGGCCTTCTTGGGGGCGGCCACGAGCTTCTGCTCCAACAGTGCGGGCTGCACGAAGACCGCGTCCATGGAGACCAGCAGCTCCACGTAGTCCTGGACGGTCTTGGGGTGATCGATGGACAGCTCGCGAGACAGCGCATTCCAGGTGATCTGGCTGCCGAGGCGCTGGATGATGGAAGCCAGCACCTCACGCAAGTAATGCTCCTGGCGCCCTCGCTTGAGCATGTCGCCCCGCAGCCACTCGGCGTAGATCCGAAAAGTGGAGGGCGCGATCACCCCATCCATGGCCATGTCGTTCATGGCTGTGAGGTAGCCGCCATGCATCAGGTAGC
>CAYVQL010000543.1:0-4503 GCA_964454135.1 uncultured Enterobacterales bacterium | reverse complement strand
AATTCAATCGGCTTTCAACCTTGGCAATGCATCGGTTGGTCGCAAGGATGACCGAGCCCAAGCCGCCATTTCGCGGGCGCCGAGCCTGCACCGGCCGGAGCCCGATGCGAATAGGCCCCCATGGGTCGGCTCTGCGATGCGAAACAGGGACCATAGGTGGCGCCCGCGCGCCTCACCTCCCCCGCATCTCCCCCGCCACCCACTCCCCCACCAGCTCCCCATAGCGCCTCTCCCGCAACAGGTCCCCGCTCCCCGGGTCCTCCAGCTCCAGCCGCAGCATGCCGAAACGCACGAACTTCCGCTGCGCCAGCCCCTGCGAGGGCCCGCGCACCGCCTCCACCGGTGCCAGGCGATCCAGCGCCCCCGCTGTCACCAGCACCGGGCAATCCACCTCTTCGAAGGCGATCTGCGGCCCATCGACCGACCAGCCCAGGTAGGCCTGTACCAAGGGCGTGGCGAGGGGCTCCAGCGGCGGGACCGGTTCCCCCAGCA
Source organism: uncultured Enterobacterales bacterium (assembly GCA_964454135.1). Lineage (GTDB taxonomy): Bacteria > Myxococcota_A > UBA796 > UBA796 > JAFGLY01 > CAYVQL01. The sequence goes on along the minus strand of CAYVQL010000543.1, from coordinate 4,011 downwards.
GAAGCTGCGCCACATCCAGCTCCCCCCACAGCAGGGGCTGCCCCAGATCCACGCTACCCGCCGGCAGCGCCCGCTCAGCCAGCCAAGCGCTCAGCGCGCTGGGCGCAGCCCCCAGGGGCGCCCCCAGCAGCGCCACGGCTTGCGGCCGCACGAGGGGCGCCGCCATCAGCGCCAGCGTTCCCCCCGGCCCATGCCCCACCAGGGCCAGCTCATCTCGCTCGGCCCCTTCGCGCAGCTCCTGTGCTGCCAAGGGAATGATCTTGTGAGCCACGTACCGATCCGCCCCCTCTTCGGGCAGGGCGGCGCTGAGCGCCAGGCGCAGGATCCAGACGTCCAGGCCGGCACCCTCCAGTTCTTCCACCAGCCCCAGGTAGGCCTCCGAAGCCATGCCCGGCGACTGCACCGCCAGCACCAGGGGCGCTTCCAGGTCGTGGCCGGCATCGCTGAGCTGGTAGTCGCCCGCCGAGGGCTCTAGGGGCGCCTCGGCCCACGCCGGACCGAGCGCCACCGCCAGCCACGGAAGCCAGGCCCAGCCCAAGGCTCAGCTCCCCCGCCTGGCGCGCCGCGCCGCGGCCCACTGGCCCACCAGCTCGGCCCCGCTGTTCAAGACCTCCGCCGGACCGGCCTCGGCCACGGGTCGGGCCACGCCGGGCAGCGCGCGCAGCAGGCTGCCCAGGTCGGGCACGGCCGGCGCTTCGCCCCGCGCCAGGTGCTGGGCGTGGATGGAGCGGTTGCGCCGGAACAGGTCCAGCGGCCGCCGCACATGGGCATGCACCACCGGCGCCGCCGGCACGTAGCCGATGCGCCGCCCCTGCGCCCAGCGCAGGTCCTCGGCGATGGGCACGTCGGGCAGCGGGTGCTCCAGCAGCGTGGAGCGGCGGTAGAGCGCCGCCACGTTGTCCAGGCGCTCCACCCGCCGGTAGCGCCCGCCCGGAGGCGTCCAGGCCCGCAGGCGCCGCGCCGTGACCTGGTCCGAGTCGGGCCAGGGCAGCTGGCGCGCGAAGACCGCGTCGAAGCCGCCGTCCTCCAGCGCATCGATCAGGGTGCGCAGGAAGCCGGCGCCGCAGGGGATGGCGTCGTCCACGCTCAAGAAGACGTACTCGCCCCGCGCCAGCTCCACGCCCCGCTGGCGGGTGCGCCCGTGGCCCTCCCAGGGCAGGCGCGCCACGCGTGCGCGCTCAAGGCCCTCTCCCCGCAGGGCATCGCGGCCATTGTCCAGCAGCAGCACCTCCACCTGCACGTCCTGGGCCAGCAGGGAGCGCAGGCCCCAGGGCACCCGCCGGTGGCTGGGGATCACGGCGCTGACCGTGGCGAAGGCGCCGGGCATGGCGGCGGGCGGCAGGAAGCCGCTCAACGAGCGCGTCAGGCCCCGATCCCAGGTGCGAACCGCTTGGCAGAGCGGCACGATGTCGTCCAGCCGCACCTCGGGCGGAGGGGGCGACCAGAGCTCCAGCGAGATGGGGTCTCCCTCCAGCAGAGCGGTCCGCATGCCCCTGCGCTCGCTGCGATCCAGGCGCGTGACCTTCATGAACGACACGCCCCGGGCGCCTGAGCCGCCAAGAATAACCGCCCTCGAAGTTCATTTTTCGACCCGAAGACAAACAATGAACACCCTCCAGGGGCCGGGTTGGGGCGGGCGGAAGCGTTTCCAGGGTATCCTGGAAACTGAAGACGAGCCGGCCCTCGCACGTCAGCAAAGACACGGCGCGTCCGCTCCGGCTCCGACTGTTCCCGCTCTCTCTCTCCACCCGTTCCAGCGCTCAGGATGCCGTACCGCCCAAGGAACGCATCCTCCGCGGAGGCTGCAAAATGAGCCCCAGCAAGAAGAACACGTCCAACAGCATTCTCTCGATGGTTGCCGGTCTGCAGGACCTGGAGGCTTTCCAGGAGCAGCACTGGCAAGGCAACCTGGCGGACTACCTGAACATCGTCCAGAAGCAGCCCGAGGTGGCGCGCAACGCCTTCCAGCGCCTCTACGACATGATCATGTCCTACGGTGAGCATGAGTACGTGGACTGCAAGAAGCGCATCACCCGCTTCAAGTTCTTCGACGATCCGGTGGCTGACGGCGCCGACGCCGTCTTCGGCATCGATGTCTACCTGCAGCGCCTGATGAACGTGCTCAAGGGCGCGGCCCACGGCTACGGCACCCAGCATCGCGTCATCCTGCTGCACGGCCCCGTCGGCAGCGCCAAGTCCACCATCGTGCGCCTGTTCAAGAAGGGTCTGGAGGCCTACTCGGCCACCCCCGAGGGCGCGCTCTACACCTACGGCTGGCGCGACGATGACGGCTCCGTGCTGTGGTGCCCCATGAACGAGGAGCCCCTGCGGCTGATCCCCATCGACCTGCGCGAGCAGGTCACGGCCCAGCTCAACGCCAACAACAACGGGCCCTACCCCATCGACGTCGACGGCGACCTCTGCCCGGTCTGCCGCTTCATGTACAGCGAGATCATGAAGAAGTGCGGCGGCGACTGGACCCAGATGGTGGAGCGCATCGTGGTCAAGCGCCTCATCCTCTCCGAGCGCGACCGCCTGGGCATCGGCACCTTCCAGCCCAAGGACGAGAAGAACCAGGACAGCACCGAGCTGACCGGCGACATCAACTACCGCAAGATCGCCGAGTACGGCTCCGACTCCGACCCGCGGGCCTTCAACTTCGACGGCGAGTTCAACATCGCCAACCGCGGCCTGGTGGAGTTCATCGAGGTGCTCAAGCTGGACGTGGCCTTCCTCTACGACCTGCTGGGCGCCAGCCAGGAACACAAGATCAAGCCCAAGAAGTTCCCCCAGACCCACATCGACGAGGTGATCATCGGGCACACCAACGAGCCCGAGTACCGCAAGTTCCAGACCAACGAGTTCATGGAGGCCCTGCGCGATCGCACCATCCGCATCGACGTACCCTACATCACCACCTGGAAGAACGAGTCGCGCATCTACAGCAAGGACTTCAACGACTCGCGGGTGCGCAAGCACATCGCGCCCCACACCATCGAGATGGCGGCCATGTGGGCCATCCTGACGCGGCTCGAGGAGCCCAAGGGCTACAAGCTGTCCCTGCTGCAGAAGCTCAAGCTCTACGACGGCCGCACCCTGCCCGGCTTCACCGAAGACAACGTCAAGGAGCTGCGCAAGACCTCGCGCCGCGAGGGCATGGAGGGCATCTCCCCGCGCTACGTGCAGGACAAGATCTCCAACGCCCTGGTCACCGACGCCGAGCTCTCCTGCATCAACCCCTTCATGGTGCTCAACGAGCTGGAGGGCGGCCTGCGCCACCACACCCTGGTGGGCGACGAAGAGACCCGCAAGAACTACCGCGCCCTGCTGGCCGACGTGAAGGAAGAGTACGAGGACATCGTCAAGAACGAGGTGCAGAAGGCCATCGTGGCCGACGCCGACGCCATCGGGCGCCTGTGCTCCAACTACATCGACAACATCAAGGCCTACACCCAGAAGGAGAAGGTGCGCAACGCCTTCACCGGGGCCTACGACGAGCCCGACGAGCGCCTGATGCGCTCCATCGAGGAGAAGATCAACATCCCCGAGAGCCGCAAGGACGACTTCCGCAAGGAGATCATGCACTACATCGGCGCGCTGGCCATCGAGGGCAAGACCTTCGACTACAGCATGAACGAGCGCCTGCACAAGGCCCTAGAGCTGAAGATGTTCGAGGACCAGAAGGACAGCATCAAGCTGACCACCCTGGTCAGCCAGGTGGTGGACAAAGACACCCAGGCCAAGATCGACGTCGTCAAGTCGCGCCTGATCGAGCAGTACGGCTACTGCGATGTCTGCGCCACCGACGTGCTCAACTTCGTGGCCTCCATCTTCGCGCGAGGCGACGCCAAGGAAGGTGACTAGATGACCCCGGCAGAAATGGCAAGCCATTTCCACGCGCTGCGCGCGCCCCGCTGCGCGGGGCCGAGGTCATCCAGTCCTCTTCAGGGGGGCTGCGCCCCCCCCCCCCACCCCCCCCCCCCCCCCCCCCCCCCCCCCCCCCCCCAAAAA
>CAYVQL010000542.1:0-4514 GCA_964454135.1 uncultured Enterobacterales bacterium | reverse complement strand
CCTGATTGATGTCACCCAGGTTATCTCGACAGCCGTTCGATTTCCCAGGAGTATTTGTCGTCGTCGTCCGGCCATCCGCCTCTCGCGGGCCTACACCTGTTCGCCGTCCGCCGGAAGCTGCGCACCGCCATCATGGGCGACAGGGTCCAGCCCAAGACCGTCGCGACCCGCTACCGGCGAACCATCGGGCGCTGGCGATGCACAGGACCGGCGGTCCGCGCGCGGTGCCGGGCGACACCTTCGGCGGCGTCACCGCGGCCACCGAATATCACAACCTTGACAGACAGGGCGACCTCCACGAATGGCCACCTACGCCGGGGACAAGAAAGACTAGCATCCCGGGAGCCGTACAGGCGCGGTGGCGCCTGTACAGCGGGCCGGTCGCGACGAGCCACGTCCAGTCGGGCAGGTCGGTGAGCGGGGTGCAGAGTTCCTCGTGGGTGTCCTTCGAGGATGGCATCGCCCGCACCGTCGAGTACTGCAAGACGGTGCTCGACGAAGGCCGATCCGCAGCATCAGCAGTCTACTGCACCGCGGGCGCGGAGGCTTCGAGCACGTCGCGTGCCTGCTGGCGCATCCAGACGTCCATGGCGATGCGCGAGCCCGCCAGCGTACCCCTCGAGCTTCGTACACCACGTACCGGGACGTTGCCTGAATCTCACCGCCGGACGCACCGCATCTGGCCTGCATCGCATTGCACGACGACGAGGTCACCAGCTTCCAACTCCAGGGTGGCAGCCAGGATCGGCGGCTCTGCGTCTGCGAAGGCGGCCATCACTCTGTACGTGCCGGGTGGAACACCCCCTTGATCGTGGCGAGCGCCTGCGGAGTCGAGGAGGAAGGCCTGCAGGGCGCCACCGCCTCCCAGAGACCAACGCGCGAGGGGGGGGCTGGGTGGCCCGGGCTCGCGCGTGGGGGGAGCTTGCTCCTCGGTGGGTCGTCGTCCCTCGGTCGGGGCGGGATCTGCGGGCCTCGCCTCTTCGGAGGTGCTCGATGGCGGGTTGTCCTCCAAGGCCTGTTCTACTGGCAGCGGGCGTGGTCCTGGCATGACGTCCGAGGGGATCGGAGACGCGCCCTGCCCGTGGGCGGAGTGGGCAACGCCATGCTCTGGACCCTCCGGGTGTTCTCGTAGCGACGGGCTCTGGTCCAGGCGGGGCTCCTCGTCGCCCCTGGGCCCTGCTGCGACATCTTCGGGAGGCTCGTCGACCTGTGCTGGAGGGGGAGCAGCGCCTGGTGCTTCATCGGCCACGTCGTGGAGGGACCACAACATCCCGATGGCTACCGGCACTACTAAGAGGGCGACTGTGCCTCGCCACCAGACCGCGCCCCTCGTCCCGGCTGCATCGTCGAGGGGGATCCCTGGAGCCGTGGGAGTCGCGTCCTCTGTCTCTCCGTCTCTGTCGGCGCCACCTCGCGCCCCGGAGCCCCCTGGGGCGATCCAGGCCGCGTCTCGAGGCGAGGTGGGGGGCACTGGCAGCTTCACCCACGAGGTCTGCTCGCTGCCTTCGGCATGGGCCTCGGGTACGTCCGTGTCTGGAGCATCCTGCGCGCTCTCCGGCGCCGAGACTTCGTCGTGGTCCACTTCGGTGGAAGGCACTGGGGGGGTGCTTGGTTCTTCGAGAGTCCCCGCTGGAGGAGCGTCAGGCTCCGTCACCCCCTCGGGCACGACGGCCTCGCTGACGCGAACACGCGACCGCGCTCCCCTCACCTCGTGCTCGAGGGACCAGCTGGCCATGCTGGGCATGCTCTCCACCAGTGCGGCGCCCACGCGCTCGTCGGGAGCCTCTGGAGCCCCTCTAAGCCGTGGTACCGCCTCCTCGGCCCAGTCACGCAGCGACACCGCGTCGATCCGAGCGCTGATCCGGCCACAGCGACGTTCAAGCTGGCGGGCGGTCGGGCGGTCCTCCGGGCTGTGGGACAGCAGGTCATCCAGCAGTGTGGCCAGCGCCGGGATGTGCCCGCACTCGCGCGCGGCCAACCGGGCCATGGCTTCCCTCACGTGGCGCTCATGGAGCGGGCGGCGAGTGAAAGACCGGCCCAGCTCTTCGCCCATGAGGAGCTCGTAGAGCACCACACCAAGGGCGTACACGTCGCCTGCTGGACCGTCGATCATGTCGAAGCGTTCCGGCGCCATGTAGTTGAGCGAGCCGAAGAGAATGGCCTGGGTGCGCGCTTCGCGGGCCTCAAAGTCTGCGCGGGCGACCCCGAAGTCCAGGAGCTTCACCTCACCCCTGGTGGTGAGACGTATGTTGGCGGGCTTGATGTCCCGATGGAGCAGGTGGAGAGGCTTGTCATCGAGGTCCCGGGTGGACCAAGCGGCGTCCAGCGCCCCCGCCACCTCGCCGACGATCTCCACCGCTGCACGGGGTGGGACGCTCGTCTGGATGTGCACCGTGCGCAGATCCACGCCCTCCACGTACTCCATCACGACCGCCGTGGAGTCGTCCAGGCGAATCAGGCTGTCGACCTTGATGATGGCGCGATGGCTGACCAGGCCGAGCATGCGTGCCTCGTCACGGAGCCGCTGGGCCAGCTCGCGTTGGCGCTCCGCCTCGGGGTTCAGCAGCTTGAGGGCGACCCGCTTGGTGAAGCCCTCCGGGCTCTGCATCCTTGCCCGGTAGACCGTACCGAAGGAGCCCCGCCCAAGCACCTGTTCGATGTGGAACGTGCGGTGCGGGCCTGTGTAGGAGTCCTCACCTGCGCCCATGTAGCCGCCTCATCGGTCTTGGGTTCCGGGGGTGCGTCCACCAAACCGGATGACCAGGCCGTCTGCCAGCAAGCCCAGGGCTCCCGCTCCGATCAGCCCCCAACCCGCCGCGCTGCGCACGTAGGCTGCGTCGCAGGCGGAGCGATCCCCGTGCTCCCAGTCCCCGCCGTTGCACTGCCAAGCCTGGGAGTCGATCTGGGCCAGGGCTTGCATGCCCCCACCCGCGCCTAGCAGCAGCAGCGAGCCAGCACCGAGGGCGAGAACAGCCGTCGAGGTACGCTGTGGGTGCCCTGTAGCGGGTGTGGATTCTACGAAAACCTGCTCGTAGGCGGGCGGCGCCTCGAGGGGCCAGACGTAGCTGGAGGTCGTGCTGCCGTCTGGGTGCTGGAGTTGGAAGAAAGCAGCGCCGTAGGGGTTGCGCTCGGTCGTACCTACGCCGTCGATGTAGAGCGTCCCCACGGCCGGGATGGGGATGGGCTCCGAAGCACTGGGGAGAACGCTCATGCGGAACAGACCGTGGAGGGCGTTGCCCTCGCCGAGCTCGGCCGTCCAGCCAGCAGGACCGAGGATCGCGCGGCAGGCGCCGAAGGCCGCGGCAGGCCTGTAGGCAGCGTGATCCTGGACGAAGGCCTGGAGGCCCTTCACGCGGTGTAGTTGCGCAGCCAGCGCGGGGGGGACCGGGCCCGACAGGCAGGGCAGTGCGGCGTCTATCGCTGCTACAGCCTCGAGGAAGCGCTCGGTCTGGAGCTCGGCGTAGGCTCCCTCTGCAGCCTCCAACCCCTCCTCGAGCGCGCCGGGCTCGAAGGATGAAGGGCAGTCGGCGCTCCCGGCCATTGACGTGGTGGCCAGCACCTTGAAGGCGAGTAGGAGCATGGCCGGAACCTCCAGTCTGCTCGGGGCGTAGGCGAGAATCCAGCATACCGCCTCGCCCCTCTCGACTCAATCAGTGACGAGTTCGCCTGGTCGGTAACTGCGGCCTGCGCTGTAGTACGCTCGCCCCCGCCGCTCGAATGTGGTGGCCCCATCCTCGCCACGACCCGAGGTGAGGGCCGGGAGCTGGCGGGCGTCGGTTGGGTGCTCCTGACGAAGCTCCCGGCCGGCCATCCAGCATGGTCGAGGCCTGTTTTCACATGATGGCGCCACGACACATGCCGGGCTGCGGTCCGCCACCGAGCGCGTCGAATCCAGCTGACCGGCAGCACCGGACCCTCCGCATCAGCCCTTGCTCCGACGGAGTCAGTCGGCTCGGCCAACACCAGCCGTCAGCGTGTTCGCGTCCGCCACGAGCAACGCATCGGGCTCGGTCCGGTGGAGAGAACGGGGCGCGCGGCCAGCCGTGCTATGCTCGCCGAGAGCCCTCTTCGAAAAGGAAATAGAGATGAAACCCAGCGTCCCACCCGCGCTCCTCCTCGTCCTGCTCGTCGGCTGCCCGCAGCCAGCCCTGGACGACACCGCCTGCCTGGCCGACGAGTCCTTCGTGGTCTACCTGGACGCCGACGGGGATGGGTACGGCGATCCCGACCAGTCACGAGCCGTCTGCGCGGCGATCGAAGGCTGGGTGGACGATGCCGGCGACTGCGACGACGGTGATGCGTTGGAGTACCCTGGCGCCGACGAGGCCTGCAACGGCGTCGATGACGACTGCGACGGCACCACCGACGAGGACGACGCGGTGGACGCGGCGACCTGGTACATCGACTACGACGGCGATGGGTATGGATCCGGCAGCTACACCCAAGTCGGCTGCAACCAGCCCACCGGCTATGTCGCAGACGCGACGGACTGCGACGACCTGGACGCTGCGGTC
>CAYVQL010000541.1:0-4517 GCA_964454135.1 uncultured Enterobacterales bacterium | reverse complement strand
GTCGGCGCTGGTTGTCCACCTTCATGCTACCCCATGGCGTTCCGTCGCCTGCTCCCAGTGCATGCAGGCGCTGCTTTGGATATCCAGAGCCGCCAGCAAGGCCGCCTCGGCGCGTTCGTCTGCGCCTTGGGTCAGGTAGAGGCGCCCCAGCTGCAGCTGCGTGTCGGCACAGCTCTTGAGCTCCAGGGAGCGAAGCAGGGCTTGCTCGGCCTGCGCGTGGCGCCCGCGCTCCATCTCCAGAAAGCCGAGCTGATACCAGGTGTAGTAGCAGTCATCCTTCTCCAGGGAGGTGCGCAGCAGCTGCGCGCTCTGCTCGTAGCGGCCTCTGTCCATGTGGAAGCGGGACAGCTCCAGGTGGGAGAGTGGGTCGGGCAGTCGGAGCAGCTGGCGCTCGAGGGCGCTCTGCTGCTCATCGTCCATCCCGCGGTTGGCGTAGTGCCTTGACAGCCATCGAAAAGGCACGTGGGAGCCTGGGAACATGTCGATGCAGCGCTCGAGCGCTTCCGCCTTGTCAAGGGTCCTGTGGTAGCGGGCGTTCGCGGTGCACAGCTCGGCGGAGGGGGCCTCGCGCATACCCGTTCGCAGGGCGTACTTGACATCTCTCTGGCTGCCCATCTTCTTGTAGAGCTCGGCCAGCGCGACGTAGTCCTCGGAGGCTCGCTTGCCTTCGATGCGCGCCAGCAGGACCCGCTCTTCCTGCTCCAGCAGCTCCAGGCGCTGCTCCTCCTCGCGCGCGCGCTGCCGCTGGCCCAGCGCGAAGCGGTAGAGACGATAGAGCTTGAGCCGCTGCAGGGGCGCGCGCCAGAAGGGCATGCGCGCATACTGGTCCAGATCGGTGAACCAGCCCACCTCGTCCGTGGCCCCCATCATCACGGTCACGACCGCGGGCTTGTGCTCCTTCAGCTCCTGCTCGAGCCTGCGGATCAGGTGGCTGGAGTCGATTCCGGGTCGGGAGGCGTTGACCACCTGGAACCTCAGGCCCTGCGCGCCCTCGTTGAGCAGCTTTTCCAACTGGGCCGGGTAGGAGGGGGTGCCGATGGAGGTGATGGAGTCGCCCAGACAGAGGACGGTGATCACGTCCTCGCCTGAGGGGGGGGCGTTGGCGTGCTGGCAGGCCATATAGCCCAGGCCCAGCAGGCGCAGCCCCAGCTCGACCAGCACCAGCAGCCCGAGCCCCCAGGCCAGGACGCGGACCAGCTTGCTGTACCAGGTCTTGCTCTTCACGTTGCGTTGGTTCCGGGCGGGAAAGGCGGATGCCGAGAGAGGTCGTCGGTCTCCGACGAAACCTCCGGAGGCCGCAACGCGCTGCAGGTCCTGATGAAACACAATGTAGCAAGTGGCATCTGGGTGTCGATCCTGGTGCGCGGGCAGGCTTCAGGCACCTGGGGATCATGTTCACAACATCGGTGTTTCGTCAATCTGGGCTGCAACGGGCTCCGCCACGAGCTCTTCGCTCGGCTCTCCATCTGATGGGCCGAGGCTTGGCGCTTCGCTGTGGGGGCCCGCCTCCAGCCACGTCAGCGGGGCGCGCGGAAGGCCGTGCTATCTTCCCGGCTGGAGGTTTCCATGACCCGAGCGCTGTTCCCTTTTCTCTGCTCGACATTCGCCTGCAGCGACGCCGACAGCGACACCGCCCATCCCTGCGGCGAGGGCACGCACTGGGAGGATGGAGCATGCATGCCCGACACCGACTGCGGCGGGGATGCCGACGCTGACACGGATATCGACGTCGACACGGATACCGACGCCGATACCCCCATCAACTGCGACGAAGCCGAGGCGTGCAAGGGGAGCTACTACGTCTTGGACAGCTCCGACATGAACGACGCCGCGCGTTGCTCGAGCATCTCGGGCGAGCTGTCCTTCACCTCGCAGGAATGGCTCACCAGCATCCACCTGCCCTGCCTCACGTCCATGGGCGGCACCCTGAGCATCGCCGAAAACGACTCCCTGATCACCATCGAGCTTCCCGCCCTCACCCTCGCCGAAGACGAATTCTCCATCCGGTACAACGAGTCCCTGACCACCGTCGACATCTCCGCCCTCACGCTAGCGGACGACTGGCTGACCTTCTACGGCAATGACTCCTTGACTTCCATCGACGGTTCCAGCCTCGCGAACGTGCACCGCCACCTGGCCGTCGTGACCAACGACGCCCTGATCAGCCTCGAAGGGCTGTCCGCCATCACGGCTGTAGGCGACCTGGGCATCTCCAACAACGCCTCGCTGGCCAGCCTCGAAGGGCTGTCCAGCCTCGAGTCCGTGAACGACGACTTGAACATCCAGGACAACGACTCCCTCTGCCAGTCCGAGGCCGAGGCCTTCGCGGCGGGCATCAAGGTGGGGGGCAGCGTCTTCGTATCCGGCAACGGCGAGAAACGAACCGACTGCGAGTGACACTGCGGATGTCCCGTTTCACTCCCGCTCTGACCCTGGTGCTGCTGGCCTGCCAGCAGCGGTCGGCGCCGTCACAGCCCAACTTCCTGGTCTTCGACATCGACTCCTTCCGCGCGGATCGCATCGAAGCGGTCATGGCAGGTGAGCTCCGGGCCCCCACCCTGGCAGCCCTGGCGCAGCAAGGCGTGGTCTTTCAGCAGGCCTACGCCCCTGCCGGCTGGACCTCCCCTTCCCTGGCCTCGCTGCTCACTGGACGCCACCCCAAGCTGAAGGCGCGCAAGAGCGAGGGTCGCTGGGCGTACGTGCCCACCACCGATGACTGGCGCACCCTGCCGGAGATCCTGGCCTACTACGACTACCAGACCGCCGTCTTCTGGGGGGACACCCTTCCCTGGACCGCCAAATCCATGGATCGCGGGTTCGAGTTCCGTAGCAGCTGGAGCGCCGAGGAGTTCGTCTCCCATCACCAGTACCCCACCGACTGGCTGCTGCGCGAGGCGCGCGAGCCCTTCTTCGCGCTGGTGCACAACATCGATCTGCATGTTCCACTGCCCGGCCAACGGAACGCGATCAGCAGGAACAACGAGGCCGAGCTGCCGGATTGCCTGAAGGGGAACCTGCTGCGCCGCTTGCGCTCCTTGACCTCGAAGCTGCCGCGGCGGCGCGCCGCGGCCTGGCTCAGCAAGCAGTATGACTGCGGCATAAGCTACTACGATGGCGAAATGTCGAAGATCCTGACGGCGCTTGGCAGAGCCGGCTTCGCCCACAACACGGTGATCGCAGTCACCTCCAACCACGGCGAGTCGCTGCTGGAGCACGGTGTGTTCGGGCACGACCTGCTCTACGAGGAGATCGTCCGCGTGCCTTTGCTGGTCGTGGACCCGCGGCTCGACGAAGCGCGCCGCGTACCCACCGTGGTGCAGCTGCAAGATCTGGCGCCCACCGTCCTGGCGCGAGCCGGGGTGGTGGCCGATGCTGAGATGGACGGCGCGTCGCTCCTGCCCTTGATGGTCGGTGACACTGACGGCTACGCGGCACGGGACGTGTTCTTCTTGTCCAACAGGACGCTGGGCGCGCTGCGCAAAGGCCCGTACAAGCTCATCGAGACTCGCAGCCCGCTTCCGGACAGCCACTCGCTGTTCACCTGGCCCTCCGCTCCTGTCAGGGAAGCCGGCACCCAGCTCTACGATCTGGCCCGGGATCCGGAGGAGAAACACGATCTGACCGTGGAGGAGCCCGAGAAGATGGTCGAGCTGGTGCTGGAGCTGGACAGCTGGATGCAGTCGCGCTGTGTCGACCCGTCACCTTCGACGGAGCCCTTGGAGGATCCTCTGCGGCAGGCGCTGAAGGAGAGGGGCTACTGGGAGGTGGTCACCGCGGGCGAGTGACGTGCGCCACGGCTGACTTGCTGGGCGCGGCGCTGCCAGAAAGACCGATCGCTTCACCCGCCCCCAGGCACCATAGGAGAGGGTGCAGGGCCCGGTCATGCCAACGTCGAATGCAGCGAACCACGCCGAGGAGCGAGCATGATCCGCTTTTTTCTGTCGATTCCCCTGATGGCCATGCAGTGCAGCGAGTACCAGCTCGACGGCGAGGATGAACCCGGCTCGCCCCTGCCAGCGGACAGCGGGTTGGACTGGCCGCCACCGCAGGACACGCAGGAACCTGCCAGCGAGCTGCCGCCGGTCCCCAGAGACAGCTCCGTGCCCCCGGGCTGCTGTACGGTCAGTGGAACGCGATCGTCGACTACGACGGCGATGCGGGCGGTGAGCTGATCGCGCTGGGGCCCTACCGGCTGAAGCTCTACGACAGCGACGGCAGCAAGCTGGCAGAGACCAGCACGCCCGCGCTGAACCCCGGCCCTCCCTGCGTGGCGGATTTCGACGGGGATGGGCAAGCGGAGATCGGCTGGGGCGAAAACCACTCCTTCTACATGTACGAGCTGGACGGGACGGCGCAGTGGACCCAGACCTTCCAGACCACTTCTTCCCTGGCGGGCTGCTCGGGCTTCGACGTGGATGGCGATGGCGCCTACGAAGCGCTCTTCGCCGATGAAGAGAATTTCGGCACCGACCATTTCCGCCGACAGTGTCGGCGGAAATGACCGGCGCTGTTTTTTT
>CAYVQL010000540.1:0-4537 GCA_964454135.1 uncultured Enterobacterales bacterium | reverse complement strand
GACGCCCGTATGTTGTGGGCGTTCAAGGACGGGGACGGCTTCTCGGCGGTGGAGGGGGACTGCGACGACGGCAGCGCGGACATCCACCCCGCCGCCGACGAGCTCTGCGACGGCATCGACAACGACTGCGACGACGAGATCGACGAGCACCCTACGGATGCGCCCCAGTGGTTCATGGACCACGACGGCGATGGCTACGGCGGGAGCGACTACAGCCTGGAGCAGTGCGAGCAGCCCAGCGGGTATGTCGATAACGGCGAAGACTGCGACGACGCCTCGGCGAACTCGCATCCAGGCGGAACCGAGGTCTGCCTCGATGGCGAGGACAACGACTGCGACGGCATGGGAGGCGACTGCCTGGACGGGGAGCTGACGCTGGACCTGGCCGACGCCATCCTCTCTGGCGAGACCGCCGCGGACGAGCTGGGCGCCTCCGCTGCCATGGCGGGCGACCTGGACGGCGATGGGCTCGGGGACCTGCTGGTGGGCGCTCCCGCGGAGGGTTCGCTGGACAAGGGCGCCACCTACGTCATGCTGAGCCCGCTGGCGCTCGACACCACCACGGCCGACGCCTACGCCAGCTTCTCGGGCGTGGAGACGAGCGACGAGGCCGGCACCTCGCTGTCTGCCGCCGGGGATGTCAACGACGACGGCTATGCGGACCTGATCATCGGCGCGCCCTGCAACGACGACGGAGGCGATGACGCAGGCGCGGCCTACGTCATCCTCGGCCCCCTCACCGCCGGCTCCTCCAGCCTCTCCGACGCCCACGCCACGCTGCAGGGAGAGAGCGCCGACAACCGCACCGGATACGCGGTCGCTGGCGTGGGCGATACCAACGGAGACGGCCAGGACGATGTCTTCATCGGCGCCTATCAAGCTGACGCCACCGCCGAGAACGCGGGCAGCGCCTACCTGGTGGCGGGCACCATCACGGGCTTGCAGGACCTCAGCGCCAACGCGGCCCGCATCACGGGGGCAGCCGCGAACGACAGCCTGGGCTGGTCTGTGGCAGGCGGAGGGGACGTGAACGGCGACGGGCTGTCCGACTTCCTGGTCGGTGCCTATACCAACGACACCAACGCCAACAACGCGGGGGCCGCGTATCTCTTCACCGGCCCCCTGGCCGGCATCTTCAGTGCTGACCTGGCGGGCGCCTCGTACTGGGGCGAGGCGGCCACGGACTTCGCCGGTTTCGCCGTCGCCCTGGGTGGCGATGTGGACGGCGACGGCTACGACGATCTGCTCGTCTCATCCTCCGGCGAGGACTCCGGCGGCAGCGACGCAGGCGCGGTCTACCTCGTGCTGGGCGCCAACGCCCTGGGAAATCACATCGTGCTGTCCTCGGCCGACGCCAAGCTCACCGGCGAGGAGGCCGGAGACCGGGCCGGCTTCTCCGTGGGCTTCGCCGGCGACGTGAACAACGACGGCCACGACGAGCTGCTCATCGGCGCCCGCGGCCTGCACGCGAATGACGGCACGCAGCCCGGCGGCGCCTACCTGCTGTACGGGCCCGTCAGCGGCGACCAGAGCCTGGCCGAGGCCGGCGTCCGGCTGCTGGGCGAAGGCGATGGCTCCTACGCTGGCTACGCGGTGGCGGGCGGCGCGGACATGGATGGGGATGGCTACGACGACTTCGTCGTCGGCGCTCCCCAGATCGACGGCGATGATGAAGCTGCCGGATTGCTCTACCTCTTCCACGCCCGCGGCGCAGGGCGCCTCTGATGAAGACCGAACCCCAAGGTGCGACGATGCCCACACGCATGTTCTCAAGCGCGCTCCTGCTCTTGCTCACGGCATGCCAGCCCGATCCGGACGACACCGCGCCCGTAGCCGACACCGGCGAGGCCCCCGCGGCCGACGCGGACGGCGACGGCTACGGGGACGACGACTGCGACGACGCCGACGCTGCCGTCAATCCCTACGCGCCCGAGATCTGCGACGGCCAGGACAATGACTGCGACGGCGAGACGGACGAGGACGACGCCCTGGACGCGGCGACCTTCTACGCGGACGCCGACGGCGACGGCTTCGGCGATCCCACAGCCCCCATCGCCTCCTGCACCCAGCCCAGCGGCGCCGTAAGCGACGACCAGGACTGCGACGATACGGACGCGGCTGTGTTTCCCGGCGCCGCGGAGGTCTGCGACGGCGTGGACGACGACTGCGACGGCGTGGCCGACGACGACGCGACGGACGCCACCACCTGGTACGTGGACGATGACGAAGACGGCTATGGCTCCGAGGACTATACCCTCCAGGCCTGCGAGCAGCCTGAAGGTTGGCTCCCCTATGCCGGGGACTGCGAGGACCTGGATCCCGAGATCTCTCCCGGGGCCACTGAGATCTGCGATGGCATCGACAACGACTGCGATGGCGCGACGGATCCCGACTCTTCGCAGGACGCCGCGACCTGGTACGCCGACAGCGATGGCGATGGCTACGGCGACGATGACGCGAGCGCCACCTCCTGCGAAGCGCCCTCCGGCCACATCGAGAGAGCGGGAGACTGCGACGACACGGACACGACCGTCCACCTCGACGCGGACGAGATCTGCGACGAGCTGGACAACGACTGCGATGGCCTGACGGACGACGACGATCCGGACATCAGCGACGCCGTCACCTGGTACGCCGATGCCGACGGCGACGGCTTCGGCGACACCATCTTCGACCTCGTGGCTTGCACGCAGCCCAAGGGGTACTCAGCCGAACCCAACGACTGTGACGACACAGATTACGACGTCAACCCCGACGCCGAAGAGATCTGCGGCGACGGCGTGGACAACGACTGCGACGACGGACCTGGGACCTGCTGGGGTGGCAGCCACTCCCTCAGCGATGCAGACGTGAAGATCGTCGGCGAGACCGACGGCGACTATGCCGGCAGCCGCGTGGCTCTTGGGGGCGACATCAACGGCGATGGGCTGGACGACCTGCTGGTGAGCGCCACGGACGCCGACGGCGACTCCGAGTCGCTCTTCAACACCGGCAAGGCCTACGTCCTCTTCGGTCCTGTGACCGCGGACGGCAGCCTGGCCGACGCCGACTTCATCATGACGGGCGTCTACGACAACGACAACGCCGGCTATGGGCTCAGCGGCGCGGGCGACACGGACGGCGACGGCTACGACGACGTGCTCATCGGCTCCTATATGGCAGACTCCGGGGGGGCGAGCTCGGGGACCGCCTACCTGGTCATGGGCCCCGCCAGCGGCGGTAGCATGGTGTTGGACGAAGCCACGACGACGTTCCTCGGAGAAGCCACGGGGGACAATCTCGGGTACGCCGTCAGTGGTGGCGGAGACATGAACGCCGACGGCTACGCCGATCTGGTCATCGGCGCCCACGGGGCCGATCCCGCAGGGAGCGGCTCCGGCACCGTCTACGTGATCCGCGGGCCGGTCAGCACCGGCCGCATCGACGCCGCCGACGCGGGCCACTCCCTGGCGGGAGAGGCCGCATCCGACTGCGCCGGCTACTCCGTGGCGCTGACAGGCGACACCGACGGCGACGGCTACGACGACTTCCTCGTGGGGGCCTATGGAGACGACGACGGGGGCAGCACGGCGGGCGCGGCCTATCTCGTGCTGGGTCCCGTTGAGCAGTCGGGCTCCCTGGCGGACGCCGATGCCAAGCTCCTGGGCGAGGCCAGCGGGGTCTACGCGGGCTTCTGGACCTCGGCTGCCGGCGATGTGAACGCCGATGGCTACGCCGACATCTTGGTCGCAGCCCCCAATGCCGATGCAGGCGCGGGCTCCAACCGGGGCGTCACCTACCTGCTGCACGGACCGATCACGGGCGGAAGCTCCTCCCTGGCCATCTCCACGGCCTTCTTCGTAGGGGAGAGCAGCGACGACTACACCGGCCGCCAGTTCTCCTCCGCT
Source organism: uncultured Enterobacterales bacterium (assembly GCA_964454135.1). GTDB lineage: Bacteria > Myxococcota_A > UBA796 > UBA796 > JAFGLY01 > CAYVQL01. Next base: position 650 of record CAYVQL010000540.1, on the reverse strand, counting down.
GGCGATGTGGACGGCGACGGCGGCGACGACATCCTGATCGGTTCGTACTACGACGACGAGGGCGGCTCAGACGCGGGCTGCGCCTACCTGCTGTACGGCCCCGCCACAGGCAGCGTCTCTCTCGCGGACGCGCACGTGAAGCTGACAGGCGAGGCCGCCAGTGACAGCGTGGGCGCCGTGGCGGGGGCTGGCGACCAGAACCAGGACGGTCTCGACGATCTCCTGATCGGGGCCCGCTACGACGACGACAACGGCTCCAATGCCGGGGCCCTCTACGTGGTCTTCGGTGCCGTGGGGATCTGATGGGCCGCGCCCGGTGAGTGCACCGCTGGGAGCGCCCCGCATGGGTTCCGTGGGGCTCCGGAAACACGGTGCGCACACGGAACACGGAACACGGAACACGGAACACGGAACACGGAACACGGCGTACCTGGAACACAGAGGCCTCGGCCTGGAACAGTCTCGCTTCCGATAGCCGCAGTGCCAAATGCGATTCGCGCGTGTTCGCGCTGGCCCTTTCGCCTGCCGAGACACCGCTCTCCGCCTTCCTCGGCCTGGCATCGTACTTGCAACGCAAGAGGCGAGCGGTGGCCCCACGGCAAGGAGCCCCTCAACCGTGGAGCAGCGACTGAATGCTAGCGCAGACCGAG
>CAYVQL010000539.1:0-4591 GCA_964454135.1 uncultured Enterobacterales bacterium | reverse complement strand
AGGCCTCTGAAACCTGCGTCAACCTCTGCAGAATCTGGGCCGAGCAGGGCTGAGCAGCCCTTCGGGAGCTTCCCATGCGCCTAGCTGGAATCATCGGCGGCGCCGGACCCGGCGCCACGGCAGACCTGTACTGCGACGTCATCAGGCGCTGCGAGCGGGCCGGCGCCCTTGCGCGGCCGGCCGTGCTCGTAGCCAGCATGCGCATCGATCTGGCCACCGAAGAGACGCTGCTGCGCACAGGTGAGGGCGTGGAACTCTACCTGGACGATATGCTGACCGCCGGCCGACAGCTGAAGGCGGCCGGCGCCGATTTCCTCGTCGTGCCCTGCAACACCCTGCACGTGCTGCTGCCGCGGCTGCAGGCCGAGCTCGGCCTGCCCTTCGTCAGCATCGTCGATGCGGTGGCGGCCAGGTTGACCGCGGACAAGCTCCGGCGCGTGGGCCTGCTGTCCACCCTCTGCACCGCCCAGAGCGGTCTCTACCAGCAGGGCCTGGGTCGCCATGGCATCCAGGTGCGCACACCGCAGCCGGACGCCCAGCAGGCCCTGCACGACATGATCCTGGCCGAGGTGCGCCAAGGAAACAGGTCGGCAGCTCGCCGCCGCCTGGAGGCCATGCTGAAGAGCTACGCCGACGCTGGGGCCCAGGCCGCCATCGCGGGCTGCACCGAGCTGGCAGCCCTGATGCAGCCCCCGTCCGAGACCATGCCGGTGATCGACAGCCTCGCGGAGCTGGGCGAGGCGGTGGCGCGGAAGGTGCTGGCGCCTGATCCGTGAACCGGCCTGGCCTGTCCGCAACAATGGCCTGCCGCCCTGGTATACACTCGATGTCTTGCCAGTCCGACCGCAGGAGCGCCGAACCATGCCCTCTCCCATCATCCCCCTCGTCTTCGCAGCTTGCGCCTTCATCAGCGAAGAGGAGTACGACGCGCGCTGGGACCTGGACGGTGACGGCGTGCCACGCCCCGCCGACTGCGACGACGACGATCCCGACATCGGGGAGACCACCCAGTGGTACGTGGACAGCGATGGAGATGGCTATGGGACCGTCCATGGAGGTTGGGGCTGTGAACAACCGGAGAGCCACGCGGAGCTCGATGGCGACTGCGACGACGCCGACGAATCCATCAATCCCGCCGCCACAGAGTCCTGCGACGCCGTCGACAACGACTGCGACGGCATCACCGACGAGGACGACGCCATCGACGCGTCCAGCTGGAACATGGACGCCGATGGCGACGGCTTCGGTGATCCGGACGCCACCGTGCACGCCTGCAATCAGCCAGCGGGCACCACCACCGACGCCTCGGACTGCGACGACGGCGATCCCGATGTGCACCCCGGAGCGCGTGAGACCTGCGATGGCAGCGACACGGATTGCAACGGCGTGCCAGACGACGTGCCCTGGTGGGGCGATACCGACGGGGACGGCTTTGGAAATCCCGACGACGAGCAGACCTCCTGCGAGCAGCCCTCGGGCTTCGTGGCTGACGACAGCGACTGCGACGACGGCGACTACGACATCAACCCGGCCTCCTCGGAGTGGTGCGGCGACGGCATCGCCACCGACTGCGACGGCAGCACGGACGAGGACGCGGCCGCCGACGCGCCCACCTGGTACGAGGACGCAGACGGCGACGGCTACGGCGACCTGGCCCGGCCGCAGCGCGCCTGCCAGCAGCCCTCGGGCTTCGTGGACAACTTCCTGGACTGCGATGACAGCGACGCAGCTATCAGCCCGGACGCTGAAGAGACCTGGTACGACGGCCTGGATGCCAACTGCGACGGGGCCAGCGACTACGACGCTGATGAGGACGGTTACGACAGCGATGCGTACGGCGGCGGGGACTGCCTCGACGACGACGAGGCGGTCAACCCGAAGGCCCTGGAAGCCTGCGGAGACCAACTGGACAACGACTGCGACGGCGAGATCGCCGGGGAATGCGCCTTGAGCGGCGACATCGATCTGGGAGAAGCGCAGGCCAAGCTCGCGGGCACGTCCCCGAACGAATGGGCCGGCTACCACCTGGCAGCGGCAGGAGACCTGGATGACGACCGCATCGCCGACATCGCCATCGGATCGTACTCGGGCGCATATCTCTGGTTCGGGCCGGTTTCGGCAGAGCAGAGCCTCACCGATGCCGACGTGCGCCTATGCACCTACTCGTCCTGCGCCTCCGCTGGCCACAGGCTCGTAGCTGGCGCGGGAGACATCAACGCGGACGGCATCGACGACCTGCTGGTGGCTCACTTGGCCTACACCTTCCTGGCGCTCGGTCCCGTGACAGCGGACAGGGCCCTCGACGTCGACGCCGATGCGATAATCAGCGGTGTCAGCCCGTACCATCTCTGCGGGCCGGGAGACGCTAACGGCGACGGGTACAACGATCTGTTGATGTCCAACACCGCTTCCGAAGGCACCGCCTACCTGCAACACGGCCCTCTCACGGGAGCCCTGGACGCCATTGACATCGACGTGCAGCTATCCGGAGAGGAGTCGACCGACGCCGCCGGATACGGCCTCTCTTGGGCTGGAGATCTCGACGGCGACGGTCTGGACGATGTGCTCGTGGGCGCCCCCTGGCGCGACGACATGCGAGGAGCCGTCTACCTGTTGCTGGGCGCGAACGTCGCCACGGGGAGCCTAGCCGATGCGGACGCCATCCTCTGCGGTGGAGAGGGGCAATACTACGCAGGCGTCGCCGTGGCGGGTGCGGGCGACCTCGACGCCGACGGCTACGGCGACTGGGTCACTGGCACCCCAGAAAGCGGGGTATGGGTACTGCTGGGCACCGCATCGGGCACCCATACGCTCGACGACATCGCCCACGCCCACCTGGAGGAAGAGTCCGTGGGGGACTACAATGGGCACGACGCCGGCGCCACGCTCGCTGGAGCCGGCGACGTCGACGGAGACGGACACGACGACCTGCTTGTGGGCGACTACGGCCTGTCCCGCGCCAGCTACTCGGAGATCGGCTGCGCCTATGTCGTGCTCGGGCCCGTCTCGGGCAATGTCTCGCTGGCCGATTCCGCCGCGCGCCTGCTGGGCGAGTCACCCGGGGACAGAGCCGGGTGGGCCGTCAGTGCTGCGGGAGACATCAACTCCGACGACTACGACGACGTGCTCGTCGGCGCCCCCTACCAGGACGGCGCGGCCAGCGACGCGGGTGCCGCCTACTTGCTCGTAGGAGGGGCGGAGTAGAGCCAGGAGCACAGGGGCGCCAGCCGCCGCCCCCCCAACCTCACCCCCCCTCCCCCTCCAACCCCCGCAGCACCTCCGCCTCGATGCGATGCCCCAGGTTGGGCGCCACCGAGAACACGGTCACCACGAACACCCCCTTGTCCCGCAGCCGCACCTGGGGCTCGCGCACCACCGAATGCCAGTGCGAGTTCAGGGCGTGCCGCCGGATGGCCCGCCGGGCCTCCACCACGGGCATGCCCAGGGGCAGGGCGGCCTCGAAGACGTGACGGTGCAGCCCGTCGGTGGCGGGCTTGCGCACGATGGCCCCCTGGGCCACCCGGCCGTAGGGGATGAAGGCCTGGCTGCCGTCGGGCGTGTCCAGGGCGATGACGCGGTAGCCGAGCGAGCTGATGCGGCCGCTGATGCCGTCGGCCTCGATGATGTCGCCGGGCGCGCAGACCTCGCTGGCGCGAAAGGCCATGCCCGCCACCACGTCGCGGATGGCCAGCCAGGACACGAAGATGAAGGCCGGCACCAGCAGGCCCAGCAGCAGCACCTGGTGCAGCGGATGTCCCGCCAGCACCCAGCGCAGCGCCCAGACCACGTAGACCACGGCCACCAGCGCCTCGGCCAGCGGCAGGGCGCGCTTGGCCATGACGCGCTGCGGCTTGCTCAACGACAGCCGCTGCAGCTGGGCGCGCAGCCAGCGCAGCGCCGCGTAGAGCCCCACCCCCACCAACAGGGCCATGACCAGGCGCGCCCCCGAGACCCGCTAGGCGCCGAGCACCTCGTCCCAGGCCTGGTAACCGCGGCTCCAGCTTGCGATGTCCAGCTGGCGCACGTGCTGCCAGGTCTCGTCGATGGCCGGAGAGCCCTGCTGCCGAAGCAGGTGGGAGAGCAGCTCCGGGTCCATGTCCGCCATGGAGAGCGCGTTGGCCTCGGTATAGGGGTTGGAGGCCAGGTTCCATGACTGAAGCAGGAGCAGGGCGTAGGCGTCCTCGGGCTGCCAGGGCTCGAACTCCACCTGGAGCATGCGGTACTCCACTGGGCGAGCCCGCAAGCTGGCCGCCCCAGCGTTGACGCCGGCCGCGTAGGCGACCACCAGGGCGCGGTGCTCGGGTGGCAGGGCGTCGAGCAGCTCCGCGGCCCGCCGCCGCTGGCCGAGGGCCTCCACGAACGCGTCGTAGCGGGCGTAGTCGTCACCGAGCCAAGGAGACAGCTCGCCCCAAGCGGCGCGGCGCCAGCCGTCCATCTGGAACAGACGATCCTGGCCGTGCACGAACCCCAGCCCGAAGAGGGCGTCGCGCTCATTCTCGGCGCGAATATGGGGTACGCCGTGCTCATCACGGTGGATGGTCAGCGGGTCCTCGAGCCCCTGGACACGCTCCCGCCCCTGGAGATCCGGGCA
>CAYVQL010000538.1:0-4603 GCA_964454135.1 uncultured Enterobacterales bacterium | reverse complement strand
GGGACAGCCACCGCGAGGTCTGGTACTACGGCCACCACTTCTACGAGTTCTGCGCACTGGGCGCCGGGCACGACCTGCCCCTCTTCCTACGCCTCGACCCCGCCAACCGCAGCGAGAAGCTCGCCTCGCTGGAGGCTTTCGACCAGATGCGCAAGGTCTTCCAGGAGCGGATGCCTGAGTTCCCCTTCGATTTCCACCTGCTGCAGGACGCTGGGCACGATTCCGAGTGGCACTGGCGCTACCCCATGCGCTTCGGCGTCACACCGATCATCCCGCTGGCGAAGAAAGCTCCGGCCGAGCACCCCGACCGACGACAGCTCATGCTGTCGCCCAAGGGCCTGCCCCTCTGCCCGGGCATGGCCGAGATGAAGCCCTGGGGGAGCTTCGATGGCAGGAGGGTGTTCGTATGCCCGAAAAAGGGCGGGGCGCTCGATATCTGCCCGCTGGCTCCCCAGGAGGATCCCGACTGGTGCTGCCGCCCAGGCACCAAGCTCGCTCCCTCCATGTCCCTCTCCATCGACGGCAACCCTCGGCTCACTCCGCCCGTCCCGAGGGACTCCAAGCGCTGGAAGACCCTCTACGCGCACCGCTCGGGCAGCGAGCGGTCCAACTCGGTGAAGAAGGAGACCTTCCGACTCGAGCAGGCCTGTCACCGCCGCCACTCCTTCTGGCTGATCCGCCTCCACCTCATGGCCATTCTGCAACATGCCAAGGCCTGGGCGCGAGAACGAGGCGACCCCTCCATCGTGGATGAAATGCTGGCCATGGTCGCACAGGCGGCCTGACGCGAGCCAACGGACATCGCCCCTGCACACGCCAGGCGCTCTCGGAGCGCCCGGACGGCGGCAGCTGCGCCTTTGGACTACGGGTATGGCCGCGGGAAGCCTCGATGCCGCCAACGACCGAGTCCGGACCGCGGCGTGGCACGGCCGGAGGGGCTGCGTCCGGACCTCAACACACGCCCGGTTGTGCGTGAAGCATATCAGGCCTTTATGGCCGAAGATCGGCTATCTTGACCGATTAGCCTCGACCTGCTCTGCGAGGCCCTGGAGTTCCTGCTGCCCGACCTGCCCGTCGAACCCGCTCGTGCGATCGAATGGGTGCTGCTGGAGCTGCCCCTGGGCGGTTTCGTGTTGGCCGCGCCGGAGGATGGACGGGTGAGGCTCGTGTGCGTGGCCGAGCTCTGGCTCAGCGGTCGGAACCTGTGGCTTGAGCAGGCCAGGAGCCTGGCCGGTCTGCTGCACTCCCAGCACTTCAGCCCGCTCCTGGATCCGCTCGGCATGGGATGCAGTCCTTGCCAGGTGACATCGGTGGAGGATGCATCCGATGGAGCCCTCGTCCACGCCCAGGGGAGCTGGCATGGCGTGGTGGACAGCCCCGAGGCCGCTGCCGACCTCGTCGCTGTGTTGGCCATGCTCGAGCTGGAGCTGTCCATCGAGGAAGGCGAGGTGGCGACGTGGGGGGTGACATGACAGACGCCTCATCGGATTCCATCGCGGCGCGAGCCCGTGCGCTCAGGCTGGCCCTGCTCCCGGAATTCGGGGTCGCGCTGACCTCGTATCCCCAGCCGAGAGGATGATGCGCGGGTCCAGCTCCTGCAACAAACGCGGTGCAGAGCCAGCCAGGCCGTACTCGAAGCTGGCCTCCCCGATGTCCACGAACCGGAATCCGATGCCAGTGGCGTTGCCGATCTGGTCGAGCAGTGGGCGCAGCGGCTGGAGCGCGGGGCGGCCGGGTTCATCGACACCCTGCCGGCTCCAGTAGGCGTGATCGGCCATGACGACGACGAGTAGAGGCGCGTCATCGACGGCAGGCCCCTGGGAGCGGCGGATCTCCCCGATGATGTCCTCTTTGTTGGCGCTGGTGATGGCGGCGTACGCCAGCCCTTGGAGCGCCGCCTTGAGGGGGGCGTCCGCTCCGGGGGTCGCGGCCTTGAGCTCGATCACCGCAAGTCGACCCGGGTGTTCGACCCCGAGAAGATCGATCTTGCCCACACCGTGGTCGTCTCGCCGGGCCTTGAGAGGGACCTGGTAGTCGAGGACTTTCAGCGCAGCGCCGTCTCGCACGTCCATCGGGCCGCCTCGCGGACCGTGGCGATTGAAGATCGCCATGGCGAGGTGCTCCTCGCCGCGGTTCGTGGCGGCGCCAGTTGATGGGATGCCCGTGTGCCCGACGAGGTAGCGCTTCTTCCGGGCGTGGCGCCTGGGCGCGTCCTCCCGCTCGGCCAGGAAGAGGCTCCGCCAGTCTCGGCCTCTCAGCTCGTCCACCTGTGCCTGGAGGGTCCTCCCCAAGGCGGACAGTGGCCGAGTGTAGAGGTCCGTGAGTGGACGGGTTGCTCGGTCTGGATGGGGAATCCTGCGTCGAGAGGGGACGCCGACTGGCGGGAGACCCTCAGGAGAGACGCCGAGCTCTTGCAGGATGTCCTCCCAGTGGAGGGCTCCGATGCGGCGCGCGAGCGCCCTCACCTCCTGGGGCTGGCGATGAGGTAGCGCCGCCTGCAGCACGGCGGGATCCCGGACATAGCTCCTGACCTCTTCCAACAGATCGAGCCGCCTGGAGGGGAACAGGGCCAGCGGCCAGCACGTGCGGTTCTCTCTCTTCGCCAGGGCCGTGGCGACGTCGATGTGGCGGACGAGCTGGTGGCGATGGGGATCATGGGTCGTCCCTGCCGAGAAGCTCGCCCCGATCTTGGCCTCCATTGCGAAGAGGTGCCGGCCGAGGCGAACGATGACATCGACCTCTGTCCGGCCCTCGCGGACGGGGTAGCGCTCCGGCGGCGGGCATGTCTCCCAGAGAGAGACCTCCGGGTTTCCCGATGGCAGGGCACCGGCCTCGGTGGGATTGCCCACGCGGTGCAGAGCCGCCGCGGCCAGCCGACCCATCCATCCCTCGGGCCCACAGCGCTCGAGGGCCACCAGTGAGCTCCACGTCAGGGCGTCCTCGGAGTTCGCGGAGCCCAACCGTGCCGCGTTGCCGTGCGCTGCTCCGAAACGATCACCTCGGGCCTTGGTGAGCAGGGCGACCTGGTGTCGGTGGGGGAGCGACCTCCAGGTCAACAGGCGGTCTTCATGGCGCTGGAACACAGGCACCGCGCCCGGTGTACGGACGGACGTGGTGCGCGTCAGCTCGACCCGGCCATCCGAGGCGAGGCGTATCGCTGGCTTGACGAGCTGTCTGTCAGCCCGCAGTGCCGGTGCCTCTGCCAGCAACGCTGTAGCGGCCAGGGAGTAGGTGGGCCTCATCGTCTTCGCTCGAGTAGAGCCGGATAGGCGCGCGGCTCTGGCAGACCGCGCACTCTTCCTGTGTGAGCGCGACGTCGTCGGCGCTCCGAACAGGGTCTGGTAGAGAGCGGTGGCAGCAGGGATCGCGTGACGGCAGCTGCCTTCGGGATTGGTCTCGACCCAGCTGCGCAGCTGCCGCTCGACCTGCTTCCTGGCCCCCGCGGAGGGAGGTGTGGTCAAGAATCCGCGGTGGATCTTGTCCTCGATCTTCTCGATGCCCTTCCTGTTGGCCACCGCGAGAAAGGCGGCGAGCTGACGCTCGATGGTCCTGCGCCGGTCATGTTCGATGGACATTGGCTCTGATTCCTCCAGTTCACATGGAGCGCTGCCTACCCCCTGCAGGAGTGCGGGCGGTCACCGAGCGACAAGCTCCAACATCACCCGCGGCCTGCGCTTCAGCCGGTATCGTTCCAAGGCTCCCAATACGGCGAACACAGCCGACGAGCGGTGGACGCGCAGCCCAGCGGTGGCGTCCAGGAGCTCACTGCCCGATGGAGCGTTGAGCGGTAGGGCGCCGACCGCGGCCACTCCCGAGACCACGCGCTCGAACATGTCACGAGGCACCCACTTTCCGTCTGGGCTGGCCTTCGTCGTCAGGAGCAGCCCTTCCACGGGATGCGCCTCGACCACTCGGTTGAGCTGACCGGTGGCGGTCTTGAACACCCTGCCTGGTGTGGCCACCGCGAGGATCTCGGCCCAGACCTCCTCGAACTCCTCGTCGTCGCTGGGGACGCAGCGTGGATCGTGGAGAGCGCCCAGGGCACCGGGCGGCGGCTCTGACAGCCCGGGGAGGCCAGGGAGCTCGAGGTGTCGTGTGCAGCGTGGCTGGGGCGGTATCCGCAGGCCCCGAGGACAGTCCACGGCCTCACCCCAGATCTCCTCGACGTGCATCCAGGCGTCGTCGTGGAAGCCAGCGGCGCCGCTGACCTCCACCCCGCCTTCCACGTTTCGCACCAGCCCGGCCGCGGTCAGGTTGGCGGAGCCCACGAGCGTGCGCGGGCCCGACCGTCCACGGCCGAGGTAGACCTTCGGGTGATAAGCGCGATCAGCGAGCCGGGCGATGCGGACCCTCGCTCCATGGTCCATCAGGGTCTCGAGCGCCGCGGGCTCCGTGAGACCGAAGTCGAAGCAGGTGAGTACGCGTAGCGAGCCGCCGCGTTTGCACAGGTGGCTCACCTCTTTCTCGACCAGCCCCACGCCGCCCTTCCGGACGTAGGCCACGGCCAGCAGTGCCTCGTCGGAACGCGTCAGCAGATCGCGCACGCTGTGCAGCGGGAACCTGGGTGGGCGTCCGACGTAGCTGATCGTGGGATGCATGGGCT
>CAYVQL010000537.1:0-4613 GCA_964454135.1 uncultured Enterobacterales bacterium | reverse complement strand
TCGAATATCCTGCTAATCCCCCCTATCCCCAGCAGGGCCTGAACAGCGGAAGCGAGCGGAGGCGCACCGGTGGCGGTGAAGAGAGATGGTGATGGGCCAAGGCGAAGTTTGCGTGTGACATGGTCGAAAGAAGTGGGTGATGTGTTTTTCTTGCCACCATGATAGGTTTCGACTCTCCTGTTCCGCTATGAGGTTCCGCTGTGCCGCTTTTCCTGCTTCCTGAGGACATTTTTCGGGCCGAAGCCATCGCCCGGCAATGCGAACAGGAGCAGGGAGGGATAGATAGCGTCATCATTCGAAAGCGGTTTGAAATACTTCGTTTCCAGGAAGAATCCTCGCGCCTTCAGTCGGCTCCTGATCCATTTGAGGCCACAAAATGGGGATGCGGATTTGGCCTTGTGTCATTGGCCTCCAGCCTGATCTTCTTCAGCCTTGCTTTCTCCTCCGGCTGGGTGTTCTTGTTTGGTGCTTTCTTCTCACTTTTAGCAGGAGGTGCTGTCCTCCTTCTTACCTTGCCTTCCAAAGAGGCCATGGAGGAAGATCACAGGAGAGAGAAGCGGCTCGAGGACCTTGGATGGGAGATCCCACATGCAAAGGCCAACTTGAAGCAACTACGCGATGCTCAATACTGGAGGAACTTACCTCTTGAGGAGAAGGCGAAATTGGTGCAAAGAGTAGAGGCCGGACTGCCAAACCGCCTTGTCAACTGGGTGGAAGAGAACCCAGAGGTCGTCAAGGCATTGGCGGTTTCCGTAGGTGCCATAGCGGGAGGAGCACTTGGTGTCGGTGCAGCCGGAGCTATAGGGACGGCCGCATCCACAGTTCCATTTGTTGGCTCTGCTGTTGCCGAGACTATCCCCACCACGGATATTGCATTGGCATGCGCCGAACTGGGCGCGAAGTGCGGCGAAGGAGAGGGGGGAGGGGACGATTAGGCCTGTGTACCAGCCACTCTTCCGGAAGGTGGACGTGGGGACGTGGTCCGAGCCCAGGACGAGCGCCCTTTTTCTGAGGCGCGAGGGTAGGCCGAGGGACACTCACGCAACGCTGCTGGCCCTACAGAATCCTCCTCGACTCCCACCGCACCTGCTGCTTCACCCGTACCTTCTCGTCTTCGAGATCTCGAACCGCCTTCAGCAGCGACCGAAGGCTACGCAGATCCAGGGCGAGCAGATCGATCTCGTATCGGCGCCCCGTCATGCGCGTGAGCCTCGCCCGGATCTCGCGGACCACATGGTGGCGCGACGGATCGTCGGATCTGCTCCTCTCGGTCATTCCTCCGCTCCCTCGCCGGCCAGCCCCAGGCGCCGCTCCACCTCGTCGAGGACGTCCTGGGGCAGCTTCAGGCTGTTGCGCAGGTAGCGCCACGTGGTTGATCGCTCGCTGCCTTCGGCGCCCCCGAGCAGGTAGCGCACGATGCGTCCAGCTTTGTCGATCTCGGCCTCGCGCCGATCACGAGCGTCCTCCATCGCAGCGATGGCCAGCGCCAGGGCCTCGGCCTGCCGGCCACCGGCAGCAGCCCGGATCTCGACGAGGATCTCGATGGCGGTGTCGAGCTTCATCGGCTGCGCTCCCTCCGTTCCTTGCGTGTTGGCCGCGGGGCAGGCTGCAGCTGTGCCGCGTCCGGCTGCGGTCCGCGCTGCCGGAGGTGCGCGAACGCCGCGAGGTCGATGGCCCGTGGATCGCTGGTGACGAAGCTGAAGCGGCCCTCGGCCTTCAGCCAGGGCTGGATTTCCAGGCGGTCGGAGGCGGTGACACCGCCGGCCTGGGCGATGTGCAGATCGTCGGTCAGCCGCTCGTACTCTGGGCCTCCCGTAGTCCTCAGGACGGCGACGACGCGCACGTCGTAGCCACGCAAGTAGGGATGCTCGACGCCGTGGTAGGTAGTGAGCAGGCCAATGATTCTGGCGGGGTGGGCCATCGCGTCCCCCTGTGCTGGTGGAGATCTCATCTTCTCAGCACCCTCCGTCGCGGGCGACATCGGCCAGATCCTGCAGCAGCTCGGAGAGCCGCTGTTCTATGCGCTCGCCCTCCTCGTCCTCCAGGGTGAACGCGGTGCCATCGAAGGTGACGAGCCGGTAGCCGGGCAGGATCTCGTCGATGAGCTGCTGGAGGGTGATGTCCGAGGGCCGGGCGTGCGCCCTGGCGGCCTTCGCGGCACGGCTGGCGGTCACTTTCCCTCCTCGATCTTGATGGGCCTTTCAAGCAGGGCGCGCATCGCCTCGTGCCAGGCCAGCGCCACCTCGGGCGGCAGTGCGCCCGGATTCAGCTTGATGCCGCCTTGATGGTAGACGTCCCACATCGCACGCTCTGCCGCCATGAAGGCCACCCAGTCGCCGGCCTCCGCGGCCTCGCGCAGGGCATGGATGATGGCGGCTTGCTGGCTGGCCTTGGCGGCGGTGGCGGCCGCGAGAAGCTCGGAGGTGGAGGGCTTCATCCTGCCCTCATTCCTGGATGGTGAAGGTGGCCGTCAACGTCCCAGAGCTCGTCTCCAGCCAGCAGCTGGCGCCGTACCGCTCGTCGGCCGGCACCGAGGCTTCGACGCAGACGGCGACGACGTCGCCATGCTGCAAGTCGGCCGGGATCGCCAGCTCCGTGTAGGCGCAGGTGTTCGTCATCCCCAGCCAGGCAGAGATCCAGATCATGCCGGTGCTCTCCGTGTCGCAGCTGACGGCGCAGACCATGCCGTCCCCCGTCAGCGGCCATTCCGCGGCGTAGCTCTCCCCCGGCTTCAGCTGCACCAGCGCCCCGTCGAACGACGTCTCGATGGTGCCCTCGCCGCAGGCCTCGCCGGTGTCTTTAAGCTCGCTGTCGGCGGTGTCGGTGTCGGTAGCGGTGTCCTCTTCAGTGTCGGTATCGGACCTCGGGCCGGTGTCGACGTCGACATCGCCGTCGCCAGGTTCCGTGCCGTCCCAGGGCGGCGGTGGGCGCAGGCAGCCGAAGGCGACGAGAAGGAAGGGGATGGCCCGGCGGGCGTCAAACATGGCAGCCTCCATTGACCTCTGCCGCGAGGCAGGGGTTGATGCTGGACGCAAGCCCGAGAGGCCCCTGGTCCAGCCCCCAACGGGTGCAAGGTGTGCCTGTGGGCGGCCGTCCCGGGCTTCGATGTGCATGCGGTTGGTCCACCCAGGCAAGATCGCCAGGGCTTTCCTTGGCCGGGATGCCGGTGGGGATCATGGGCTCCTCCGCAGAGGGGGCTCCACCATCGCCTCGGTGCCCGCGGAAAGCAAGGCCTCAATAGGTGAAAGTCGTATTTGGTACTGCTCTTCGTCAGCTCAAGCGAGGTTTCCGGGGAGGCCGGCCCGCCCGGCGCCCCTTCGCGGCCCGGACCCGCCAGCCAGCGAAGCCAGCGTGAGGCTGCATCCGACGAAGCACCGATCCGAGGACGCAGGTCAATTGCTGGAGATCTCCCCCGCGACCGGCTTGCCGCTGTTGGAGCCTGGAAGGCGGGGAGAGCCGCCAGGTGGGTGGTCGCGCCGCTGCAGGCGACCGTGTCGCCGTACGAGGATGCGGCAGACGTCGCGTCAGCCGCTGACCTGATCCCGCTGCTGGTCCCGCTGCGGTGGACCGGGCTTCGAGAGGGGGCGTGGGAGCGCTCGCCTGCCCGGCCGACGTGGAGCTGGTCGTGCAGCCGGCAGACCAGACGCTACGGCGCGCCTTGGACCTTCCGGCCAGGCCGCCGCTGCCCGATCCCGAGGACAGGCGCCGGCTGCGTGCGCCGATCTGGGCGCCGGTGGACGCGCCGGGAGCGTCGCGCAGCACAAGCGAACAGTATGGGCGGCAGGCTCCCCATGGTGGCCCCGACCGGGCCTCCTGGAACGTGGGGGGGGGGACGCGTGCCAGGAGGTCCCAGCCAGGGCCGAGACCATCATATCACGAAATCATGCTTGATAGTACCGCATTCACGACAGCGGGCCGCGAAGCCCCACACCGCCGTCAATCTTCACGTGGCCAGCATATGCGCGACGCACAACCCGTTGGACACCGCATGCAGAGCGATGGGGGCCCAGAGCGTGCCCGTGGCCTCGTAGCTGGAGGCCAGCACCACACCGCCCAGGGTCACCGCTATGGTCCCCGGTATCAGAGAGCACGATCACCCGCAGCGATCAGGGGCTGATACGCACGCAGACCCGCGGCTGCTCACATCCTCTGCAGCGCGACATCTGGGATTCTGTTGGCCGCACAGGTACTGGAAGGCCTCATTCACCAGAAATTCCCGACACCGGGATGGCCGCAGGAGCGGCGCCGCCGCAGCTTCCGTTTGCATCGCCCGGCGTGCCCAGGTCGCCGCTGCCGTAGCTGACGCTGGCCTCGCACCAGTTGGACCCGTCGTCGTTCAAGACGACGTCGTAGGCCGCCTCGTCCAGGCTCATGCTGGCACCGCTGGGATCCGGGAAGGTGGCGCCGTTGTCCCAGGCCACCTCGTCGATAGTGGTGCTCTTGTTGGCCAGCACCAGCTCGTCGTCTCCGTTGCCCAGGGCCAATTCGGAGGCGGAGAAGACGTAGTCCACAGCTACGCCGCCGTTGGTGACCAAGTCGTCGTTGTTGCCAAAGACCAGGAAGTCGTCGGCGGATATTACCGTCGTGGTACTGACGGTGAAGCTATCGCTGCC
>CAYVQL010000536.1:0-4617 GCA_964454135.1 uncultured Enterobacterales bacterium | reverse complement strand
AGCCACTCCCTGGCATAATCCCGCGTCCGATGACGCATGGCCTCGGTCCGCGTCTCGACCTCTTCACTACGTAGCCCTGGCACCGAGTTCTCATACCGTCGCCACACCATCTCCGCCGCGATGGTCCGCAGGGCATGGAGTGCGTTCACCCGCTTGACGAACTGCTCTCCGGAGTAGCGGCTGCGGTTCTCGAGGGCTGTGCTCGTCAGCTCGATGGACTCCTCGAGGGCGCTCACCGTTCCCTTCTTCTTCAAGCGGATCGCCAAGGCCATGCAGATGTCGGGATCCGAGCTGCCCACGGTCTCGAGGTGTCGCCGCACCTGCCGCTCCCAGGCCACCGTGTCGTTGCGAGCCTCGGCGTCCCAGATCAGCAGGCGGGAGACCTTGTCCTTGGTCGTGAGTGGAGCCGTGCCCGACATGGTGGCCTCGAGGCAGGCGATGATGTCAGGGGGGAGGGTCCCCATCGCGGCCTGGGGCTCGAGCACCACCAGCTCTTCACAGGGCGAGGTGGTGGCTGGCTGCTGCACCTCGCCCACAACGAGCCGGGCGACCTGGACCTCTCGCTTCGGCTCGGGCCGACTCGTTGGTTCGGGGGCGGAGGCCGCGACAGCCTCGGGCTCCGGTTCGGGCTCTGGCCGCAGGTTCTCGTCATCCTGGGAGATCTCCGGCAGCTCCTCTCCGAGCGCGAGCGCCTTGGGCATGGTCCAGATGAGCTTCCTGGAACCGTCGGAGAGCACCTCCTCGCAGGTCGCCGGTAGCTGGGGAATCCCGATGCTCGCGGTCTCACCGGGGGCCACGTTGACACCCCAAGAGCGAACGTCCTCGTCCTCCCCAGCGGTACATGCGATGTGAACCGATTCGCCTGTGACGTTGGCCAGCTCGAGCGCGAAGCCGGAGCTCATGGACCGCGAGATGAGCCAGCCGCGGATCACCAGCCCTCCCGCGACAAGCACACCTGCCACCACAACGGCTACCGCCAGCATCTTCCAGGGCCGCCGGGCGCGCCGGATGAAGGCCCGGGTCATCTCGCCGGGCTGCCAGGTCTCCGCATCGACCTTCGGACCGCCGGTGCTGACCAGGTCGCGTGCGGCTTCGCGTGCCAGCGCTCGTGTACGATTGCCGGGGGCCTGGCCAGTAGGTTCGGTACTCAGCAGCGTCGGGCCAGGCGTCTCGATGCGAGGGGGCGCGTCCCCCTCGGACGATGGCTCAGTCGTAGTTGCCGGGCTCCAGGCCTCCCGCGCTGCCCGCTCGGGCTCCACCGACGAGGACGCCGCCGCGAGCATGACCGTGCGCTGCTCGTCGTAGGTGGCCGGTCCAGCAAGACCGGCATCGAGCAGCCGCAGCATGCTCTCGGCATCCTCGAAGCGCTCCATTGGATCCATGGCGGTGGCGCGTGCCACCACGTCCGCCAGCCAGCGCGGGACGGCGCTGTTTCCCTCGCGCACGTCGGGGATACCGTGCTGGGTGTGGGCCTTGTAGCAGGCCTTCCAGCCCCCATCCGGCGACACGGGCGGTCTGCCCACGAGGCACTCCCACAGGCACAGCCCGACACCGTAGACATCGGTGGCCGCCGTGGCCGGCTCGGCATCCCAGCGCTCGGGGGGCAGGTAGGCCGGGGAGCCGATGACCATCCCCGCCGCGGTCAGAGCCGCCGAGTCCGCGGCCTTGGCCACGCCGAAGTCGAGGATCTTGGCGGTCTGGTCCGTGAGCATGATGTTGGCAGGCTTGATGTCCCGGTGGAGCACACCCGCCTTGTGGGCCACGGCCAGGCCCGCCAGGATCTGTGCGGTGACCTCGCATGCCGCGTCAATGGGCATGGGGCCGGAGCGCTCTACGCGCCCACGCAGAGTCTCACCCTCCACTAGCTCCATGATCAGGAACAGGTCGGGGCCATCGGAGCAGACATCGTACAGCTCGACGATGGCCGGATGGCGCAGCCGGTCGAGTGCCTCCTGCTCGCGCAGGAAGCGTGCCTTGACCGCCGGATCGGAGGCCACGTCAGGCCGCAGCACCTTGATGGCAGCCTCTCGGTCCAGGCTGGTATGGCGGGCACGGAACACACGCGCCATCCCGCCTTCACCCAGCAGAGCTTCGATCCTGTAGTTCCCGACCACGCGTCCGATCATTGAGCACCTCGATGAGGAGGTACTTAGCACGCCGGGAAGGTCAACCAGCCTCTGGCGCTCCGATGCGAGGCGTCGCCGTCCTCCTCACCCCCACCTCCAAGAACCCCACATTTCGCTCCCCACCCCCCAACGCCGGGCCGTACGAGGCATGGCGATCATCCCTACGTCCTCGCCGAGGCCTGGCACCGCCCGGGCGGGAAGCCGCCCCATCCACGTGCTGGTGCCAGACCTCCACATCAGCTCGGTGGATATCCAGCCATACGGGATCCTCGAGGGGCCGAGCGCCGACATCCAGGACGGGATCTCCGACAACCGCCTGGTGGACTTCCGGTCCCTCGGTGGCGACGACGAGCAGCCAGGGCTCGTCGCGAGTCGGGTGGGGCTGGGAGCCGTGGTCGAGCCGGTCCAGGCTCCTAGTCCAGGCAGGCCGTGTAGCCGAAGCTGGCGGCCTCGGCAGCGCAGTCCTGCTCGTGCCCAGCGAACTCGGCCTCCCACGACTCCTCGTCGGCCTGGCAAGCCTGCCAGGGCTCGAGGGTCTCGGTGCCGTTGACGCAGGCGCAGGTCACCTTGACCTGCGCCTCGGTGACCATCATCTCGTCCCAGAGCTGCAGGCAGTCATCGCAGCCTGCGACCGTCTCGGGGACGTCTGCGCAGAGCTCGGTCATGGACTGCATTCCCGTGCGCAGGGCTGTCTCCTCGCACCAGGCGCGGCACTCTCCCTCTTCCGAGGAGGAGATGGGGCCACAGGCGGTCACGAGGGTGAGGCAGGTGAGGATGAGCCCGGACTTCATGTTTCCTCCGACACGGGGCGCGCTCAATACTCGGAAGGGTCGAGGGGTGCTGCGGCCTCTCCGCGTTTCGGTGAGGAGAATCGCATCAACACCGCCGCCTCGGTCTCCGCCGACAAGGGTCGCCAAGCTGGTGCGCATGACCTACATCTTCGTCGTGCTCTCCATCAGCGGTTCTTGGCGGATCCGCCAAGGGACAGGCTGACCGAAGCACGCCATGGGCTCGCCATGGGAGCACGAGCCCGACGCCCACAGCCCACCTCCGAGGCCCGGAGAGTCCGCCGACATGGCGGCTCAGCGAGCTACGCCTCGAGTTCGCCAACGCCAGGGCTGATCGTTTTGGAGGCGAGCCCGCAGCTCTCGACAGGCCCCTTTGCACCCAAGCGGCCCGGAGGGCAGGCTGGGGGTAGAGGAGGGTCTCCGCTCGTAATCTCGTCCCCCAGCCCGGAGGCCGACGGGTTGCTTGCGAGAGCGCAGGGCATCAGGTGCACGCCCGGGCAAGGCTCCGCTATTCGTTCAGGTCCTCGTGGCCCAGCGCGTAGCCCGAGTCGATGATCTGCGTCCCCTCGACCTGCAGCCAGGTGGTGCCCTCGTCGTCCTGCAGGTCCAGGTAGAGGGCGGCGTCCTCGCTCGTCCAGCTCTGCGCAATCCCCGGAGGCGCCACCTCCTGCGCGGAGCCGTAGTTCGAGAAGGCAGAGACGACGTTGACGCCGGGGGCGGTGACGCTGATGTGGCTGCCGTACTGGGAGAAGGCCGAGACCACCACCGAGCCGTTGTCGCGAGACCAGCTCAGCTCGCCGATGCTCAGCGCGTCCTCCCCGACCATGGCCACGTAAGCCTTGCCGTCCTGGGTCCAGCTGCGCAGCACCACGGCGTCGATCCCCAGCTCCACGCTGGCCAGGTCGAGCTCGAGGCTTCGCTGGTCCTCACCGTCGAAGACCTGCAGGCGCAGGGTGGTGCCGTCGTCGCCCCCAGATCGCGCCCGGAGGCGGTCTCGAGGAACAGGGAGGTGGTCGCCGCGCCGGAGACGGAGGGGGCGTAGAGGGTGGCGCTGGCGGTCTCGATGAGCACCGAGTCATCAGCAGCCTGGGCGGAACCGACGAGGGCGAGGGCGAGGGCGGCGGCGAGGACGGGGAGAGCGCTGGGCTGGCGGTGCATGGGGTCTCCGGGGTGCTGCGCAAGGTGGGAAGCTTCTTCCTCTCGAACGCAGCGTAGCGCGAACCGAGCGCAGCGCATGGCTCGGCGAGGCGTATGACCCCCGCGTGCCCCTGAAGACCTCCCCGGCCCCTCTCATCACCGCCTTGGGCACCCGCCCGAGCTCGTCCAGTGGCGCGCACCCGCTGATGGGAAGCGATCCCGTGGTGGGCCGCAAAGTCGACCACCGCCTGCTCGAGGACCTCGTCGATGTGGCGAAGCTCGAGCGGTCGGCATGGTGTCGGCCGCCGGAGAGAGAGCTCGGCATCCTGGGGGGGGTGCATCTGGCGCGCGAGCAGGAGCGGGGCCTGAGGTCGGGGGTACCGGCCCCCGCCTCGGGGAGCTGCCATGGGCGCCGGCGGCGTTCCGCGCGAGGACTTCGCAGGCCTTGGGCACGGTGTCGGCGATCTCGGGTGGGGCGAGTCGGTCACTCCTCGGGAGTTGCCTGGGGTGCTGGCGGCAAGGAGAGGCAGGCGGTGCTGCGGCGGGTGGGGGCGATGGTGGCTGGG
>CAYVQL010000535.1:0-4651 GCA_964454135.1 uncultured Enterobacterales bacterium | reverse complement strand
TGCACTGCATCGCGCGCCGCGTGGCGTCCCACGCCATCCGCCGCCGCCAGCGGCGCCAGCGCCACGTGAAGGCCTACGCCGAGACGGTCCGCAGCAAGGGATCGGACGCAGAGGCGCAGATCCTGGCGCGGGACCGGCTGCAGCTGATCCAGGCGCTGCTGGCCGACGTGGAGGAAGACTTCCGCGAGGCCTGGCTGCTGCGAGAGCTGCAGGCCCTGAGCGTCGCCGAGACCGCGACGGTGCTGGGGATCCCCGAGGCTACGGTGCGCACCCGCCACTACCGGGCCCGGCGCCGCCTCATGGCGCTCGTGGACGCCCTGGACGAGCGAGAAGCCGCGACGCTCCGTGGCGAAGGCGTGCGCGGAGGCCCAAAGCTGGTCTGGTCCCGCGGAGGTGAGCCATGAGCGAGCGCTGCACGGCCGCCCGGGACTGGCTCGCCCGCCAGGGTGTGGGGCAGTCCGAGGGCGAGAGCGAAGCCGCTGCCCACGCCGCCCACGTGGCGGCCTGCCCAGCATGCAGCACCGTGATGCAGCGCTACCGCGCCTTCGAGGAAGCCTGTGACGTGGCTCTGGACCACCTGCCCGCCCCGCAGGCCGCGCAGCGCTTCGTGCGCGCCGCTGGCACCTCCGCGCCGAGCGTTGCAGAGCTCGAACTCCGCAGCGCCGCCGAGGAAGCGCTACTGCACCGCCCTGCGCCCGCGGCGGAACACCGTCTGCTCGAGGCGGCCCGCGCCCAGAGAGCGTCCCACCCTCCCCGCATCGCGCTCGCAACAGGAGCAGCGGCCCTGGCCATCGCCGCGGCCCTGCTGCTGGCCCTGCTCTCCTGGCTCGACGCACCACCACCCGGAAGACCCTCCATCGAGCTGGCGACCGTCCCGGAGGCTGCAGCGGGGTTCGTCGTGCAGGCCAGCGGATGGGTCACGGTGGATGGTCAGCGCTGGGACGACGCGAGCGCCATGCCGGCAGGCGCAGGCCGATCTCTGGCCACCGGCCCGGAGGCCCGGTTCGAGCTCTCCGAAGGCACAGACCAGATCACCGTGGGGGCCGACAGCCGGCTCGACATCACGGCCTGGGGCCCGGAACACACGGCCTTGCTGCTCGGGGCGGGCACCCTCGAGGCGAGCGTGGGCCCGCGCCCGGCCGAGCATCCCTTCGAGGTGATCACACCCCAGGCCCGCGTGGTCGTGGTGGGCACTCGCTTCACCGTAGTGGTCACCCAGCAGGCCGGGACCGTGGTGCGCACCCTCGAGGGTCTGGTGCGCGTGGAGCGCGGCGACGGCGAGCTCCTGGGGCTGCTGTCTGCGGGTCAGGAGCTGCGCGTGCCCGGCCTGGAGCCCGCCAGCGCGGAGCCGGTGGATCTCCCCACCACCTCCACCCCCCAGCCGCCGCCTGCGCAGGAGGCCATCCTGCGCCACAGCGAGCCGCCGAGCCAAGAGTCCCCGGCCATGGAGCCCCTCGACCAGGCCCGCGCCTGGCTCGGAGAAGGCCAGGACGACAAGGCCATCGCGCTGCTGCAGGCCCTGCCTGCCGACGACTGGGAGCGAGACGCGCTGCTGGGCGACGCCCATCGCATCGGCGGGCAGCCCGATCTGGCAGAGGAAGCCTACACCCGCGCCCTGGAACGCAGCACCGCACCTCCCGCGCCATTGCTGGCCGAGCTGGCCATCCTCCAGGGTGAACGCGGCCGGACCCGGGAGGCGGGCGCCACCTGGAACCGCTACCTGAGCGCCTTCCCCGGAGGAGAAGAAGCGCCCAAGGCCCACCTGGCCCTGGGGGAGCTGGCCCTCGCAGAGCTGCAGCAGGCCGAGGCCGAGCGCCACCTGCGCGCCGTGCTGGACCAGGCTCCAGATTCGGCCCAGGCCGTCGCCGCCCTGGTGCTGCTGGCCCGCGAGCTCTTCGAGCAGCAGCGCTGGGACTACGCCGAGGCCCTCTTCGCCCCCCTGACCGAGCGCCCCACCGGGCCCTGCGTGGAGCCAGCCCTGGTGGGCCTGATCCGCGTCCGCATCGCCCAGGATCGCACCAGCGAGGCCGCTGCGCTCATCGAGCACTACCGCCAGCACTTCCCCAGCGGCAGGCGTACCCACGAGGTGGAGCTGCTCCAGCAGGCGCTGGGCGACCGGTGACGCTGAGCAATGCCAAAACCAAAAAAATCACAGCGACGGGAACGCGAACCCCAGCCTGGGCCACTATGCGGCCGAACGAGGGAGAGCCGTCCCCACAACCATCGAGAGGTTCTACGATATGCGCCCCTACGCCATCCTGAGCATCCTGACCGCCCTGGTCCTCGCAGCATGTTTCGAGGCCCCTGAGACCGAGGCATCCGCCGACACCAAGGGCACCGACACCGTCACGGAAGACTGCGAGGAGCTGCACGACAGCGCCTACGATGAGTGTATCGAGGCCGGCGGTGACGAGGAGAGCTGCGGGGAGCGCGCCCGCACAGCCTACGAAGACTGCCTCGAAGGCGAAGACGACACCGGCGTCGAGGACGACTGCGAGGAGGTCTACGAGCAGGCCTTCGACGAATGCATCGAAGCGGGCGGCGACGAGGACGAGTGCGGCGAGCGTGCCCGCGCAGCCTACGAGGGCTGCCTCGAGGACGACGAGACCGACATGAGCGAGGAATGCGAGGAGCGCGCCGAGCGCGCCTACGACGAGTGCATCGATGCCGGTGGCGACGAAGAGCGCTGCCGCGAGGCCTACGCGGCCGCCTACGACGAGTGCATAGGAGACGGCGACGAGACCGACATGGAAGAGGCCTGCGAGGAGCGAGCCGAGGCCGCCTACGACGAGTGCATCGACGCCGGTGGAAACGAAGAGCGCTGCCGCGATGCCTACGAGACCGCCTACAACGAGTGCTTGGAAGGTGACGACGAGACCGACATGGAAGAGGCCTGCACCGAGCGCGCCGCGGCCATCTACGACGAGTGCATCGAGGCAAGCGGCGACGCCGAGCGCTGCCGCGAGGCCTACGAAGTCGCCTACGACGAGTGCATGGAGAGCGAGGACGAGGACGATCGCGAGTGAGACCCTCGCTGACGCCGCGAGCCTGTGAGCCCAGAGACTCCCAAGCCCTCACCCTCGGTCAGCGCAAGCCGGCGATGTCCGAGGCCCCTCGACCCCAGTGAGTCGATCGGTCACATCCCATCGCTCAGCGTCTTCCACTCCCCACTCCTCGCGAGCCATCGCCCAGGTTCGGACGTCATCCAGCATCGCCCACCATCGATCAGGCCCGTTGGTTCCTTGGGACCGACGGGCTTTTTCAGTTCGAATGACTCGGGGGCCGTACTGGACGGTTCGAACTCTGACGGATGAAGCACAGCCAGATAGGCGGTCAACGGCTTCCTTGTGCAGGAGACCCGGCCCAGGCTCTCGTGCCCGGCTTCACCCTGCGAGTCAGACGGCCATCACCCCCCACCACAGCCAGCCGCTCGGGGCGCTCTACCAACGATATCTCCCCCCACGGGCCACGAACTTCTTGGGCTGGTACACGGTACCGGGGCAATCATGCCGGGAGTTCCGCAATCTGCTGACGATGCCTGACCCAGAGGTGGCGGCGGGAACACCCACGGCTCACGCGCTCCTACGTCGCAGGCCCTCGTCGATTACCTCTCGCAGGAACTGCGAGCGACTGCGCGCGCCGCGCCGCGCGTCCACCCGTTCCAGTTCCTCCGGCGTGAGCAACACCGCAACTCGCTCCGTGCGCGGGTTGTCCGTCTTGCGGCCGGGGCGCCCTGACGGGGGGAGATCCTCGCCGTACTTCGCCTGCCACGCCGCAGCGAGTGCCGCCTCGTTCGCCTTCATGAGTTGCGCGTCCACGAACTCCAGCGGCGCCTGACCAGAGTCGGGGTCGGTACAGCGCGAGCAGCGCCAACCGTGACCCTCGTATTTCACAGTGCGGTCGCCGCGCCGGCCCATACGGGCGCGCGGCACGAGGGCAACGATGCAGTCGGGATGGATGCAGGTCGGGGGGGTTAGTTCCATGGATCCCTCTCGGCAAGATGGAAGCTGATGATAATTGTGCCACCGGCGTCTTCCGCAAGGCGGATCCAGAGATACCGGTCGAGCTCGGCCACTAGCGGGCAGAACACCCAGATGAGCGTGAAGTCGTCCGACCGGGAGGGCTCGGTCCGAAGCAGGTCAACGGCAGACAGTGCAGTGAGTTCGTCGCGCGCGTCCGCCTCGGACCACCCAAGCTCAGCGATCTCATCGTCCGCCTTCCAGGTGAACCACACGCGCGACTCCTCTAGCGCGACCACGAGGCGGTCGAGGAGGGCAGCGACATCGGGACGGGACGCCATGAACTGGTTCTATGTCAGGGTATCCATTCCGTCAACCAACACGAGCATCAGTACCACGAAACGCACGTTGGACATACCGCCCTATCGTGAGTCCTCGTGGGCCTCCCGGCCTCCCGGCCTCCCGGCCTCCAGACATCCCAGCATCCCAGACCAGCAGACGAGCTATTCCTGCATGCCCGCCATGAAATACTCGAACTTCTTGAACGCTCCCTGTTCGAGGTCCACCCAGAAAGTTCGAACATCGTCCAATATCCCCCATCAAACGACATAGCCCCCTGGCCCCCTGGCCCCCGGGCTAAGTAGTTTGATGTTAGCATCCCCCCAATACCCTAGCCCACGCCGCCGACACCG
>CAYVQL010000534.1:0-4664 GCA_964454135.1 uncultured Enterobacterales bacterium | reverse complement strand
CTCCCTCCAAGTGGCAGAGCTGACATCGCACCAACCGTTGTCTGACGCGGTACCCTTTTGGAGCATATCAAGTCAGCGCTTCGTTAGGACTGAACAGGGAAAGGCCCTGATGCCCCCGGTCATCAACGGCTGAGCAGGTCCTTGGCGGCGGCCAAGCGCTCCGCCAGCAGCTCCAGGATCTCGGGCAGGCGTTCCGGCTTCTCCTGCAAGGCTTCCCGGAAGGCCTGGCGCTCCAGCACCACCAGGTCCACGTCCGAGGCCGCCACCACATCGGCGGTGCGCAGACGAGACGTGAACAGGGCCAGCTCGCCGAAGATCTCGCCCGGCCCCAGCTCCCCCAGCTCAAAGCTGACGGCGCCACCCGCCGTGGAGCGCTCGGCCCTGACGATCACCTCGCCCGCCACGACGAAATAGGCGGCCCGACCCGGCTCCCCCGCCTTGACGATCCTGTCGCCGGCCCGGTGGTGCTGCCAGTCCAGGGAGCGAAACAGGTCCAGCAACCCGGGGCGACGCGCCATTCGGAAGAGGGGCTGCTTGATCTGTCGCAGATCCAGCAGCAGGGGCACCATCGGCGTATCCAGCTGCGGATGGGGGAACTTGGGGGCTACCTGCTGGTAGCCCATGCCCTGGGCCAGGCGCGCCACATCCGCGCCGCAGGCCATGGCCAGCCGCCGGATGCCTCTGCGAAAAGCCCAGAAAGCCCCCATATAGAGCAGTGAGAAGCCCAGGCGTAGGCTGCCGCCGCGAAAATCCGGCAAGAGGCAGAACTGGCTGACGCTGGCGGAGTCGTCCTTCGAGGGCAGGTAGCGCGAGAAGTCGAAGAACTCATCCAAGGGCGAGCCCTTGTCGCCGTTCCTGCTCAGGCGCACGCCGCCCACGACCCTCTCGTCCACCAGGGCGATGATGTTGGCGGTGCTGGGGAAGGCGTCGAAGCGATCGGCGATGCGCTGGTTGGGCCAGGTCGCCAGGTTGCCCTGCTCCTCCACGAAGACCTTGTGCCGAGCGACGAAGAGCGCGTCCAGCTCGGCGGTCGTCCTGGCGATCCTGATGCGCGCGGTCACGGTCCCACTCCTGTCAAAGAGGCATGTCCACCCGGGTCTTGACCCCGTTCTCGTCGATGCGTTCCACCAGGAAGCCCTCGAAGCTGCCTCCCTGCGCGCTGGCGGCCATGACCGGCCCCACCAGGCCCATGAACTGCAGCGGGTTGACGGCCGCCTCGGGGGGCAGCACCCCCGGCCCGGCGATCATGCCGCGCTGCATCAGGATGGCCCCCATGGCCGCCGGGATGCCCGTTCCCTCACCCAGGGCCTGGTCCGTCGAAGCCATGGAGAAGACGTAGGAGCGCGGCTTGCCGTGGCGCAGCCCCGCCACGACCACCTTGGCGCAACCCCGCTGTTCGCCGAAGTCGCACTCCCGCAGGATGCGCTCGCGCTGCCTGAGCAGCCAGGCCACCGCGAAGTGGTGCGGCTGCACGGCCTGCGAGCCCACCTGCAGCGGCTCGACGCTGTCCAGGCCCAGGCGGCACATCTCCATGGTGAGCTGGAAGTACTCGTCCGGCAGCACCGTGCCCCGGTTGGTGACCTGGCGCGTGCGGATATGGTGCGGGATGGTGATCTGCTCGGGGTGCGGGTAGGGGTAGACCGGGATGTCGTCGCCCAGCATGTGCATGCTGATCTTCTTGCGCAGCGCCACGCCCTCGGGCTCGAAGAAGCGCACCGTCTCCAGCTTGCCGTCCAGGTAGACCGGGATCTCAGACGCCATACCGTGGAAGCGATGGGAGACGACGCCGGGCCCCTCGTAGGGCTCGCCGCCATGGGCGTGGTAGATGTCGATGGACTCGACCTGGTCCAGCAGGTGATCGGCCGCGAAGCGCGCCAGCAGGTTGGTGACGCCGGGGGAGTTGCCCATGCCCACCAGGGCCCGCACGCCGGCGGCACGCGCCCGCTCGTCCATGGCCAGCAGATCCAGGGTGGCGTCCACGTCGTCGCAGACATCCACGTAGTCCGTGCCGGCCTGGATAGAGGCCTCCGCCACAGGGACCGCGAAGCGGTAGAAGGGACCGCTGCAGTTCAGCAGCACCTGGCATCCGCTGGCTGCCTGCCCCACGCCAGCTCGATCTCCGGCGTCGACCCGCAGCGCAGAGACTCCGTCCCCCAGCTCCGCGGCCAACGCCGCGGCACGAGCCTCGTCGATGTCCGCGATGATCACGTGGTCGAAGGCGTCGGTGGCTGCCAGGGTCTTGGCCGCCACGCTGCCCACCGCGCCGCAACCACCCAGAACGAGAGCCTTTGCCATGATGCGCTTCTCCTGTCATGACCGGCTCCGCCGGTCGTTGCGATGTGGCGTTCAGCCTAACCTGGCAGAGCCCCCCTCCTACAGCTCCAACCAGATCCTGGCCTCTTGCGCCCGCTCTTCCGAGAGCTCGGGGAGCAGGGTGCGTAGCAGCTGCAGGGCTTCGGGATCTCCTGCCCAGGCCGCCTGCTGCGCATGGCGCGCGGCTTCCTGGGGCCGGCCAGCCTGATGCAGGGCGCGCGCCAGCAGCAGCCTGTCGGCCAACATGGTGTTGTCGTCCAGCGTCGAGACCGCTCGCTCCAGCACCTGCGCCGCCTCCGCGGCTCGCCCCAGCTGCAGCAGCAGGCGCCCTTGCAGCAGGTCCAGCTGCGCCCCTTCTCCAGGCTCCCAGGCCCGAGCGCAGACCGCGGCGGCCTCCTCCAGTTCCCCCGCCGCGGCCAGGACGCGGGCCGCGCGCAGGGAGTCCCCCGCCTCCAGGGGCCCGGCCAGCGCCTGGCGGGCCACGGCCAGGGCCAGCTGCGGCTCCACCTCCGGCTTGCAGGCCACCAGCCGCAAGCGCGCCACGTGGGGCCACGAGGCATCCGGAGCCAACTCCAGCAAGCGTGAGGCCTCGCGCCACATCCCCGCCGCTTCCTCGCCACTCTGCGGGCAGCCGCTGCTCACGCCCTGCTGCTGGCAGGCGGGCAGGTGCAGCAGGTCGGTCTCCGGTAGAAAAGGGCCGTCGCGGCGGGTGAACAGGGCCCGGCTCTCGTCCAGGTAGACCAGGCGCCAGCGCTCGTCGCGGTCCAGCTTGGGGCAGAGGGGCTCCGAGCGCCACAGCAGCACGTGATCCACCCCCCAGCGGGCGTCCATGGCGTCGAAGGTGCGCTTGCTGCGAACGGCCTGGCGCCAGAGCGTGAAGTGTTCGTCGGTGTGGAAGGCCGGCGTGCGACCATCGATGGCCACCTGCACCCGCGGTGCCAGGCGCCAGATCAGGTAGCCGCCGTCTCCGTAGCCGTTGAAGAGGTGGCCTTCGGCGTCCTCGCGCGCCAGCATGTCGGCGACGACGTGCGCGCTGCCCGCACGCCAGACCCCGAAGCCGGGCAGCAGCCAGGGCTGCTCGCGGCTGGCCACCTGCCAGGTGGCAGGGACCAGCGCCAGGGCCAGCAAGGCGCCCGCCATCCGCTCCGCCCGCGGCCAGCGGGGGCGGGACTGCGCGCTGCGGCGCACCAGCAGCGGCAGCAGCAGCAGGGCGAAAGCGGCCCGGAAGCGCACCGCCGTCAGCAGCAGAGCCGCGCCCATCAGGGCCAGGGCCAGGTCGTCCAGCCGCACCCGCCGCGTGGCCACGCGCTGAACGGCCAGCAGCAGTAGCAGGGCCAGCCAGGCGCTGGGGCCCAGCTGTCGGGGCAGCATGTCGTCCCAGGTGGTGGCGCGCATCTCGGCGTTGTGGGCAGCGGCGTCGGAGTAGCCATGGCCCAGCACGTGGCCTACGACGCCCAGGCCTTGCGGCCCCAGCAGCAGGGCCAGCAGACCCAGGCCCGCCACCAGCGAGCCGTGCCGCAACAGCTCCTGCCGGTTGCCGCCCCGCAGCCACCAGCCCGCGGCGCGTATGGCCACCAGGGCGGGCAGCAGCACGAAGCTGGAGTGGCTGTGGGCCCAGACCAGCTGGAAGAGGCAGAGCAGGATCACGCGCGCCCTGTCCGGGGGTTTCTCCAGCAGCCACAGGGCCAGGGGCAGGTAGATCAGGAAGAGCGCCTGGGGCCGGGGGGCGAATCGCATCGCCACCGTGGCCACCACCAGGGCGCAGACGGAGACGGCCAGCCAGGGCCGGGCGCGGCCGAGCCGCAGCGCCAGGCTGCCAGCCAGCAGGACGCAGATGGCCGCGGCCAGCGCCACCGCCACCGCCGCCAGCGCGGGCCCGCCCAGGCTCCAGATGCCGTGGGCCAGCACGCTGAAGAGCCACTCGGCGTTCTCAAAGGTCCAGCCGTCTTGCGTGAACGTGGAGTGGTCCACGCAGGACCAGCAATGCTGCTGCAGGCTGAGCTCCCCGGCCCACATATGCCACCACAGGTCCAGGGAGTTCACCGGGTGCAGCTGCGCCAGCCCGCAGAGCAGGGCCATCAGACCCACGGCCAACCAGGGGAGCTTGGCGTCGCTGGCGCGCATTCATCCTCCGCCGCCGCGGACCCGCCTGGGCCGCCGCATGCGGGAGCTTAGCGCGAAAAAACCTCCGGAGCCGGCAAGCTGCGCCCCCGCTACTCGGGAGCTCGCTACTCGGGAACCTTGCGCACCCAGCCGTAGGGGTCGGGCTCGTCGCCTTCCTGGATGGCCTTCAGCCTGGTGTAGAGCTCGGTGCGGACGGGGCCCGGCTGCAGGCCGTCGCCGGACACCCC
>CAYVQL010000533.1:0-4681 GCA_964454135.1 uncultured Enterobacterales bacterium | reverse complement strand
GACGAGAACCCCGACGTCCATCCCGAGGCCGAGGAGTTCTGCAACGGCGTCGACGACGACTGCGACGGCGAGGTGGACGAGGATCCCAGCGTGCTCTGGTACACCGACGCGGATGGAGACGGCTTCGGCGCCGAGGGTGAGGCCCAGGGGCCCGCCTGCGAGGGGCAGCAGGGCCTGGTCTCCAACCACGCCGACTGCGACGACGGCGATGACCAGGTCTACCCTGGCGCCACCGAAGACTGCGACGGCGTCGATGACGACTGCGACGGCCAGATCGACGAGGGAGCCAGCGTCTTCGTCGATGCCGGTGCCGCGGCTGGGGGCGACGGCAGCGAGGAACGTCCCTACCAGACCATCGGAGAAGCCCTGGAGTCGGGCTCGATCTGCATCTCTGTGGCACCGGGCACCTACTACGAGACCACCTCCTTCACGGGCGAAGAGCTGAACCTGGCCTCCACCGAGGGGCCCGAAGTCACCGTGATCGACGGCGAGTACGCGGGCACGGTGCTGACCCTGCAGGGCGGCAGCCTGGATGGCATGCAGGTGCAGGGCTTCACGCTGCTCTCTGGCTACGCCTCCAGTGGTGGCGGCCTGCTGGTGAAAGAGGGCGATGCCAGCATCTCGGACATGAAGATCCAGCTTTGCTACGCCAACTACGGCGGTGGGCTCTACGCCTCGTCGGGCACGGTCCACGTGGAGGCCGTCGAGATCTCCGAGTGCTACGCCAACTACGACGGAGGAGGGATCTGCCTGGTCTCGGCCGCGCTGGAGGGCGGGGGCTTGAGCGTCACGGGCAACGCGGCCGTCAACGGCTCCGGCGGCGGCCTCTACGTGGAGGGCGGCAGCCTGGACCTGGGCGATGTCGCCATCTCCGAGAATGGGACGAACTACGACGGCGGGGGGCTGTACGCCACGGAGTGCCAGGCCTGGCTGTCCGACGCCGAGCTGCACGGCAACCTGGCCTACAGCAATGGCGGCGGCATCTTTCTCAAAAACGGCGCCCGCCTGGAGTTCGAGGACCTGGAGCTGCAGGGCAACGAGGCCAGCAGCAGCGGTGGAGGGACCTACCTCTACGCCGCAGAGCTGATGGGTAACGAGCTGGCGGTGCGCGCCAATCGGGCCAGCCAGGGTGGGGGCCTCTACCTGTACTACGAGGCCGAGGCCGAGCTGATGGACGCCGACATCAGCGGCAACGAGGCGTACAGCAACGGCGGCGGGCTGCTGATGACCCACAGCTCCGTCGCCACCATCAGCGCGGCGAACATCAGCAACAACATCGCCTACTACGTGCCGGCGGTGCGGGTGTACTACTACAGCGAGCTGAACCTGGAAAACGCCATCATCAATGGCAATGCCAGCGAATACAACAACTACGAATATGGCGCGTTCTACGGTGAGTACTTCGCCACCATCAACGCCACCAACGTCACGGTGATCGACAACCCGGGCGGCAGCGGGGTCTTGGCGAAGACCTATAGCGACCTGTCCCTGAACAACGCCATCGTGGCCTACCACGACGATGGCTACGGGGTCTACCAGTACATCTCGGTGAACTACGGCAAGGGGATCGACGAGATCGCCTACTCCGACTTCTTCGACAATGCCTACGGCGCCTGGGGTGGTGACGTCCAGTCCAGCGGTCAGACCGACGAGAAGGGAAACATCTTCGAGTCTCCCTACTTCGTGCACCTGGAGCTGAACGCCGACGCCAGCGACGACGATCTGCACCTGGAGCAGGGCAGCCCCTGCATCGACCAGGGGGATCCGGATCTGCAGGATCCGGATGGCAGTCGGTCGGACATGGGCGCCTACGGCGGGCCGTATGGCAATTGGTAGGCCGCCGTTGGCGGCGGCCCCCGCTGCTCTCCCCTGGGAATGGAAGCCGTGGTCTTCGCGCGAGGCTTGAGCGCCGTCAGCGGCCAGCGGGGGATCAGTGCTCCCCGGGCGCGACCAGGGGGACCGGGGGCGCCGGCTCGTGCCGGAGTGGCTCCAGGCGCAGCTTCAGCGGTTCCAGCCTTGGGGCCGGAGGTAGGAGCGGCAGGGGATCGAAGGCATGGGGGAGCGCGACTGGCAGCGCGGGCAACGCTCCTGGACCGGGGAGACCGGGGCTCATCAACGCGGCGCCGTAACCCGACCCCGGATCTTCAATCGTCAGGTGCAGCGTGAACTTGTCCCCGCAGGTGGCGTAGTCGTAGGTCGGACAGAGTTCCACGTCCGAGCTGAAGGTCTCGCCCTCGTACCCATCAGGTGGCGTCTCGCAGTCCCCGCCCTGCATCACGAGATCCACGGCGTTGTCCGCATAGCTGTTGCCCAAGAGGCTGGCCGAGGCATTGTCCAGGAACAGGCCGGCGCCCATACCATCCAGCAGCTCATTGCGCTCAAGCAACAGGCCCGAACTTCCGTCCCAGGCCGTCACGCCTTCCGTGGCGTAGACCGCATCGCCGCACTTGGTCAGGCTCTCACGGGTCCAGCCATCTCCGCCGCGGATGATGTTGTCCGATAGCGAGTAGCTGCCTGCGCCGGAGAGCCAGACGCCGGCGATGGCGTTGTCCTGGATGGTGCTGCTCGTGACCACCAGGGCCGGCCCGTTGCCCGCCAGCGGAGCGGCGTAGATCCCCAGGCCGCCGCCGATGTTCTCCTGCTGGCCCGTGCCCTCGACGAGCGAATCCTCGATCGCGAGGGACGCGCCCATGATGGCGACCGCCGCGGCGAAGGTGTTCTCCGACAGGGTGCAGCCCGAGCAGGAGAGGCTGGCGGCTTCCCGGGCGGCGTAGAGCGCTGGGCCTTCGTTGGCGCGCACCTCCACGCCGGTGGCATCCACGCTGGCGGTCTCGAAGGCGGAGATGCCCACGCCCACGGTGTAGAACTCGCCCCGCCGCGTGGAGGCCACGGTGGTGTCCGAGAGCGTCACCGAGGTGCCCACGTTGAAGGCGAGGACGCCCGCCGTGGTGTTCTCCAGGATCTGGCAGCCCTCGGCGGCCAGGCTGGCGCCGCTGGAGACCTCGACGCCGTATCCTGCATTGCCGTACTCGTCAGGTTGGCCGTGCTGGATCGTGGTCTCGCGCAGCGTGACTCTGGTGCCGGAATCGTAGGCCACCACGCCGGCCGTGTTCCACGACAGCTCGCAGGCCTCCACCTCCATGCTGGCGCTGGTCAGGGCGAAGAGCGCCGCTCCGCCCTCTCCGGCCGCATTGGGAAACGTGCCGTGGATGACCGTCTCGTTCAGTGCCACGGCGGACGAGTCGGTGGCTGCGACGCCCACTCCCGCGTTGCCCGCCACTTCGCAGGCCTCTGCGTCCAGGACCGCGGACTCGCAGACCTCGATGCCGAACCCCTCCGTGCCGTCCGTGGCGGGCAGCGTGTCCCGGACGATCGTCTCCCGCAGGCTGACCGAGGTGCTGGAATCCCAGACGGCCAAGCCCACTGCGGTGTTCTGCGCGATCTCGCAGCTCTCCGCGCTCAAGGTGGCGCCGTCACGCACCTGGATGCCGTATCCGGCCACACCATCCGCATCGGGCAGGCTGTCCTGGATGGTCGTGCGCCTGAGCGTGACCGTAGTGCCAGGTTCGTAGGCCAGCAGCCCCAGGGCGGTGTTGCCGAAGACCACACTGTCCTCAACCAGCAGCGAGGTCTGATGGTTGCCCGACTGGTAGGCGCCCAGGCCCAGGAATTCGCTGGCCTCCACCCTGCTATCCCGCACTGTCAGGCTCCCGGAGCCAATGCGTATCCCCACGTAGTGCGCCCCGCGCACCGTCACGCCCGAGACCTGCACATCCGAGGACTTGGCGTCCACATCGATCCCCGGTGTGCTCTCGTCCCCTACGCTGGCGTCGATGACGACCAGCTCCCTGCAACGACCGGACAGGTGCACTCCGTCATGCTCGCGCCCCAGCTCCAGCGTCTCCGGGTAGGTCCCCGCCGCCACCGCCACCGTGCCGCCGTCCGCATCGCCTGCCGCATCCAACCCCGCCTGGATGGACGCAAAGGGCGCGGTCTCGCTGCCGATGCCTCCTACAGCGGCGTTGATGTCCACGTAGACCGTGTTCTCGTCCCGCTCCAGGTTCCCCCAGGTGCCGGTGCCGCAGGCGGCCGGTACGCACTCGCCGTCGTCTTCGAGGTAGCCGGTGTCGCAGTCGGGGTCGGAATCAGGGGCGGGGCCGGTGTCGTGGGTGGGGGCCGTATCGTCAGTCGAGGGCTTTGAACGCTTGTCTTTGTCGCAGGCGAGGAGGAGCAGCGTGACGACGAGGGTGAGAGAGGTGTGCGAGTTCATGATCTCGTTGACGGTGGGGCGAAACTGCGGTTCGGATTGTCGCAAACCTGGACGGGGGAGTCGAGGCCTGCGTGCGGATTCAGAGCCCCAAACGGGGTGGCGCTTGACAGAACAGCGAGCCCCGGGAGCTGCGCTAGGCCAACCGAGAGGCGCGCGACCCCTGTCCTTCGCCACAATCTGATCCCAGGCGCGCGATGCGGGATATCCTTGAGGTGCATGCAGAGCCGAGAGCTGGCCACGGTGCTGGTTCTGCCTTGCCAAGGTGGCCGCATTCAGTCACCTTGATCTGATGTCCCAGCTTCTGTTCATCCTCGCGGGCAGTCTTCCTGCGCTCCTCCGTAGCCGCGCCGATCTGACCATCGAAGACAACGCCCTCCGTCAGCAAGTTGCCGTGCTCAAGGGAAAGCGGCC
>CAYVQL010000532.1:0-4704 GCA_964454135.1 uncultured Enterobacterales bacterium | reverse complement strand
TCTGCAAGACATCATCGAGCAGGAAGAGGATCCGGGCCTGGGCAACGGCGGCCTGGGGCGCCTGGCGGCCTGCTATATGGATTCCTTGGCCACCCTGGGCTACCCGGCGGCCGGCTACGGGATCCGCTACGAGTTCGGCATCTTCCGCCAGGAGATCGACCAGGGCTGGCAGGTGGAGCAGCCCGACGAGTGGCTGCGCAAGGGCAACCCCTGGGAGGTGGTGCGCAATGAGCTGGCAGTGCCCGTGCGCTTCGGCGGCCACGTGGAGCAGGGCGTGGACGAAAGCGGACGCTTCGAGTCCCGCTGGCGTGGGGGCAAGACGGTGATCGGCGTGCCCTACGACATGCCCATCGCCGGCTTCGGCAACAACACGGTCAACACGCTGCGGCTGTGGTCGGCGCGCGCCTCCGAGGAGTTCGAGCTGGCGGTCTTCAACGACGGCGAGTACCGGCGCGCCGTGGAGGAAAAAGCGCTGTCCGAGAGCATCTCCAAGGTGCTCTACCCCAAGGACGAGTCGCCCCAGGGCAAGGAGCTGCGCCTCAAGCAGCAGTATTTCTTCGTCTGCTGCTCCATCCAGGACATCATGCGGCGCTTCCGCTCGCTCAACCAGGACATCGGCGATTTCCCCGACAAGGTGGCCATCCAGCTCAACGACACCCACCCGGCCATCGCCGTGGCCGAGCTGATGCGCGTGCTGGTGGACCTGGAGCGGCTGGACTGGAGCCAGGCCTGGAGCATCACCGAGCGCACCATCGCCTATACCAACCACACGCTGCTGCCCGAGGCCCTGGAGTGCTGGAAGCTGGAGCTCTTCGAGCGACTGCTGCCGCGCCACCTGCAGATCATCTACGAGATCAACAAGCGCTTCCTGCGCCAGGTGCACATCTGGAGGCCGGGGGACGAGGATCTCAGGCGCCGCATGTCGATCATCGACGAGAGCAAGCCCCGCAAGGTGCGCATGGCCCACCTGGCCACCGTGGGTTCCCACAAGGTCAACGGGGTGGCGGCGCTGCACTCGCAGCTGCTGCGGGAGCGCGTGCTGGCCGACTTCGCGCGCTTCTACGAGGGGCGCTTCACCAACGTCACCAACGGCGTCACACCGCGGCGCTGGCTGCTGGAGTGCAACCCGCCGCTGGCCGCGGCCATCACCGAGCGCATCGGCAAGTGCTGGACCACCAACCTCTGCGATCTGGCCGAGCTGGAGCGCTGGGGCGACGACCCCGCCTTCCTGAAGCAGCTGGCGGTCATCAAGCGGGCCAACAAGGAGCGGCTGGCCGACCACCTGGCGCGCCTGATGGACGAGAAGCTGGACGTCGACAGCCTGGTGGACGTGCAGGTCAAGCGCATCCACGAGTACAAGCGCCAGCTGCTGGCCTGCCTGCACGTGGTCTGGCTGTACCAGCGCATCAAGTTCCACGACGAGGATATCGTGCCTCGCACGGTGCTCATCGGCGGTAAGGCGGCGCCGGGATACACGCGCGCCAAGCACAATATCAAGCTGATCAACGACGTGGCGGCCATCGTCAACAGCGACCCGGCCGTGCGCGGGCGCCTGAAGCTGCTCTTTTTGCCCAACTACAACGTGTCCTTCGCCCAGCTGGTCATTCCGGCCGCTGATCTCTCGGAGCAGATCTCGCTGGCCGGCAAAGAGGCATCGGGCACGGGCAATATGAAGTTCCAGATGAACGGGGCGCTCACCATCGGTACCCTGGACGGCGCCAATATCGAGATCCGCGATGAGGTGGGCGAGGAGTGCTTCTTCACCTTCGGCATGGAGGCCGAGCAGGCCCGACAGCTGCAGCTGCGGGGCTACGATTCCGAAGAATTCATCGAGCGCAGCCCGGCCTTGCGCAGCACCCTGGAGCTGATCGAGCGTGGCACCTTCAACCCCGACCAGCCCGAGCTGGCCCGGGAAACCGTGCGCTACCTGCGCGAGGAGGATCCCTTCATGATCTGCGCCGACTTCGACAGCTACCTGCAGGCCCAGGCCCGGGTGGCCGAGACCTGGCAGGAGCCGGAGCGCTGGTGGTCCATGGTGGCGCTCAACATCGCGCGCTCGGGCAGGTTCTCCAGCGATCGCTCGGTGAGAGAGTACGCGGAGAGGATCTGGGGCATTGAGCAGGTGAAGGTGGAGCTGCCGAAGGGCTAGGCGCTAGGCGCCTCCCACAGGCCGAAAGGCGTTCCTCTCATCCAGCTCGAACTGCGCCAGGACGCAGCGCAGGGCGCCGTTGCGCAGCTTGTTGACCTTCTTGGCGCGCAGCCCGATGCGCCGCGAGAGCCGCTGCTCGCCGGTCATGACCACGGCCGACCAGCCGCGGAAGCGCTCGTGGAGGATGCGGCCCAGGCTCTCGTAGAGCGCGCCCAGCTCGGGCCGCTCGCCCAGCCGCTCGCCGTAGGGCGGGTTCACGGCCAGCAGGCCGGTGGGGGCGGGGGCCTGGAGATCGGCCAGCGGCGCGCGGACCGGCCTGATGCAGCGCTGCAGGCCGGCCTGGCGCGCGTTGCGCGCGGTGGTGCGGACGGCGCGGCCTTCGATGTCGGAGGCGTGGATGGTGAGCTCCCGGTCGCGACCGGCCCGGGCGCGCTGTATGGCCTGCCGCCGGATCCGCGCCCAGGTCCTGGCCTGGAAGCCCGCCCAGCCGTGGAAGCCGAAGCGCTCGCGGTCCAGGTTGGGGGCCGTGTCGCTGGCCATGAGCGCGGCCTCGATGGGCAGCGTGCCGGAGCCGCACATGGGATCCACGAAGGCGCCCCCCTGCGCGGCGATCTGCGGCCAGCCCGCCCGCACCAGGATGGAGGCGGCGAGGTTCTCCTTGAGCGAGGCCTGTCCGGGGGCTGCCCGGTAGCCGCGCCTGTGCAGGCGCTCACCACTGAGATCCAGCGAGACGGTGGCCAGGTCCCGCTTCAGAAAGAGATTGATGGGCAGATCCGGGGCGCGGGTGTCCACGCTGGGGCGCTCCATCCCCCTGGCGCTGAGCCGATCCACGATCCCGTCCTTGACCACCAGCGCCGCGAAGTGCGAGTTGGGCGCCTGGCTGGACGAGATCACCGCGTCCACGGCCACGGTGGCCCCCGGCTTGATGTGCTCTTCCCAGGGGATGGCGCAGGTTCCCTCCAGGAGCGCCTGGCGGGATGGGGCTGGGAAGCTGCCCAGGGGCAGCAGGACGCGGTTCGCCAGCCGGGACCAGAGGCAGGCCTTGCAGACCAGGTCGAAGCCGCCGCTGAAAGAGACGCCGCCGGCCGCCTCGCGCAGGTCCCTGGCGCCCAGGGCCTGCAGCTCGGCGCGCAGCAGGCCTTCGACGCCCTGGGGTGATGAGGAGAAGAGCTTCACTTGCGGGCCTCGGGTTGGCGTGGACGGACGCGATATGCGGATCCTGCCCTAGCTCCGCGAGCCCCGCTCGCCCAGCCCAAGCGGCGTGTCAGGTTCCAGGGGGCGCCGTGGTCTCGGTGACAAGGCGTGGCCGGAGCGGAGCGCCCGATGGACGCGCCCTTGGTTCCTGGTAGAGTGGAGCGCGACTGGCAGTGCGGCTGAGGTCCCCATGAGCGAGCTGTGGATGCCCCTGGCGCGGGGTGAACCATGAGCCGGGCGCCGAGGCGCGGCCTGTTTCCCATCCTGGCGGTGGCCCAGTCCGCTGCGATCTCGTTGGCGCTCACCTGGCCAGCGGTCCTGGATCCCGGCAGAGTCGTGCTCGGTTCGCCCGGCACCGATACCGTCAAGCACCTCTGGACCCTCTGGTGGTTCCGGACCAGCTTGCTGCGGGATGGCGCCCTACCGCTGCACACCGAGTACCTGAACTTCCCCCAGGGCATGGAACTCTGGCCCATCGAGCCCCTCAACGGCATCGTCGCGGTCTTGCTCTTTCCCTTGTCCCTTGTGTTGGTCAACAATCTGCTGGTCCTGTTCAACCTGACTGCCACGGGTCTGTGCGGGATCCTGCTGGGTCGGGAGGTGTCGGGCGGACGCCTGGGCGGACACCTGTCGGGGCTCGTGCTTCAGACCTCGTCTTTCAGTTTGAACACCATCTTCATGGGCGTGGGGGAGCTGCAGCATCTGTGGCTCCTGCCGCTGGCCTTCTTCCTGCTGATCCGCGCCAAGCGCACCCTGGCTTGGCGCTACTCCCTCGCGACAGGGGTGGTGCTGGGGCTCGGCAGCTTGGCCTGCTTCTACTACGGCCTCTTCATGGCGTTGGGGCTGTCGGTGTTGGCCTGCCCCTGGCTGCTCCGTCGGGACGCCCGCCGGCGCCGGCTCGTCCGCCTGGCCTTGATGGTGGGCACGGGCGTCGCCCTGGCCTTGCCTCCTCTGTACGGCTTCGCGAGCTCCTATGGCCCCAGCCACGGCAGGGCGCCTTCCCTCCGCGTGCTGAGGGGGCAGGACCCCATCTCCCGGGATTACGTCCGTTCCTTTGCTCGACCGAGCGCCATGTTGGTGGAGTGGGCCCCCCGACAACCTCGGGGGGACTATGAAGATGGGCGGCTGTTGGGGATCCCCGTCTTGTTGTTGGGGCTGGCGGCCCTCGTGCGGAGGCCCAGGCAGGCACTTGTCTGGTGGATGATGGTCGTGCTGGGCCTGGCGCTGGCCATAGGTCCGAGCGTCGGCGGTCCCTTTCGTCTCGTGGACTCCGTCGCCAACAGCGTGGGCTTGACGATTCACTTTCCGAGCCGCTTTCTGGCTCTGGTGCACACCGCCCTCGCGGCGCTGGCAGGACTGGC
>CAYVQL010000531.1:0-4738 GCA_964454135.1 uncultured Enterobacterales bacterium | reverse complement strand
CCAGGAAGCTGTCGATGGTGTTGTTGGTACTGAGCTTCGGCAGCAGCTCGCCCGCGGGCAGCAGCGAGAGCAGCACCGCCACCAGCAGCAGCCAGCGCAGGGTGACCAGCGAGGAGAAAACGCGTTTCATGCCAGGAACCTCCGCGGCGAGCATACCGATCGCGGCGGGCGTGGGCAAACGGCCCCTGCGTTACGCTGGTCAGATGCGACACACCACAGCATTTCCCGCCGTCTCGATCCTGGTCGCCGCTTGCGGCGGCGGGCAGGACACGGCCGTGCCCCTGGCCACGCCGCCGCTGCCCGTGGCCCTCTGCGGCAGCGAGCGCTACGCCCCGCTGCCTGCCCAGGGCCAGGTCGTGGACTGGGACGAGCTGGACGCCTGGAACCTCAGCGCCGCCTCCCTGGATCTGCTGATCTCCCTGGCGGGCTTCGAGAGCCTGACGCCCGTGCCCAACGGCGCCAAGCTCTACCAGTACCGCTACACCACGCAGGACCGGGGCCAGCAGGTGGAGGCCACGGGCATGGTAGGCCTGCCCGCCGATCTCCAGCAGACGCCCATGGAGCCCTGGCCCGTGGCGCTGATGCTGCACGGCTTCGCCGGCGCCTCGGACCCCTGCGCCCCCAGCGCCGACGAGCTGATAGGTCCGGCCCAGCCCGCCCTGCTGGCCTCCTACGGCTTCGTGGTCATCGCGCCCGACTACATCGGCATGAACGGCATGGGCGACCCCTCCACGGCCAGCCACGCACCGCTGGTGGGCGAGCAGGTGGCCCTGGGCTCCTGGGACGCCCTGCGTGCCGGCCTGAGCCTGGTGCAGGGCGAGCTGGCCGAGGATCTGGAGGGTTCGCTGGGCGAGGAGATCATCATCTGGGGCGCCTCGCAGGGCGGCCATGCGGCCTTCTTCACAGAGCTGGCGGGTCCCTACTACGCGCCGGAGTTCGAGATCGCGGGCGTGGCGGCCTCGGCGCCCGCCCACAGCCTGCTGTCGGTGATCAGCCACGCCATGGAGGAGTACGCCGATCCCACGGCCCTGGCGGCCCTGACCCTGGTGGGCATGCGCCGCTGGTACGGCGATCCCGACGACCTGCACGGCCTGCTCACCAACGAGAAGCCATGGTACTTCGCCGACAACGTCGAGGAGGCCTTGGAGGGCGACGGCAAGAGCTGCGAGCAGGACATCGACTTCGACCCCGACAGCATCGACAGCGTGGACGACATCTACGCCGCCGAGTTCATCGAGGCCGCGCTGGCCGGCGACTGGGACGCCGTAGAGCCCTGGGGTTGCTTCATCCGCCAGAACTCCGTGTCCCAGTCCAGCATCCCGCGCCTGCGCGACACACCCCTGCTGGCGGTCTACGGCAGCGAGGACAGCTTGGTGGTGCCCGCCTTCCAGGCGGATGACTTCGACCTGCTCTGCGAGCAGGGCTGGAACATGGAGCATATCGAATGCGCCGCGGCGGCCCACGCCGAGGGCACGCTCTGGTCGCTGCAGGAGCAGGTGGATTGGCTGCGCGCCCGCATCGCGGGCGAGCCCTTGGACGCCCCCTGCCAGCGCACTGCGCCTCGCTGTTGCAGCGCCACCCCCGAGAAGGTCGCCTGCAAGGCCTCTTGACGGCCATGCGCCAGGAAGAGAGTATCGCCATAGGAAATTCGAGCGCCAGGAGAACCACGATGTCCCGCTTCCTCTTCGCCTTCGTCGCCACCCTGTCCCTCGGCTCCTGCACCCACTTCGAGGTCTGGGAGGGCATGGTCTCGGGAGAGTGCACGGACGAGGCGGACAACGACGGCGACGGCCTCTACGACTGCGACGACGCGGACTGCGCCAACTCCCCCGACTGCGTGGAAGAAGAGGCCGACGTCGACTGCGACGTGGACGCCGACACCGACACCGACACCGACACCGACATGGATACGGACGCGGACATGGACACGGATGCGGACACGGACTCGGACACGGACGCCGACGCGGACTCGGACACGGACGCCGACGCGGACACGGACACCGACATAGTCCGGAAGTAGGCGAGGCAGGCGCTCCATGGACCTGCTGCTCGTCAAGCCGCGCGATCCCTGGCAGGGCACCAGCTTCACGCGCATCCGCACCTTGACCCTGCCCAGCGTGGCGGCGGCCTTCGTGGGGCTGGCTCGTACGACCATCGTGGACGAGAACGTGCAGTCGTTGCCCGATCCGGCCCCCTTCGACCTGGTGGGCATCGGCTGCGACAGCACACATGCGCCGCGGGCCTACCAGCTGGCGGCGCATTTCCGAGCAGCGGGCAGGCCCGTGATCATGGGGGGCACCCACCCCACGGCCATGCCCGACGAGGCGCTGCGGCACTGCGACGCCGTGGTCCAGGGAGAGGTGGAGGGCCTGGCACCGGACATCGTCGAGGATCTCTCCCGCGGTCAGCTGAGAGCCCGCTACCGCCTGGCCCAGCGCCCCGATCTCTCCACCGTTCCCGTACCCGACGTGAACCTGTTGCCCGTCTACCAGCAGCGCTTCGCGCCCTACCCCATCGAGCTGACCCGCGGCTGCCGCCACGCCTGCCGCTTCTGCTTCAACCGCAGCATCCACGGGCCCGGCTTCCGGCGCCGCCCCCTGGACCCCTT
The DNA here is from genome assembly GCA_964454135.1 of uncultured Enterobacterales bacterium. Taxonomy (GTDB): domain Bacteria; phylum Myxococcota_A; class UBA796; order UBA796; family JAFGLY01; genus CAYVQL01. The sequence goes on along the minus strand of CAYVQL010000531.1, from coordinate 2,130 downwards.
GATCGAAGCCATCCGCCAGCGCCCGGAGTGGCTCCTGCTGTGCATGGACGACAACCTGATGAACGACCCGCAGCACCTGGGGGACTTCGCCGAGCGGGTGGCGCCCCTGGGCCGGCGCTGGGGCGGCCAGAGCACCCTGTCCATCGCCGACGATCCGGCCCTGCTGCGCCTGCTGCGGCGCAGTGGCTTCTGCTTCACCTTCGTGGGCCTGGAGTCCTTCTCGCGCCGCTCGCTGGCGGCGGAGGGAAAGAGCTTCAACGAGGTGCGGCGCTACCGGGATCAGTTCCGGCGCTTACGCAAGGCCGGCGTGATGGCCTATGCCGGCGTGATCCTGGGCCTGGACGGCGACGATCCCGGGGTCTTCGCCCGCACCGAGCGCGCCCTGCGCCAGGTGGCGCCGGCAGCCTGCGCCTTCACCCTGCCCACGCCCTACCCGGGCACGGCTTTCTACCGGCAGGTGCGGGCCCAAGGGCGGCTGCTCTGCCGGGATCTGGGCCAATACGACGGCCACCACCTGGTGGTGCGCCCCCTGCGCATGTCCGTCGAGGCCCTGCAGCGGGGCTACCACGCCCTGGCGCGCCGCTTCTACGGCGTGGGACCGGCCCTGCAGCGCGTGGCGCGCAACTGCCTGCGCAGCGGGCGGCTGCGGCCGGCTGAGCTGGCGCCCAGCGTCTTCGCCATCAATATGGGCTATCGCCGCTTCCACGGGGGCTTGGCGAAAGGAGCGCGGCGAGACCGGGCCTCGGACCGACCAGAGAACCACGAAGCATGAGGCAGTCCGCGGCCAGTTCAGGGCTCTTCGGATAGTCCCTCCTCATGCTCACCCTCCTCCTCTCCTGCCTGGCTCTGCTGGGCGCCCTGTTCGCCGGCGCCGCCCTGTGGGTCGGCCACCAGTCGGGGCGCCTTCCCTATCAGCGACCCAGCAACTACCTGGAGTACCCCGAGCGCCAGGCCGGCTTGCTGGTGGTCTGTGCCGGGGACAGCAATACCCAGGGGCGAGCGGCCGCCAGCTATGTGGATCTGCTGCAGCGGCGCCGGGGGCAGCACCTCTTCCTCAACGCGGGCGTCAACGGAGAGCTGACCTGGAACCTGCGCCAGCGCCTGGGCGAAATAGCGGCCTGCCGACCCGATGCGGTGACCGTGCTCATCGGCACCAACGACGCCACCGCTTCGCTCTCGGACAAGCTGGCCCAGCGCGCCCAGCGGCGCCACGGTGTGCCATACGCGCCCACCCTGGCGCGCTTCAGGGAAGAGCTGGACGAGCTCTGCCGGCAGCTGCAGGAGGAGACCGATGCGCGCATCGCCCTGCTCTCGCCGCCCCCCATCGGCGAGGATCCCGACAGCCCGGCCTGGGCGCGGGCCCGGGATTTCGCAGTGGTCGTTCGCGAGGTGGCCCTGCAGCGCGGCGTGACCTACCTGCCCCTGCACGAGCGGCTCTGCGACGTCCTGGCCGCCGAGGGCCGGGGTCGCAACTTCGTCGGCCTGCAGGCCATGCACATGCACATCGCCGCGGCCAGCGCCCAGCGCTACCTGCTGGGCAGAGGTTGGGACGACATCGCGGCTCGTAGCCGCCAGCGCCTGCTCTGCGATCCTCTGCACATCAACGACCGGGCTGCCGGTGTGGTGGCGGACCTGGTGCAGGGGTTTCTGGCCGACGAGGAGAGGGCGGAATCGTGAGGCGGCTGTTTGTCTCGCTCTGCGCCGCGGGGAGCTTCTCGTGCAGCATGGAGGCCGTTGGCGGCGCGGTCGGTGGCTGCTCCTTCGTGGCGGGTATGGCCTTTCTGGGTGTCTGCACCCTGCTGGTCGTGGTTGGCCTGGCGCTTGCACCGACGCGGCGCGGCGTGGGCGCGGGCGTCTTCTTCGGCTGCCTGATGGGCTTCTTCGCCCTCAGCTTCGGCCTGCTGGGCGGGCTGCCCATCCTGGCCATGCTGGCCGAAGGCTTGGCGGCGCAGCCCGCGCTCTGGGGATCGGGGGCGCTCTGGCTGGTGCTGGTGGGCTACTGCGGGGGCTGCTCGCTGCTCTGCTTCGGCAGCGCCTACATCGCCAGGATCAGGACGCGTTGAGGGGGGGCTTTCGGCGCCGAACAATTAACGCCGATCCCGCCGACAGTTCGAGGAGCTTCCGCAGCGC
>CAYVQL010000530.1:0-4746 GCA_964454135.1 uncultured Enterobacterales bacterium | reverse complement strand
ACGCCAAGCTCGTGGGCGAGGCGAGCGGCGACTACGCGGGCTGCAGCGTCTCCTCTGCTGGCGACGTGGACGCCGACGGCTACGCCGATCTGCTGGTGGGGGCCGATGAAGAGAGCAGCGGTGGCAGCTGTGCTGGCGCGGCCTACCTGGTGCTCGGCCCGGTGAGCGGCGCGGTGGATCTGTCGGCCGCCGATGCCAAGCTCGTGGGCGAGGTGAGCAACGACTACGCGGGCTGCAGCGTCTCCTCTGCAGGCGACGTGGATGCCGATGGCTACGACGACTTGATGGTCGGGGCCTGTTTCCACGACGCCGGCGGTGGCGCGGCTGGCGCGGCCTACCTCATCTACGGTGCGGAGATGTAGGTCTGTTTCGGATGCAGATGGAGCGCTTCCCTGTGTGCCCGGTGCTACCATGGTGACCGTCCCCCTCCCCATCAGGAGCTGAACGTGCGCAGAAGATCGCTCTTCATGACGTTCCTCCTTGCGCAATTCGCTTGCAACGACCGGCGAGACAGCGCAGTCCCGAGCCCAGGCACCGCAACCCCGGCCGAAGAAGCCGATGGCGACGGCGACGGCTTCTCGCTGGAGGATGGCGACTGCGACGACGATGACGCCCGCAGCTTCCCCGGCGCCATCGAGACCTGCGATGGCCGGGACAATGACTGCGATGGCGAGACGGACGAGGACGCCGTAGATGCCCCCACCTGGTATGCCGACACCGACCAGGACGGCTACGGAAAGTTCGGCAGCATGCTGGACGCATGCGAGGCACCGAGCGGCTACGTCGCCGATGCCAGCGACTGCGACGACACGGATGGCGACGTCAACCCAGGCGCCGATGAGCTCTGCAACGGCGTCGACAATGACTGCGACGGAACGGCGGACGAGGACGCCGCGGACGCCCCCGACTGGTATCGCGACGAAGATGGCGACGGTTGGGGGAACGGCTACGACAACGTGGAGGAGTGCGAGCAGCCCGAGGGCTATGTGTATGGCTACGGCGACTGCGACGACACCGACGCCAGCACCTATCCGGGCGCCGCTGACAGCTGGTACGACGGCGTGGACTCCGACTGCGGCGGAGACAACGACTACGACGCCGACGGCGACGGCCATGACAGCGACGCCTATGGCGGCACCGACTGCGACGACGACGACTCCGCGGTGAATCCCGAGGCCGAGGAGATCTGCAACGGGGCGGACGACGACTGCAACGACCAGACGGACGAGGGGGAGGATCTGGACGGCGACGGCTCGTCGATCCTCTGCGACTGCGACGACGGTGACGCCAGCGTCTACCCGGAGGCGGACGAGGTCTGCGACAATGGCCTGGATGAGGACTGCGACGGGCTATCACTGGAGTGCGGCCTCTCCGGCTTCACCGACTCCAGCGCAGCCGACGCCACCATCGATGGAGAGTCCTCGGAGAGGCACGCCAGCGCCACCATGATCACCGGAGATCTGAACGGCGATGGCAGAGCCGATCTGCTGATCGGCTCCCCGGGACACGACTCGGCCTACGTCGCGGTGCACGTGTTTCTGGACCCGGTCTACGGAAGCATGACGGTGGACGACGCCGACGCTCAGCTGGTGGAGACCAACAACTACACCGGTTCGGCGCTGGCGGTGGGCGACTTCGACGGAAGCGGCTTGGAGGGCATCCTGGTGGGGGACATGGGGGACAACACCGGGGGCAGCAGTGCGGGGGCGGCCTGGCTGGTCCTCCCCCCCATCAGCGGCACGATGGACATCGCAGCGGCGGACGCCATGATCGTGGGCAGCAACAGGGGCGACTACGCCGGATCCGGGGTCACGGCCGGAGACGTGGATGGAGACGGGCTCTCGGATCTCGTCGTGGGAGCCTATACGAACGATGATGGCGGCACCAACGCTGGAGCGGTGGCAGTTTTCCATAGCCCTGTCTTTGGGATCCAGGATCACGCCTCCGGAGACGCCTGGCTGCTGGGTGAGAGGGGCGGATACGTGGGGGAGGAGCTGGCCAGCGCGGATTTCGACGGCGATGGCTTCGCCGATGTCCTGGCGGGTTCCCAGTTCCTCGATGTGGATGACGCGCAGCACGCCGGTGTCGCCTACTTGATGCGCGGCCCCCTCTCGGGAACCCTCAAGCTGGAGGACGCCGACCTGCGGCTCACCGGCGATGCCGACTCCGACTACCTCGGCTGCTCCGTCGCAGCCGGTGATCTCGACGGGGACGGCCTGGAAGACGCCGCCGTGGGGGTCAACGGATACTCCAGCAGGGGCGAAGGAGCGGTGGCCATCGTGTCAGGACGTCCCGGCGCAGGCTGGGATCCTGACGAAGCCGACGCCATCCTGGTGGGAGACGAAAGCTCCATGCTCGCCTACGATCTGGCGATCGGTGACGTGGATGGGGACGGTGTAGGAGATCTGCTGGCCGAAGCCTACTGCGGGTACGGCGGCCACATGTACTGGTACGATTACCGCATCTACCTGGTGCTGGGCCCCATCTCCGGGATCATGGGAATCTCCGACGCGAGCGCCGAGCTCTACGACAGCACTCGCAACGCCGGAGCGTCAGTGGCGACGGGGGACCTGAACGCCGATGGAGCGAGCGAGGTCGTCGCATCCTGGTGGACCGGCTCCGAGACCTACGACGGAACTGTGACCACATTCCTGTTCTATGGCGGCGGCTCGTAGGGAGAGATGCGCTTGAGCCGGAGGGGCTCCAAGCGGAATTCCACCGGCTCCAAGCGCAGGGCAGGAGGCAGGAGCAAGTGAGCATCGAAGGCTTGGGGGAGCGCGACAGGCAGCGTGAGGACGGGCAAGGCATCTGAACCGGGGAGGCCGGGACGCATGACCGCCGCGCCGTGCCCCGACTCCGGCTCCGCGAGCGTCATGTACAGCGAGAACGCGTCGCCGCAGGTGGCGTAGTCGTACGCAGGGCATAGCTCCGCCGAGCCGATGGCTTCGTCCTCGTAGCCGTCCGGCGGCGTGGCGCAATCTGCGCCCTGCGCGACGAGGTCCACGGCGTTGTCCGCGTAGCTGTTGCCCGAGAGGGCGGCGGAGGCGTTGTCCAGGAAGACACCAGCGCCAAGGCCGTCACGCAGCTCGTTGCTCTCCAGCAGCAGGCCTGAGCTTCCGTCCCAGGCCCCCAGGCCTCCCCCGGCATAGACCGCGTCGCCGCACTTGGTCAGGCTCCCCCTGGTCCAACCCTCTCCGCCGTGGATGGTGGTGTCCGAGAGCGAGTGGCTGCCTTGACCGGATAGCCAGACGCCAGCTATGGCGTTGTCCTGGATGGTGGAGCCGGTCACCGACAGGGACGGAGGGCCGCCAAGCCAGGGCTCGGCGAAGAGACCGGCACCACCGCCGAGGTTCTCCTGCTCGGTGGTGCCTCCGATGGAGGATTCCGTGATGTCGAGCCTGGCGTCCCAGACCACGACCGCGCCGGCGAACTGGTTGTCCAGGATCAGGCAATCCGAGCATGTGAGCTGGGCGTCTTCCCCGGCGACGTAGAGGCCTGGTCCCTCGTTCGAGCGCGCTTCGATGCCCGTCGCCTCCACAGCTGCGGACAGCTGGGCGACGACGCCAATGCCCACTGCCTGGACCTCTCCGCGCATCGTGGAAGGGACGCTCGTGTCCCGCAGGGTGACCGTCGTGCCGGAGTCGGTCGCGACCACGCCCGCGGAGGTGTTCCCGCTGACCACGCAGGCCTCTGCATCCAGACTCGCGCCATCGCCGGCATAGGCGCCGAACCCCCTCCCCCCGCTTTCATCGGGCCGAGTGTCCTCGATGCTCGTATCCAGCAGGGTGACCGAGGTGCCTGCGTGGTACGCCAGCACGCCCGCGTTGGTGTTGCTCCCGACCTCGCACGCCACCGCGTCCAGGCTCGCGCCTTCGACCACGGAGATGCCGAACCCGCCCTCCCCGTCTTCGCCAGCCCGAGTGCCCTCGATGCACGTCTCTCGGAGGGCGATCCTGCTGCCGGAGCGGAACGCGACCACGCCCGCAGAGTTGTTCCCCCTGATCTCGCAGGCCTGCGCCTCCAGGCTCGCGCCGCTGACGACCTCGATACCGTAGCCCTGCCGACCGTTTCCGTTGGGCTGGGTGTCCTCGATGGCGGTATCCCGCAAGCTGACCGAAGTGCCCGCGTCGCGCCCGACCACTCCCGCGCCGGTGTTCCCCATGACCACGCAGGTCTCCGCGACCAGGCTCGCGCCGTGGGTGACCTGGACGCCGTACCCGTACTCCCCCTTCTCGTCGGGCTTGGTAGCCTCGACGCGGGTCTCCCAGAGGGTGACCGAGGTGCCGGAGTCGGTCGCATCCACGCCCACGCCGGTGTTTCCCCTGACCGCGCAGGCCTCCGCGTCAAGGTTCGCCCCCCCCTTGGCCCGGATGCCGAACCCGACCTCCCCGTACGCTCCAGGCTGGGTGTCCTCGATGGTGGTCTCCTGGAGCTGGACCGAGGTGGCGGAGTCCGCTGCGAGCACGCCTATGATGGTATTTCCCCAGACCTCGCAGGCCTGCGCCTCCAGGCTCGCGCCCTCCGAGACCTGGATACCGAATCCGTGCTTGCCGTGCCCGTCGGGCTGTGTGCTCTCGATGGTGGTCTCCCGGAGCCTGGCGGAGGTGCCCGAGTCGAGCGCGAGCACGCCCGAGCTGCTGTTCCCTCCGATCATGCAGGCCTCCGCGTCCAGGCTCGCGCCGCTGCAGACATCGATGCCGTACCCGTGCAGGCCGTCTCCGTCGGGAAGGGTGCCTTCGATGCTCG
>CAYVQL010000529.1:0-4789 GCA_964454135.1 uncultured Enterobacterales bacterium | reverse complement strand
GGCAGCCTTCCACGTCCAGGCTCGCGCCCTCCAAGACCCCGATGCCGTACCCGCCCTCCCCGTTCTCGTCGGGCTGGGTGTCCTCGATGGCGGTCTCCCGCAGGCTGACCGAGGTGCCGGAGTCGAACGCGATCACGCCTGCGTAGCTGTTCCCCCTGACCTCGCAGCCCTCTGCTTCCAGGCTCGCGCCTTCTGAGACCAGGATGCCGTACCCGACCTCCCCGTCCTCGTTGGGCTGGGTGTCCTCGATGGCAGTCTCCCGGAGGGTGACCGAAGTGCCGGAGTGGAACACGGCGATGCCTACGGCGGTGTTCCCCCGGACCTCGCAGCCCTGCGCATCCAGGCTCGCGCTGCCGTAGACCTGGATGCCGTACCCGAACTCCCCGTTTGCGTCGGGCTTTGTGTCCTCGATGGCAGTCTCCCGGAGGGTGACCGTAGTGGCGGAGTCATACGCGAGCAGGCCCTCGGAGGTGTTCCCCCGGACCTGGCAGCCCTCCATCGCCAGCACCGTCGCATAGCTTCTTGCCTGGAAGGCCCCGACGCCGGTGTACGCGCTCTCAACCACCGCGGAATCCCGGAGCGTCGCGATACCCGACCCGACCAGCACCCCGGCGAACCGCGACCCGCTCACCGTCACGCCCGAGATTTCCACCTCCGAAGATTTGGCGTCCACAGCGATCCCCGCCGTCGACTCGTCCCCCACGCTCGCATCGATGATGACCAGCTCCCAGCACCGCCCCGCCAGATGCACCCCGTCATGCCCCCGCCCCAGCTCCAACGTCTCCGGGTAGGTCCCCGCCGCCACGGCCACCATGCCGCCCCCGGCATCCCCAGCCGCGCCCAGCCCGTCCTGGATGGACGTGAGGGGCGCAGCCTCGCTGCCGTCCCCACCCTCGCTGGCCGAGATGTCCACGTAGACCGTGCTCTCGTCCGCCTCCAGGTTTCCCCAGGTGCCGGTGCCGCAGGCGGCGGGCACGCAGGTGCCATCGTCATCGAGGTGGCCGGTGTCGCAGTCGGGATCGGGTTCGGGGGCGGGGCCGGTGTCGGTAGCCTGGCCGGTGTCGTTGGTCTGGCGTCTCTTGCGATTGTCCTCTTCGCAGGCCGGGAGGAGCAGTGGAGTAAAGAGGACGGGTAGGAGGGGCTTGCGGGCAAGAACGAGCACTTGGGATCTCATCACTGCCCTCGCGGCTCGACAAGGGATGATCGAGGGCGGTTGAACCGGACAGGCTGCGGTCGGAACTCCAACGGCTCCAAGCGCGGCGCAGGAGGCAGAAGCGGAAGGGGATCGAACGTATGGGGGAGTGCGACCGGCAGCGCGGGCAGCGCACCTGGACCGGGGATGCCGGAGCGCATGAACGCTGCGCCGTAGCCCAACTCCGGTTCCTCCAGCGTCAGGTACAGGCTGAACTCGTCCCCGCAGGTGGCGTAGTCGTAGGTGGGGCATAGCTCCACCGAGCCGAGGGCTTCGTCTCCGTAGCTCTCGGGCGGTACGTCGCAGCTGGAGCCCTGCATCACGAGGTCCACGGAGTTGTCCGCGTAGCTGTTGCCCATGAGGGTGGCTGAGGCGTCATCCAGGAACAGGCCGGCGCCCAGACCGTCCACCAGCTCGTTGTCTTCGAGCAAGAGGCCCGAGCTTCCGTCCCAGGCCGTCACGCCATCCCGCGCGTAGACCGCGTCGCCGCACTTGGTCAGGCCCTCTCTGGTCCAGCCCTCTCCGCCGTGGATGGCGTTGTTCGAGAGCGAGTAAGAGCCCTCGCCAGAGAGCCAGACACCCGCGATGGGATTGTCCATGATGGTGGTGTCTGCAACCATGAGCGTGGAGGCGCCGCCATACCAGGGCTCCGCATAAATGCCCACACCACCTCCGGTGTTCTCCTGCTCGGTGGTGCTCTCGATGATCGAGCCCTCGAGCACGAGGGAGCTGTCGACGGCCACGACCGCACCGGCGAACTGGTTGTCCAGGATCGTGCAGCCCGAGCAGGAGAGGTGGCCGCCTTCGACGGCATACAGCCCTGGCCCCGAGCTCGAGGTGACCTCGAGGTCGGTCGCCTCCACCGTGGCGCCCAGCTGAGCGCTGACGCCCACGGCGACTGTGTATGCTTCGGTGGACTGCGTCTGATCGATAACCGTGTCCCGGAGGACGACCGTGGTCCCCGACTCCGACGCGACTACGCCCACGCCTGCGTTCCCCAGCAGGCTGCAGGACTCCGCCTCCAGCCGGCCTCCCCCGAAGACGTTGATGGCGGAGCCGAAGACCCCGCTCTCGTCGGCCAGCGTGCCGGTGATGCTCACATCCAGGAGCGCCACCTCTGTGCCGGCGTCGCGCACCTGGATGCCTACTGGCGTGTTCCCCTCCAGATTGCAGGACTCCGCGCTCAGCGCGGCGCCATCGCGGACCGCGATGCCATGCCCGGCCGCATCGATGGCAGGCTGGGTGTTGCACAGGCTTGTGTTGCGCAGGCTGACCTCGGTGCCGGAGTCCAGCGCGATCAGACCCAGCCTCGTGTTTCCATCCACCAGGCAGGAATCGGCCGCCATTGTCACGCCGCTGTAGAGGTAGATACCGTACCCGCCCTGGGCGTAGGCGTTTTCTCCTGTCGCATTGGGTTGCGTGTCTGTGACGGTCGTGTTCTGGAGCTCCACCGCGGTGCCGGCATCCCAGGCCACGATACCCGCCATCGTGCTCTCCTCCACCGAGCAGTCCGTCGCCTGGACGCTCGCGCCGTCGGAGGCGTGCAGGCCGCTGCCCAGCCCCGCGTCAGCATTGAGCAGCGTACCCTTGATGACCGTGCGCTCCATGCGGAGCTCCGTACCCGCGTTGGATGCCGTGACGCCAATCGTCGTGTTCCTCTCCAGGTGGCAGGACTCGGCCTGCAGCGCCGCACCTCCGTAGATCTGGATGCCATAGCCATGGTTCCCATGTCCGTCCGACTGGGTGTCTCGGATGCGGGTGTCCTGCAGGGAGACGGCGGTTCCCGAGTCGATGGCGAGGACGCCTGTCGACACGTTGCCCACGATCTCACAATCCCGGAGCGCCAGCGACGCTCCATTCATGGCCAGCACGCCGTGGCCTCCGCCTCCGCTGGCGTCGGGCTCGGTGTCCCCGATGGTCGTCGCGACGAGCGTGACCTCCGAGCCCTGCCCCTCCACGTAGACGCCGCAGGTCTCGCTGCGCGCCACGCCGCAGGACTCGGCCTTCAGGGAGGCGCCTCCGTAGACCTCGATGCCAGCCGCGAAGGACCCTCCCTCGGGATGCCGCGTGTCTGTCACCGAGCTGTCTCGGAGCTCGACCTGGGCCGTTCCTATCGCTACGATGCCGGCCGTGGCGTTGTCTGCCACGTGGCATGACGTGGCGATCAGCGAGGCATCGCTGACCGCCATGCCGAAGCCGTAATCTCCATTGCCGTCGGCGACGCCGTTCCTGATGGTGGTGTCGACCAGCGACAGCTCGCTGCCGCTGTTGAAGGCGGCGATGCCCGCGATGGCGTTCCCGTCCAGCAGGCAGCTGTCCAGGGTCAGCGATGGACCGTAGTCGACCCAGATGCCGGTGTAGTCGTTCTCGACGATCCCTGCGTCGCGGACCGACAGGCTCCCCGAGGTCACCATCAGCCCGATGTAGCTGGAACCCTTGAGCACCAACCCCGAGATCTCCGCCTCGCCCGAGACCGTGTGTGCGTAGATCCCGGGCGTCTGCGCGTCCCCTCGGCTGGCGTCCAGGATCACCAACTCGCGACAGCGGCCCGCGAGCTGTACGCCCGCGTGCCCGTAGCCCAGCTCCAACGTCTCCATGTACGTCCCGGCCGCCACAGCCACCATCCCGCCATCTGCATCGCCCGCCGCGTCCAGGCCCGCCTGGATGGACGTGAAGGGTGCGGCTTCGCTGCCGTCCCCACCCTCACTGGCCGCGATGTCCACGTAGACCGTGCTCTCGTCCACCTCCAGGTTCCCCCAGGTGCCGGTGCCGCAGGCGGCGGGCACGCACTCGCCGTCGGCGTCGAGGTAACCGGTATCGCAGCCGTGGTCGGGGTCGGGGCCGGTGTCATGGGTGGGGGCCGTGTCCTCGGTCGAGGGCTCTGCGCGCTTGTCCTTATCACAGGCGAGGAGGAGAAGCGCTGCGAAGATGGGGAGCGGGATCTCGCATGTGAGGCGGGGCGCGGAGAGCATCTCAATGATCCCTTGGTGCGACGAAGGGGACCGAGGGCAGCGGTTCGTGCCGCAGGGGCTGCGGGCGCAGTCTTGGCGGCTCCACGCCCTGGGCCGGGGGGAGGAGCGGTAGGCGTTCGAAGGCATGGGGGAGCGCGACCGGCAGTGCGGGGAGGTGCAGCGCACCTGGACCGGGGATGCCGGGGCGCATGAACGCCGCGCCGTATCCCGACTCCGGCTCCGCGAGTTCCAGATAGAGCATGAACTCGTCCCCGCAGGTGGCGTAGTCGTAGCTGGGACAGAGTTCAGCGGAGCCAATGGCCTCGTCCTCGTAGCCGTCCGGAGGCGTGGCGCAGTCCGCGCCTTGGGTGACCAGGTCCACGGCGTTGTCCGCGTAGCGGTTGCCCGAGATGGAGGCTGTGGCGCCGTCCAGGAACAGACCAGCGCCCAGGCCGTCCAGGAGTCCGTTGTTCTCTAGTAGGAGTCCCGAGCTTCCGTCCCGGGCGGTCACGCCCTCACGCGCGTAGACGGCATCGCCGCACTTGGTGAGGCTCTCTCTGGTCCAGCCCTCTCCGCCGTGGATGGTGTTGGCCGAGAGCGAGTAGCTGCCCCTGCCGGATAGCCAGACGCCGGCGATGAGGTTGTC
>CAYVQL010000528.1:0-4809 GCA_964454135.1 uncultured Enterobacterales bacterium | reverse complement strand
CCATCGAAGACAACGCCCTCCGTCAGCAAGTTGCCGTGCTCAAGGGAAAGCGGCCCAGGCCTCGCCTGTCGTCGGCTGACAGGCTCTTCTGGGTGCTACTCCGCCGGTGTTGGTCCGGCTGGGAGAACGCGCTGCATATCGTCCAGCCAGAGACCGTCGTGCGATGGCACCGGGCAGGTTTCCGGACCTTTTGGCGCTGGAAATCGCAGCATGGACGACCGGGCCGCCCTCGGGCGGACAAAGAGATCCGTGACCTGATCCGGCGCTTGGCCCGAGAAAACCCGACATGGGGCGCGCCGCGGGTGCACTCCGAGCTGTTGAAGCTCGGATTCGAGGTCTCGGAGCGGACGGTGTCGCGCTACATGCCCAGGAGGCCGGCGCCGGAGGACGTGGTCGAGCGGTGGAGGACTTTCCTGCTCAACCACCAGGAAGCCATCGCCGGGATGGACTTCTTCACTGTGCCCACCGCGACCTTCGATGTCCTGTACGTGCTTTTCTTCATCCACCACGACCGTCGGCGCGTGCTGCACTTCGGGGTTACCCGCCACCCTACGGCGACCTGGGTGATACGGCAGCTCCGAGAAGCCTTCCCCTTCGACGAGGCCCCTCGCTATCTCATCTTCGACCGAGACAGCACGTTCAGCCGGGCGGTCATCGCTACGATTCGGTCGTTCGGCATCACACCCTCGCCAACTGCGTACCGATCGCCTTGGCAAAATCCGATCGCCGAAAGGTGGATCGGCAGCGTACGCCGAGAGATGTTGGACCACGTCGTCGTCCTGGGGGAGGCGCACCTACGCAGGCTGCTCCATGATTTCATCGCCCACTATCACACCGACAGGTGCCACCTGTCCTTGGGAAAGGAACCTCCCGAGGGGCGGGCCCCGTCGGTGAGACCCTCGCGCGATGCCAAGGTGGCAGCCCTGCCACGGGTGGGCGGCCTGCATCATCGGTACGAGTGGCAGAAAGCGGCCTGACTGCTGGCTCACCGGCTGGCGGCCAGCCCTACCGGATCATCGACATCTTGGGGCGCCGAGGTGCGCACCGGTGAGGGCAGGATGGCGCTGATGACCGCCGGTGCCGTCCCAAGGGCCTCCTGGCCTGTCTGCCCCGTCTGGGCGCCAGCGTCTGGGTTCGACCAACGGCAGGAGGATGGCCGAACCGCGGCTGCGAACGGCCTGGATGGGATTGTGACGATGGACACGTGCGAGGTGCAGTTACCACGCGCTGCACGAAAGAGTCATTGGCGACGGACAACAGGCCGCCTACGCCGAACTGGACCTCCAGCCCAACCCCGACCTGCTGGCCGCGCTGACGCAGTGACCCGGCGGCCGCCTCAGGTGCGAAACAGGGCGAAGGCGTCGACGCGGACCTGGTAGAGCTTGATCCAGTGCTCAAGCAGCCAGGCCTCACCGACGCCCGCCTGGGTGAAGTCGGCGCTGGCGCCCAACTCGGCCACGTAGTCCTCGTAGTCCTCAGGCCGCTCGCGCAGGCAGTGCTCAAGCCGATCCGCCACGCGCAGCATGGCCACCAGGGGGCCGATGTCGGTGAATTCCGCCGCGCGGCCGGGCTGGTGGTGCATCGCCACAATGCGCGGGATGGGCTGGGGGATGTTCCAGCGGTTCAGGATCTGACCCCCGAGGATGGCGTGGTCGTAGGCCAGCTTGCGCCGCTCCTGCACCCAGATCCCGTCAAACTGCAACGCCTGGGCTGCCGCCGCACCGCCGTAGTCGAACTCTCCGGACTCAATCAGCAGCATCTTGCCCACGTCGTGCAGGAGCCCCGCCAGGAATGCTCCGGGTCCCAGGCGCGGCATGAGTTCGACGGTCAGATACCGAAGCAACGCCGCCGTGCCCGCGCAGTGGTTCCGGATCTGCTGGCCGAGGCCGCCCTCCTCGGGGAAGAGCTGCATGGTGGCCACGCCGCAGACCACCTCGACGACGGTGTTGGTGCCCAGCCGCACGATGGCCGAGCCGATGTCGGCGCAGGGGTGCGCCCCGGCGAAGAGCGGCGAGTTGGCCACCCGCAGCACGGCGGCGGCCAGCGCCGGGTCCTCGCGCAGCGCCTCGCTCACCTGGCTCAGCACGAAGTCGGGCTCGTCCAGCAACTCAAGCACCCGTGCGGCCACCGCGGGGAAGGTCTTGAGCCCCTCCACCTGCGCGATGGCCGCGGCCACGCTGACGGCCGCCCGCATGCGGGAGTCCAGCCCATCCTCCTCGCCGAACCACATGCTGATCAGCAGATCTTCGTCCAGGCGAGTATCTCCTTTTGAAGCGCGTTGCTCTGAACAGCGCACGAGCTAACATCTGGGCCAGATTGCGCAAGTCGGAGTGAGCTACTCTGAATGTCGACAATGCACCGCACTGAGCCAGCAACCCATTGGAAACAAGCCTGACAAGAGCATTGTCTACGCTCAATGGAGGAATGGAAGCGGTTGCCACCTGGGCTCAAGAAGCGGCAAGTTTCAGGCAACCAGCAGACCGGTATTGAGGACCAGGAAACGGGCCACCGTGGGCTTTCGCCAGGGGAAGCCTTCTGGACGGGCCCGTTGCCTGCGGTTCTCACAGGCCTGGACGTGCTACGCCGACACATATGCACAACCTGGCAGCCAGCCCTTCGGCGCCCCTAGCGCTCCTATGCAACGATCAGCGAGTCAAGGCTCTACTGGAGCGCGCCTCGCTCTCCCCAGCCACACTACGGGCCACCGGACCGCTTGCGAGGTGTGGCTAGCTAATAGCCGATCCCAGGCGCACGATGCCGGATATCCACGAGGTGCATGGCAAGGGCCACCGATCCCTCTGCGCCGGCTTTCCCGCCCAGCTCTCGTCCATCGCCACCGCCGGCCCCGACACCAACACGGCCCTGGAAGGGGGCTGCAGGCCGGGCAGCACCACCAGCACCGGCCTGAGCCCGCCCCCATCACCCTCCTTTCACCTGAACGCTGCAGGGTGCCCGGTCTCGCCGTCGATGTGCAGGACCACCCAGTGGGTGCCATCGGGATCGCGCCACTCCTTCTTGGGGCGCACGATGGGCGCGGCCAAGGTGTGCTCCTCGTCCACCCGCGCCAGCTCATCCCGGATGTGGTGGGTGATGGCCTCCACGCCGTCGAGGCGCCTCCAGCACGCAGCATGCTGGTCGAATGGGCCATCTGGATCCGGGGCGGTTCCGACGAGGCGCCACCAGGGGCGCTCAGGATGCTGATCATCGTCGAGGGGATAGCGGTGAAAGGTGTTCATGAGGGGCTCCGTAGCCCGGGCTGCTTGGTCGTGACAGCCAGCGGCGAAGTGGCGACCTCGACGTGGCCTTCCCTATCTGCCATTCTTTGAGAGGCTCTTTCACCACATCGCCCTCGAGGTTCTGAACTTGCGCTGCTCCCCTGCCCTGCTCCTCCCGCTGCTCCTGCTCGCGTGCGACAAGGACAAGAAGAAGGAGGGCGAGGCCGACGACACCGGCCAGACCGCCGACTCAACAACGCCGTCAGACACCGATCCCGACTGCGACACCGGCTACCTCGACGACGACGGCGAGTGTGTGCCTGCAGGCTGCGGCACCGGCACATGGGGGAACCTGGAACTGGACGAGAGCACGGTCTACGTGGACATCTCGGCCGCGGAAAACGGCGACGGAAGCGAAGCCGCGCCCTTCACGTCCATCCAGGCGGGACTGGATACGGCGGGGGATGCCGACGGGGGGATGGTGGCCGTGGCGGCCGGGAGCTACCTGGAGACGCTGGAGTTGGGTCGCGAGCACGACGGCGTACATTTGGCCGGGCGTTGCATGGAACTGATCATCATCGACGCGAGCGTGGGTGACGAGGATACGCCAGGGATCGACGTGGACGTCAAATCGTCGGAGGTGGAGGTCTCGGGGGTGACGGTGAGCGGGTCGCACAGCTATGGGGTGCTCGTCGGGGCGGGGACCATGACGTTCCGGGATTCGAAGGTGGTTGGAAGCGCGCTCTTCGGTGTCGCGGCACACCAAGCCGACTGGTACGAGACATCGCTCGCAGTGGATTCCTGTGTGGTGTCGGGGAACACGGGGGTCGGCGTCTACGCCAATGACCCCGACACGATGGTCACCCTCCGCGAGACGACAATCCAGGGCACCCACCTCTGGAAGACGATGTGGGGCGGATTCGGCATCGAGGTCAAAGGCGGCGCGAACCTGACCGCGGAGACCTGCGAGGTATCAGGGAACGCGGTAGCAGGGATTTTCATTGATGATTCGGGCACCTCGGTCGCTCTCCACGAAACGACAATCCGAGACACCCAGCAACCCGAGACCGGAAAGAGCGGATTCGGCATTGAGGTCCACAACGGCGCGAACCTGACCGCGGAGTCTTGCGAGGTATCAGAAAACGCGGTGGCCGGCGTCTTCGCCGGTGAATCCGATACCACAGTCACGCTTCGAGAGACGAATATCCAGGACACCCAACCCGACGAGATATGGGGACTCGGGTACGGCGTTTGGGTCTTCGGCGGTGCGAGCCTGGAGGTAGAGTCCTGCCAGATTTCAGGCAACACGGAGGTTGGCGTCCTCGCTCAGGACTCTGGCACCGCAGTCACCCTACGAGAGACGAACATCCGGGATACTCAGCCCGACAAGATATTGGGGGCTGGGGTTGGCATCCAGGTCCAGGACGGCGCGATCTTGGACGCGGAGGGTTGCGAGATATCGGGGAACATGGCGGCAGGCGTGGCGGCGGGCGACTCGGGCACCACGGTCACACTCCGCGAGACGACCATTCAGGATACCCAGACCGTCAAGGACAGGATGGGTGGAGTCGGCATCGTGGTCATCACTGGTGCG
>CAYVQL010000527.1:0-4822 GCA_964454135.1 uncultured Enterobacterales bacterium | reverse complement strand
TACGGCGCGCGGCGCGGCGACGAGTCAGGGATGGGCCTGCAGCTCGCGCAGGGTCTCATCCGCGATGCTGCGCAGCCAGCGCACGGCCTGCGGGCCGTGGGGACCGATGGCCGTCTCGTCCGAGAGCACGAAGCCCGCCACACCCTGGCGCACCAGGTCCGCCAGGTGGCAGACCTCGGAGCGCGTGGGCCGCGGCGACACCGTGGTGTGGTGCAGCAGTTGGCCGGCCAGGAAGAGGCGGCAGTGGGCGCTGGCCCGCTCCAGCAGGCGGTGTTGCAGGGCGGGCAGCTTGCGCAGGCCCACCTCGGCCCCCAGGTCGCCGCGGCAGAGCCAGAGCTCCTCGGCCTGGGTGGCCAGCTCCTGCCAGCGCTCCAGGGCCTGCGGGTGCTCCAGCTTGGCGCTGATGGACAGCGGCAGCTGCGGGGCGCATTCCAGGGCCAGCTGGCGTGCATGCCGCAACAGCGCCGGACGGCAGGCGTAGGAGATGGCGAAGCGCTGCACGCCGGCCCGCCGCGCGGCGCGCAGCAGCCGCCGGTCGCGGGGCACCAGCGATCGCGCCTGCGAGGCGGCGCCACCCAGCAGGGCCAGGCCGGCGCGGCTGCGCAGCTGACCCTTCGTCTCGGCTCGCAGACAGATGGTTCCGCCGTCGAGCTGCACGGTGAACAGCAGCCGGCCGTCATCCACACGCAGGCGGTCTCCGTCGACGAGCCCCTGCAGGAAGGTGGGCCGGTCCACGGGCAGACCCTGCCCAGCGGGATCCGTGGCCAGGGCCAGGCGCTGGCCGGGCTGCACGGCGATGGGGCGCTCCAGGGATCCCAGGCGCGTCTTGCCCCCCTGCAGATCCGCCAGCACATGGTCGGTCCCGAAGCCGGCCGCCGCGGCCACCTGCAACAGACGCTGCAGCTCGTCCTCGTCCACGTGGGAGGCGTTGATGCGCGCCAGATCCGCGCCAGCCTGCCGCAGCGCCCGCACGGTGTCGTGCTGGTCGGCCCGGGGGCCCAGGGTGGCCACGATGACGATGGAGCGCGCGTTCATGATGGGGGCGCTCTATCCCGTCAGCGCCAGCTGCCCTGCCAGCTCATCCCAAGCACGCTCTGCCCATCCTCGTCCACGGATAGCAGGGGCGCGGGGGTGCCCAGGGCGACCCGGCGCTGCTTCTGCGGCGCGGCGGCGCTGGCCACCGTGGCCAGGCGGCGATCCGTGTTGCGGGTCAGCAGCGCGCCGGCGGCCAGGCCTGCGGCGCTGCTCGCCAGCAGCACGCTGCCGCGCGCCAGGTCCGAGTCCACGCCCTGGCTGGCGAGGATGGACTGGGCGCCCAGGCCCAGGCCGGTGCCTCCCAGGCCGCAGAGGTTGGTCAGGAGCATGCGCTTGCGGCTCAAGCTGAGCTTGCCGGCGAGCACGGCGCCCACCACGGCCCCGGCGTCGGCGCCGATGCCCAGGCGCAGCAGGCCCTGGTCGGTCTCTTCGGGTACCAGCATGTGGGAGATGGCGCCAGCGTACAGGCCCCAGCCCATGCCACTGCGCACCAGGGCCACCTGGCCCGGGCTTGGGCGCGTGTGGATGGCGGCTTGCGAGCCGGCCAATCCGCCCAGCACGGTGCCGGCTGCCATGGCCCCGGACCAGAGGGGCAGCTCGCCGTCCAGCTTGCTGGCCAGCACGGCCCCGTTCCATGCGCCCAGCGCCTCGCCGGTCACCATGGTCATGGCCTGACCCGAGGTGACGGGGTGACGACGCGTGACCGCCAGGGTGCCGAGGGTGCCGGCGGCGACGCCGACGTTCATGGTCAGCATGGGCACCGTGGGATTGTCGAGCTCCAGGGCCAGGGGAGCCAGCACGCCCAGCAGGCCCGCGCCCAGCACGGCGTGGGAGATGGTCAGCTCCAGGCGTCCGCCGTTCAGGCCTTCGCTCTCGGGGATGTACTCGTAGGAGACCTGTTCGCCCGTGTTGGGATCCACCAGCTCCAGGCCCTCTTCCGTGCGGATGGTCATCAGGGCGGTGGGGCCGCCCCGCACCAGCAGCTCCAACAGGCGCAGGTGGCCCTGGGCCTCTGCGGCCTGGGGCGTGTCCGCGTAGTCATCGACGACCTCTTGCAGGGTGTGCAGGGCCTCGTGCCAGCGTTGGATCGCGGCCAGCTCCATGCCCATGACGTAGAGTGCCTCGGCCTCTTTGGCGTGGACTGCGGGATCGACGGGTGGCGGCTCGGGCTCGGTGGGGGCCGGTGCCTCCACGAACTCTTCCTGCGTTGCTTCCAGCGCCTGTTCCTGCTCCGGCTGCTCCTCTTGCGCCGGGGGAACGGCCGCGTGGTGCGCGGCTGGGGCCACCTGCTCGGTGGTGGCCGCGGTCTCGGGGGTGTCGGCTGACGGCGCCTCTTCCGCAGCGGGCGCTTCCTCGACAGCTGCCGGCTCCTCTGCCGGCGGCACCTGTTCGGCTGGCGCCGCTTCCGCCGGCGCTGTCTCGGCCGGGGGAGCCTCTTCGGCGGGCGCGGCTTCTTCGGCGGGCGGGGTCGCTTCGGCGGGCGCCTCGTCGGCTTGGTCTTCCGTGGCCAGGGCGGGCAGGGCGAGACAGATCAAGAGATGGGTCAGCAGGCTTGGCACGGCGCGCTCCATCGTTCCGGGGGTCGCGCTTGTTCTTGCAGGGAACGTGCCAGGGGCCTAACGGCTGAAAAGCCGCCTTTCAAGCCGCCTGGATCTGCCAGCTGTGGGCGAGGGCCTCTCTCGGTGGGATCCCGATGTCGTGGTTGTCAGGGGCCGGCGCTTCAGAACTCCAGGATGCAGTAGCCGCGCTCCGAGGCGTCATCTGTCGCCTCTTCGCTCGAGCGGGCCTCCTCGTCGTTCCCCTGCGTAGGGGGCAGGGGCAGCTGGAGCGGCAGGCCCTGTCCCTCGTTCTCCTGCTCCTCATACCTGCGGATGCGTTCGATCATCCAGGGCTCCATGGACGCACCTCCTGTCTGCTTTATCGGACGCTGCGCGAGGAATTGCATTCAGTTTCTCAAAGACCTCCCAGAGGAGGGTTTTCTTCCCTCCGCGCCTGCCGGCGTGCGCCGCTTCAGGAGGCGGCCGGGGCGCGGCCCACAGCTTTCAGGTGCGGCTTGAGCTGGTTCAGGGCTCGTCCGCGCCGCGCGATGCACCATCACCCGCCCCATCGGCGGGGTCGGCCAGGTAGGAGGCGAAGAGGGGCTTCAGTCTCTTCAGTTGGCTCTCTGTGCCGTAGCTCGCCACGCCCGCCACCGAATCGAGGAGAATCACGCTGTTGACCACGGTATCGCGCTGGCTCGCCGCCCCCAGCCGCCGTGCGAGGTGCGTGTTCACCTCGTGGATGTCGCCGAACAGGGCGCGCAGACCGTCGAGCGCCCAGTCGGGCGTCAAGCCCTCGTTCTGACGCAGGTATTGCCCGACCAGGTGGCTGGCGACGAAGCGGAAGCTGGTGTGCTCCGCCGTCGAAAACGGCACGTGGAACTGCGCCATCGGACGCAGCTTGCCCAGGACCGGGCACGATGAGAGTGCGAGCAGCAGCCCTGCCACCGAGCGCACCGCCTGTTGCAGGGGTATCCCGGCCTGCAGGGTGGCCGACCCGAGCTCCGCCGTCACCTGGGCGGTACGGTGGGAGAGGAAGGGAGAGAAGACCTCCACCGCGGGTCGGATGGAGAGCGCTGCGGGGCAGGTGCGGCGGCTCCCCGGAGGCAGGGAGCAGCAGCTGCACTGGTGGAATTCCAGCGCCAACCAGTCCGGAACCGGGTCTTGCGGATTCTCCACCGAGGAATCGACGCGTTCGTCCACCTCGAACACGATGGGAGGTCCCTTGCTCAGATGAAAGGTGTAGCGGATCATGGCTGTGGTTTGGACCTATGATGTGAGCTGACCGAACATATTTGTCAGAGGTCAGGGTGGGCAAGGCCGTTTCTTGGGGATGGGGAGCCGGCGGGCGTTCCTCAGGCGGTCCTCGAGGCGTGGCGGACCTGTAGGCCCCGTCGAGGGCAGCGCCTCCCCGTCACGACAGAAGCGTCGAAAACGTCGAAAACGTCGAAGTCGTTCGACGCTTTTCGACGCTTTTTCGACGCTCGCTGCCCGAAAACCCCCTTTCCATCGTTCGCCGATCCCCGGCACGCCCCTTGCTCATGGCCCCTCCCGTCCAAGCAAGGAGGTGTCCATGGCCGTGCAGCTCATGAGCGGAGCCCTGGTGGGCGTGGATGGAATCCCCGTGCGGGTGGAGGTGGATATCCTGCGCCGCCTGCCCGCCACCCAGATCGTGGGCCTGGCCGCCAGCGCGGTGCGCGAGGCGGCGGAGCGCGTGCGCAGCGCTGTGCACGCCAGCGAACGGGACTGGCCCCGCTATCGGGTGGTGGTCAACCTGGCCCCGGCGGATCTGCGCAAGGAGGGCACGGCCCTGGACCTGCCCATCGCCGTGGGCGTGCTGGCCGCGGCCGGGCATGTGGAGCCCGAGCGGCTGGAGGGTCGCATGCTGCTGGGGGAGCTCTCCTTGAGCGGCAGCCTGCACCAGGTGCGCGGCACGCTGTCGCTGGCGCTGATGGCGCGCAGCCAGGGCTGCCGCGAGCTGATTCTGCCTGCCGAGTGTGCGGCCGAGGCGGCCGTGGTGGAGGGCTTGCAGGTGCGGGCGGCGCGCGACCTGGCCGAGGTGCTGGCCCACCTGGGCGATGGGCCCAGCCTGCCCACGCCCCTGCCGGCGCACGCCGACGCGCAGCGCGGTGGCGGGGATCTGTCCGAGGTGCGGGGGCAGCTGATGGCGCGCCGGGCGCTGGAGATCGCGGCGTCCGGGGGGCACAACCTGCTGATGGTGGGGGCGCCCGGCTGCGGGAAGACCATGC
>CAYVQL010000526.1:0-4835 GCA_964454135.1 uncultured Enterobacterales bacterium | reverse complement strand
TGGAGCTGTTCAAGGTCACCTCCACCGATGGCAAGGCGGAGGTGTGGCTGATGGGCCAGCGGATCCTCGGTCACGGATCGTGACATGAAGAAACGCCGACAATGCCGGTACTGTCAGCACTATTTCCGGTATTCCCGCAGAGATGCTCGCTACTGCTCCGCCGCCTGCCGCAAGGCGGCGAGCCGCGCACGGACAGGAGAGGCGGCGCCCTCGCGCCGGCGCCGGACCACGTTCTCGGATGAGCGCCGGAGGAAGACCGGCTGGGGCGAACTGGCGGGCTACGAACGACAGCGGGCGGACGCGCGGCACCAAGACGAGTGACGGCGAGGAGAGGTGGTCCGGGGGCGGGATATCAGGGTGTCTTCTCACGGACTTCCTGCCACCCCACAGGACCATGCCTCACCTATCTTCCGAGAGCTCCGCCGTCCCACCCACCCTCGCGGCCGGGCTCCTTCTCGTCTCGATTCCCCTCCTCGCCGCTCATGATCTCCCGCATCCGACGGCCAAGGCTGCCATCGCGGTGACCGGAACCAGCCGCTCGCGCGCCTATGAGGTCAAGGCCGCCATCATCGACGCCCTGCCGAAGCTCGTGCGCCCGCCCGGGAGGCCAGCGGCACCCCCGCCCCCTCGATCGTCGAGCGAGACGGAGGTGATCACCCGCGAGGTGGCCCGCTACGTGATGGACCATCCCGGCTGCGTGCATGGCGGTCCGCTGCGGCATCGCTACAGCGACGGGTTCCGCCACTTCGTCCTGGACAGCTGCGCGCAGCACGACAAGCTCGACCTGGCCTCCTTCGCCAAGGCCGTCCTGATCCCGTTGAGCACGCTGAGGGACTGGCTGCGCGGTGGTCGCGATGCCGTCGAAAAACCCGAGCCCGGCAACCTGGCCAAGGCCCCGCAAGACAAGACGAGGGGCCCTCGCATCGAGTCCATCCTGGCAGCCTGCAAGACCTGGAAGGGCTCGTTCAGGTCCTTCTGCGACCATGTGCAGCTCCAGCTCCGCATCCCCTGGGGCCGGACTGCCATCGCCAGCGTGCTCGATGTCCACGGCCTCCGGAAACGCAAGCGCCGCAGGGGCCGACGCCCCGACGAGAAGGCGCTCAGAGGCCAGTTCGAGACCTTCTTCGCCGGATCCATGTGGTCAGCCGATGGCAGCCCCCTGTCGGTCACCATCGACGGCCAAACCTTCACCTTCAACCTGGAGCTGAACGTCGATACCCACACCGGCGCCCTGGTGGGCATGTCGCTCCGTGACAACGAGGACGGCGCCGCCGTCGCCGAGGCCTTCGACGATGGCGTCGCCACCTCCGGCGCCCCACCCATCGCCCAGCTGCTGGACAACCGATTCAGCAACCACACCGACGAAGTCATCGAGGCCCTCGGTGACACGTTGAAGATCCGCCGCACACAGGGAAGACCGCAGAATGGCGCCCACGTCGAGGGGGCCTTCGGCCTCTTTCAGCAGATGGCGCCCCGCGTCGCGCTTGACACCAGCGACGACCACGAGCTCGCCCGACAGGCCCTCCTCCTGGTGGTGCTGACCTGGGCTCGCACGCTCAACCACCGCCCCCAGGACGACCAGGACGGCCACTTCAGGGCCCGCAGATACGACGAGGCTGCCCCGACACCCGAAGAGACCGCGGCAGCCAGAGCCGCCCTCGAAGAACGCCTCCGCAAGCAGGAGAAGGCCCGCCTCACCAGGCAGGCGCGCCTCGATCCCATCAGGCGCGAGATCCTCGACCAGTTCTTCGAGCGCCTCGGCCTGCTCGATCCGGACGGGAACATCAGAGACGCCATCGCTGGCTTCCCTCTCGACGCCATCCTCGCTGGCTGCGCCATCTTCGAGGCCAAGCACGAGCGAGGCACGCTTCCGGAAGGCGTGGACGCCCCCTACCTGCTCGGCATCGTCAAGCGGATCGACATGGAGGACGAGGGCCTCCTCTTCGCAGAGAAGCTGTGGCAGGCTCGACGGGATGCCGGAGACATGGTGCTCATGCGGCTCGATGAACAACGAGAGCTTCAAGAAGAGGAAGCACCCGATCCCATGGACCTCGTCCGACGCCTCATCGATCTCGCCATGGACACGGACCGCACGCTCGACCGCGCATTCTGGCTGCGCGCCACCGCCGATACCATAGAGGACGAGGCCGCGGGGGAACACCGCACCATGTTCCTCCTCGCCGCGCGTCGCATCCATGCCACCCATCGCGTCACCAAGAAGCAGCGAAACGCCGCTACGCGACACCTCGCCGCCATGATTCGCCCCATCGTGTAGAGCAGGCTGCGCACCGCCGGCAGGCGGATGACAACCATCGCTATCCTTCCACCTTCCGGACTCGGTCAGCAGGCGAGTCGCACCATGCGCGAGGTGAGAGGCCACCGGAAATGGCCTCTCACCTACCGTGGCCCCGCCGCTACTCAGGCGTGGCCTCACCGCCACCAAAAAGGTGTCCGGGGTTCTTTGACGGTGGGGGGTTGACAAGCGCAGCTAGGCGCCAACCACCACCCGCTGCCGGGGGACGGCGGCGCACCAGGGGCCACCAGCACCGCGGGGCTAGGCGCCAACCACCACCCGCTGCCGGGGCACGGCGGCGCTCCAGGGACCGCCAGCACTGCGGGGCTAGGCGCCAACCACCACCCGCTGCCGGGGCACGGCGGCGCTCCAGGGACTGCCAGCACCGCGGGGCTAGGCGCCTCCGAATCGGCGTTGTCGTGTTCATTCCTCGATCTCCCGCACTCTGTTCCCTCGGAGCGAGGCTCCTGCCAGCTCGAGCCGGTGCGCGCTGTGCACCAGGCGGTCCAGAAGCGCGTCGGCGATGGTCGGCTCGCCTATCGTGTCGTGCCAGACTTTCACCGGGAGCTGGCTGGCCATGGCGGTGGAGTGGCGGCCGTGGCGATCTTCGAGGATCTCCAGCATGTCCCGTCGCTCCCTGTCGCCGAGCGGAGCCAGCCCCCAGTCGTCCACGATGAGCAGCTTCGTCTTGGCGAGCTTGGCCAGGGCCTTGCCGTACGACCCCTCGCCGCGTGCGATCCGCAGTTCTTCCATGAGGCGCGGAAACCGCTTATAAAGGACAGTATGCCCCTGTCTGCAAGCCTGGTGGGCCAAGGCGCAGACCAGCCAAGTCTTCCCGATCCCGGTCGGACCGGTGAGCACCAGGTTCTCTCGGTTCTCGATCCAGCGGCAAGTCGCGAGCCGCTCGAACACCGAGCGGTCCAGGCCGCGAGGGTGCCGGTAGTTCACATCCTCGACGCAGGCCGGTTCGCGCAGTTTGGCCAAGCTCAACCGCCTCTTCAGCTTGCGGTCCTGCCGCTCGGTCCACTCCCTGTCGACCATCAGCCCGAAACGATCCGCGAAGGACAGGCCCTCATCGGCATGGCCATCCAGATATTGTTCGAAGGCGGCGGCGAGGCCGTACATCTTCATGTCCATCAACTTGCGCATCGTCTGCTCGTGCAGCATTGTTCGCTCCTTTTCATTGGTAGTAGGCCGAGCCTCGTACGTTCTCGTGGTCCGGCGGCAGCGTGAGATCCGGCTCTTCCTCAGGCAGCTCTCGCTGCCGATCCGTGCCGGTGTTGAGGATCGTCTTGACGGTCTTGTAGGAGCATGAGCCGATGGCCATCGCCCTGGCACTGGCGGCTTCCAATCGCTCCTCGCCGTAGGCCCTGCCCAGGCGCAGGACGCCCAGACAGGCCCGATAGCCCTGCTCCGGGTGAGCTCTGGCAGCCATGATCCGCTCGACGAGCTGCGCGGTCTCCGGGCCCGTCCGGCCAGCCCAGCTGACGATCCTGCTCGGCGTCCACTCCAGGTACTCCCGGTGGGACTTGGGCATGTGCTCGACCACGGTCGTGCTGCCGTTGAGGACGTAGCTTCGCCGATGGGAGGCGACGCGGCGCCCCTTGAAGAGAATCTCGATGGTCGTGGTGGTCCGGCGTGCGTCCAAGCGTTCGCCGCGCAACTGGTATGGGACGCTGTAGAAGTGATGTTCGATCTCGACGTGATAGTCGATGTTCGCGCGGGGGCGAGACCACTCCGCGATTTCGTAGCGTTTCGCTGGGAGCGCCTTCAAAGCGGGCTTGTCGAGCGATTCGAACAGCTGCCGTCGAGTGGAAGGCAACTTCTGGAATTTGCGGTCGTTGAGCTCATCGACCTTGACGGCGATGGCCTCGTTGGCCTGCTGAAGGCTGAAGAAGGTGTGGTTGCGCAAGGCGGCCAGGATCCAGCGCTGAGCGATCAACACTCCGCTCTCCACCTTGGCCTTGTCCCGCGGCTTGCGGCTCCTCGCCGGAATCACAGCCGTCCCGTAGTGCTGCGCCATCTCCAAGTACGTGGGGTTCAGATCGGGTTCGTACCGGCAAGGCTGCGTCACGGCGGTTCTGGTGTTGTCCGGCACCGTGATCTCCGTCACTCCCCCCAGGTGCTCGAACGTGTGGATGTGCGCCTCGATCCACCAACGCAGTTCCTGCGTGGGCGTCGCCTCGGCGAAGGTGTAGCTGCTCGCGCCGAGCGTCGCGACGAACAGCTGCGCCTCCCACGGCTCGCCGGTGGCCGGATCCACGATCCCGATCCCGTCGCCCGAGTAGTCCACGAACAACTTCTCGCCGGCCTTGTGCTCCTGACGGAGCACCACGTCCAGTTTGGACCGGAACTTTCGGTAATGACCGCAGAAAGCGCTGTACTGGTAGCCATCGTCGGGATGCGACTCCTTGTACTCCTGCCACAGCAGCAGCAGCGTCACGCCTTTCCGACGAAGCTCTCGATGGACGTACTCCCAGTCCGGCTCGGCCATCTGTGTCTGGATAAGCCGATATGCGGCTTAGATGGTTGAAACAACAGC
>CAYVQL010000525.1:0-4837 GCA_964454135.1 uncultured Enterobacterales bacterium | reverse complement strand
GAGAGCGAGTAGCTGCCCTGGCCGGAGAGCCAGACGCCAGCGATGGCGTTGTCCTGGATGGTGGTGCCGGTGACCGACAATGTCGGAGGTCTGCCAACCCAGGGGGCGGCGTAGAGGCCGATGGCGCCTCCCAGGTTCTCCTGCGCGACGGTCCCCTCGATGATGGAATCGGCGAGCTGGAGGGACGCGCCCGCGACCACGACCGTTCCGGCGAACTGGTTGTCCCGGATCGTGCAATCCGAGCAGCTGATCAGCGTATGTTTTTCGGTGGCGTAGAGCCCAGGCCCCTGGTTCGATGACACCTCGATGCCCGTCGCCACGACCGATGCGAATGCCTGGACGACGATGCCCATGCCGCTGGTGAAGATCTCTCCGGTCGTCGTGGAGGCGAACTTCGTCTCTCGCAGCGTGGCCGAAGTGCCCGGTCCGTCCGCGACCAGGCCTGCGCTGACGTTCCCGACGACCTCTCCGCCCTCTGCCTCCAGGTTCGCACCGTCGTAGAGCTGGATGCCGAATCCAGCAGCCCCGTACCCGCCAGAGAGGTTGTCTTTGATGGCAGTTTCCCTCAGCGTGACCGAGGTGCCCGAGTGGGCCGCGAGCAGGCCCACCGCCGTGTTCCTCTTGATCCCGCAGCTCTCCGCTACCAGGCTCGCGCCCTCGCAGACCTGGACGCCAATCCCGCCCGCCAGGCTCGCCAGGGGCTGGTTGTCCTCGACGCTCGTCTCCCGCAGCACGACCGAAGTGCCGGAGTCATACACGGCCAGCCCCAGGTTGGCGTTCCACCCGACCACGCAGGCCTCCGCGTCCAAGGCCGCGCCAGCCGAGACCTCGATGCCGAATCCGCCCTCCCCGTCCGCTTGCGCTCGGGTCTCCTCGATGCTCGTCTCCTGGAGTACGATCGATGTGCCGTGCATTTCCTCGGAGTTGTACGCCTTCACGCCCACAGCCGCGTTGCCCCTGACCTCGCAGCCCTCTGCGTACAGGCTCGCGCCGTCGGCGACGTATAGACCGTACCCCTTCGTCCCGTCCTCGTGGGGCTGGGTGTCTTCGATGGCCGTCTCCCGAAGAGCGACCGACGTGCCGGGATCCACTGCAACCACGCCCGCGCCGGTGTTCCCATTCACCTCGCAGCCCTCGACGTCCAGCGTCGCCTCTTCGTTGATCGTGATGCCGTACCCCCCTCCCCCGCTCGCCTTGGGCTGGGTGTTCTCGATGGTCGTCTCCTTGATGTAGGCAGAGGTGCCGGGATCGTTCACGCTCAGACCCATGTTGGTGTTCCCCCTGACCACGCAGGCCTCTGCGTCCAGGCTCGCCCCGTCCTGGACCTGGATGCCCATTCCACCATTCCCGTTCTCATCGGGCTTGGTGTCCTCGATGATCGTCTCCCGCAAGGCGACCGAGCTGCCGGAGTCCAGCACGAATACGCCGATGGCGGAATTCCTCGCTACCTCGCAAGCCTCCGCGTCCAGATTCGCGCCGTCCTGCACGAGAATGCCATACCCGAAATCCCCTTTCTCATCGGGCAACGTGTCCACTATCGCAGTCTCCGTCAGGGAGACCGTGGTGTCGGAGTCCAGCGCGAACACGCCCCCCCTTGAGTTCCCCCCGACCTCGCAGCCCTCCATCGAGAGCAACGTATCGTAGGCTCCATGTTGGCATGCCCAGACACCGACGTACCCGCTCCCCACTACCGCGGAATCCCGGATCCTCAAGACGCCCGATCCGACCGACACCCCGATGTACTGCGATCCGCTCACCGTCACGCCTGAGAGCTCGACCTCCGAGTTCCCGAGGTTCGCATAGATACCCGGCGTGTCCTCACCGCCGCCGCTGGCGTCGATCGAGACCAGCTCTCTGCATCGTCCTGCGAGGCGGACGCCGTGGTAGCCTCCGTCCAGCTCCAGCGTCTCCGGGTAAGTCCCCGCCGCCACCGCCACCATGCCCCCGTCTATGTCTCCCGCCGCGTCCAGCCCGTCCTGGATCGAAGAGAAGGGCGCCCCCTCGCTGCCGTCGCCACCCTCCGCGGCCGTGATGTTCACGTACACCGTGCTCTCATCCACCTCCAGGTTCCCCCAGGTGCCGCTGCCGCAGGCGGCGGGCACGCACTCGCCGTCGTCTTCGAGGTGGCCGGTATCGCAATCGGGATCCGGACCGCCTTCGGGGCCGGTGTCGTGGGTAGACGCCGTGTCGTCGGTCGAGGGCTTCTTGCGCTTGTCCTTGTCGCAGGCGAGGGCGAGCAGCGGGATGACGAAGGCGAGGTAGGTGCGCGAGTTCATGATCTCGATGCCGATCCGGCGAAAGAGCATCTCGGAGTATGGCAAAGCCAGGATTCGGAGTCCAGGCCGGTGAGCGCCGCCGGGGTACGCTCCGGGAGAACTGCGGGCTCGCCGGGCACACGGCACCCAGTGCTCGCAACCTGGGACTCCTCGCTTCGCAAGTAGGTGTAGCGGGGTACAAGGCCTACTTCTCAGAATGGGCGCCAGGCCGTTGGCCCAAGCTACCAAGGCCTGTAGCGCAAGCACCAGCAGGGTACAGCAGGCCAGCACTGAAACCGCCATGCAAGAGCCGGCGCGCATCGGCCTCCAGGTCGGTCATTCCACACTCACTGGGCGTCCCTGCTGGCCCTGAAGCCTTCCAGCACGACAGCGCAACACCGGGGATTCCACACCGCGCCAAGAAACGCCATGTCGGAGCCCAGTCCATGCCGCCAGGCACCTGGCGAGAAAGGCCAGCCTGCCACTACCCCCAACGATGCCTTCAGCGGAGAGCAGCCCCATGACTGGACGCAGCCGGCAGCCCGTGGGCTCCTCTGGCTTCCGAGATCCCCCCATTCTCGGTATCCCGACGGCGCCCACCGCATGCTCCTCCACATCGACGGCGAGACCAGGCACCCGGCGGCATCCGGGTGGAAGGAAATCGACGGCGGCGGGCTCGGGCCGGTGCTGGTGGTGCCGCCGAGCTTGCGGCCGCGTGCCCGGGCCATGCTGGTCTCGGGGCCTGCCGTGGCGATGGAAGGGAGCTGGGCGGGAGGGCCGGCGTAGGGGGCTGCGGTGAGTCTCGCCCTGTACCTCATGGATATCCGACATCGTGCGCCTGGGATCGGATTGTGCCGAACCACAGGTCCGTGGGACCTCGGGGCAGACGAGCGCTGAATCAGTCCTTCAGCCTCTTCCACCAGCTCCAGCTCCTCGCCCCTGCGCAGGATGCGTCAAAGGCCTGGCTGGTGGCGGCTGGCTCCTACTCTGCGGGGACCTCCAGGGCTGGCCCCTCGATGTGGAAGGTATGCTCCACCTTCTGGCCGTCCACCTGCAGCCGCCAGGTGACCGAGGATTCGGTGAGCATGGCCGCCATCGCGCTCTGGTACGTTTTGGAGGAGTTCACCTGCGATTCCCCGATGGCCAGGACGGCCACCTTGCTGCCCGGATACAGGCCCGCCAGGAGTAGCGAAGCAGTCTTGTCGGCCACCCGGGCGCCACCTCCACGCTGGCTCGGGGCCACGAATAGGAGCCTGCCGCCGTAGGGATCGGACAGCCAGGCCCACACGGCGCTGCGAGAGAGCAGGGTAGAGTCGTCTGCCTCGTAGCGCAGGACCAGGGGTTCGTCCTCCGCCGGCATGATGCTTCCCCGCAGCAGGATGTCTCCGTCTCTGCGACGAACCAGCCAGGCGCACTCCGTAGCGCCCTGCACACCCAGGCGGGCCTGGAACCACTGCTCGGCGCTACCGAGGGAAAGACCGTTGACGGACTTCACGATGTCGACTCTCTGGAAGCCCATGAAGCGCAGCAGGTCGTAGCGAGGCATCAGGCTGATGCCGTAGCCCCCCGGGGTGTCGGGGTTGACCGCCAGGTTGTGGGGATCCAGGCCGTGCAGGCAGTGGGGCAGGAGGGTTGAGGGCAGCTGTACGCGGGAGACCACCTCGACGTCGGAGGGCTCCAGCGGCGGCGCCTCCGCTGATGGGTCGGGCTTCATGGGTTCGTCGGGGGTGCAGCCCAGGACAAAAATGACCAGCAAGAACATGTTGACCTCCTCAACACAAGTAGCGCAGCGCGAGGAGGCGTCCCAGGGAGAACCCACGATGGCACTGACCACGGCTGGCTGCAGCCCTGCAGCGATGACAGCACCGCGCTGGCGAAGGAGGTCCCGCTCCTGGTCGAGCGAGACCTCCAGAGTGGATCGGCGCTCGCCTGCAGCCCGCTGCCGGTAGCCGCCGGCGAGAGAGGTCCGCGTCCCGCCCTGGGCTCCCTGCCCGCCGTTTCGGCGGCGGAGAATGGTCAAAGGGCAAAATGGAAAAGGGTCATTCCGTTCTCGCCAGGCGGAATCCGAGGTTGCCGGCACCTTCGCCCGGGTCGCTCCTGCCGCGGTTCGCAGAGCGCAGGAACCGCGGGTAGGCGAACCAGGAACCGCCGCGTACCACACGGTCGGAACCGTCCGTAGGTCCCCATGGGTCCTCCGAATAATCCTCGTAGCCATCGTACCGGTCGTGGCACCACTCCCGCACATTGCCGTGCATGCCGTACAGGCCCCAGGGATTGGGGTCCTTCGAGCCCACCTCCTCGGGTTGGTCAGGATCGTTGCCGCAGTACACTGCGATGTCGTCCAGGTAGGTGCCATTGTCCAGCAGCAGGCCGCCGCTGCACTCCTGCAGATCGTCCTCGTTCATGTTCCCGCCGTTGCTGAACGCGCTACTGGTACTCGCCCGCGCCGCGTACTCCCATTCCGCCTCGGTGAGCAGGCGGCAGCCCTGGCAGTTGTAGGGGGAGCGCGATCGCGTGCAGTAGACCTCGTCCTGTGCGAAAACTCGAACGGCAGTTTTCTCCACCGATTCCAGCCCCTCGGC
>CAYVQL010000524.1:0-4838 GCA_964454135.1 uncultured Enterobacterales bacterium | reverse complement strand
GCCCCCCTTCGTGAAGCAGGTATCTTCGTGGTGGAGGCTTCTCCTCCAGCCAGGAAGCATCAGGGCTCACCCAGCCCCAGGCGGCGACGTCCGCCGCGGGCTTGTCGCCGTCGTCTTCCGGCTCGGCCTGCTCCTGGTCTTCCGCCTCGGCAAGCTCGGCCAGGCATGCATCCACGTCCAGCAGCTCCCCCTCGCAGCACTCTCCCTGGTAGTGCGGATGACGGGCGGGCACGTACCAGCCCTGCGCGGCCTGGTGCCAGCTGTCGTCCGCTTCGAGCCCCGGGGCGCCGTTGGCCAGCCCGAAGCGCTGCACCCAGCGGGCGAGGCGCCGGTACTCATCGGCGCCAACGGGGCGGGCCAGGAACAGGAAGACACGCCAGCGGGCGCCTCCCGGTCGATGGCTGGCGGTCGTGTGGACCACGCGGCGCCAGCGGCCCCAGCATTCGGTGAGAGCTGCCAGGTCCAGCTCGGGATTGCCGCGCTTTGGATCGTCCGGGTCCAGCTCCGGGTGAGAGTCGTAGTCGATGGCCAGGGCATGACCTTGCTGGAAGCGCTCCCCGCTCCGATAGTCGCCGCGAAAGGAGGCGAAGCTCCACTGGGGCAGCTTGGCCTTGCCCTCTCCAGCCTCGCAGTTCGGATCGCGCACGCGGGCCTCCAGCTCCTCCCACTCGAGATCCCGTTGCCGGCCCCTTCCCGGCTCCGCTCGGCTCGGCCAGGTGGTGAAGCGAACCACGAAGGAGCCGCGCTCTCTGGTTCCTTCAGTCGGATCCATGGCTCACCACCTCACGCTACAGCGCCCCTGGAGGGCGCTCGCCACCAGTTCGGGACGCGGGCCCCGCACGATCACCTCCGCACCGTCAGGGACGCACCGGGCCACCACAGCGGACCAGCAAGAGGGACAGGTGCCCAGCACGGCATACACGCTGCGCCCTTCCCGGGGAGCGGCGGCCCATCGCAGATACTCCCCGGGCTCGGTCGCCAGCACGACGCGGCCATCCCAGGACCAGCCAGCAGGGGGCGCCTCGCCTCGCAGCAGGGCCTCCCCGGCAGGATCCGCCATGACCAGTCCACGCACCGTGAAGCCAGCGGCGGGCGCCGACGCCGCCACCGGCCACAAGCCGGCCAACTCCCCCTCAGGGTTGAGCAGGGGCACTGCCAGGGAGCAGCCTCGCGTTTGGGGGATCCAGGTCGGGAGCTCCTGAGGAAGGCAGCGGGCCAGGTCCCGCTCGGCCACGGCGAAGGGGTGCGCGCCGCACTCCAGCAGGAAGAGGGCGGCTGCCACGTCGGGATCCCGCTCGGCAGAGGGCGCCCCCGTCCGCTCCACGTTGCGGCAGGATGCCCACAGGGCGGCCACGTCGCTACCTGGAGGGCGTTGCGGACGCCTCCCCCGTCCTACCCCTGGTGAGGGGCGCGGCGCTCTGCTGGGCCTCTTGGAGCACGTACCAAGGACATCCCTTGGCAGGTCCCTGCGCGGGTTGGCCATCCCGCGGCGCAGCCCGCTGCGAATGGTCGCCCGGGCCTCCCGCGAACCCAGCCCGCAAGCCAGGGCAGCGGCGGCCAGCTCCGCACGTACCCGCTCCTGGTCCAACGCATCGGCGCCCACCAGCTCCCCCAGGCTGCAGGAGGCCAGGTGGAGGGCGCTGTTCCGCCCCCCCTGCCCAGCTCCCTGCACCCGGGCCACCTCCCCGGCCAGGGCGGCATCCGCGTACCGGCGGCGGCGGGCAAGGAGGTCAGGGGTTGCCATCGGCGCCCCCTTCCTGTTCCCCGTGGTCGCCCTCCCCGGGTACGCAGTCGGCCTCTCCAGCCATTCCCAGCCGGGCGGCAAGGCCAGCTAGCCCGCTGCCTTCGCGGTCTAGTTCCGATGCGATGCAGCGCAGCCTGTCAGCAGCCTGCAGCAGGCGAGCCATCGTCTCATCACAGAGCTCCGGTGACAGCGAACGATCCATAGGTCAGCTCTGACTGGTCAGGGCCACAGTCTCCTCAGCTGTGGAACTGAACGAGCGCGCATCCAGCCAGGCCTCCAGGTCGGCCAAGCGGTAGCAGGCCCGGGCGCGGGGGCCCGTACCCAGCCGCACGAAGCGAGGGCCGGCGCCCTGGCACCTCCACTTTCTGAGCGTCTGCGGCTTCAGGCCCAGTCGTTCAGCGGCCTGCGGTGACGTGAGGAGGAGGGGGGAGAGGACGGCTTGGGTGCGTTCGGACATGACCTGTCTCCTTTCAAGACAAGCTCATTGAACAGCCATCCACACCCATGCGCTGGTAGATTTCGAGGCACTTTTTACCACCAGCCTGGGCGCCACTGGAATCTGCAAGGCACACCCACACGATCCCCACCCCCGCCGTAGGCCTCCGCGCCGCTGGCGCACCTCTGCATACCCCCCGAGATCCACCCACTGTACGACCCAGGTACGACCCGCGTCCCTCCCGCCGATCCCCACCCCTCCAAAACCCGCTTTCTAATGGCACCCCCGAGGTGACTCGAACACCTGGCCTACTGATTAGGAAGCAGGATGGGGCGCGGGGCGCTCGTCGTATTCGGCATGATAGAGGCTGGGTTTGCGGAGTTTGCACACCTGTTTGCAGGCGGCCGAAAAGGCTCGTTCACCGTGATCTCGCCCGGCCTCGGGGCCCCGGCTTGCGATGCGCACCACGGGCTCAACACCGATCCGCAGAAGCTGGGGAAGGACGAGCTTGATGACCTGCGTGCGCCCTGATCCCGAGGTGCTGGCGTCGAGCTGGCCAAGGCCAGCAGGCTCTGGAGGGAGCGACGCGACACTGTGTTCTGTCTGCGGTTCCTGACCGCCGCATCCGGATCGGGGCCGCCTGCGCGCTCCGAATCGGCGATGTCCGAGTCGAGTCGGGCGAGGTCGGCGCGAGGTTCGTGCCCGGCGAGCCAAGGGAGGCAAACCCCGCACCGTCCAGATCCCCGTCCCGATGAAGGCGGTGCTGGAGGAGTACCTCGCGTTCTTGCCTACCGAGCCCGACGGCGCTCTCTTCCCCGGCACGGTGCGGTCACCGACGCCTATGACCAGGAGCACGGGCTGGCGGCGCTGGAAGAAGGCGCTCCGAGCAGTGGGCCTGGACATGAAGGGGCGGGGCTGCCATGCAGCCCGTCACGGGCTGGGCCTGGCGCTCTGGAAGGAGAAGGGGGACCTGAGGCTGGTTTCCGCCCAGCTCGGACACACCGACTTGCGCTCAACGATGATCTACACCGCGCCCCTGCCGGAGGATGTGGAAGACGCGCTGGATGCCACCTGCCCCCTGGGGGGAAGAGCTGACCGCCCGCGACAGACTGGAAGCGGGTTGCAGGCATGGGTAGTTCGAGGTGTTCAGCGGTTGCAGGTGCGCGGCCGTTGCAGCTGGCAGGCCCAGGCCAGGGTGGAACTGGACCTTCGCCCGGCCCTGGCGATGTCGGACGGGGGCACGGGCTCACCCCCCCCCCCCACGCCCCGGGCGGGGCCCCGGCCCCACCCCCCCCCCCCACCGCCAAGGCGCTGGGCGTGTCCAGGGCCAATCCACGGAGCAACTCGCGGTTGCTGGCCTACGCCATCTTGTCAGGGCCGTTGTAGAACACCTTCTTGACAGCTCATACTAGGCGAGCCCAAGCCCGACCCGGCGCAGGCCGCTCGCGTCCAGCGCAGTCAAGAACTCTTCAACCATAACCTTCTGGCGAGACTGATCTCCAAAGTGGCTCGGCCATCGAATCCTCCAAGGCCAGGGGCGCCGACACTATCACGCGCATGGAGATCCCAGGCCCCCGGGCTTGCCGGAGTATTTCAAAGCCTGAAGGGGTAGTTCAAGTCGTAGGCCGGTCCACTGAAGGGCGGGAACTCGATCAGCTTGATGCTTCCCGACAGGCAGGACTCCAGAGACGAGCCCTGGTAGGCCGCCTCTCGCAGCGAGGCGGAGGAGACCTTACCCGTAGGCTGCACGCAGAAACGCAGCGTGACCGAGGGCAGTTCGCCGTGGGTCTTCTGGTGTGCCAGGAAGCAGGACTTGATGTTAGTGTTTCTGCGAATAAGGCTATCCACAACAAGGGTGGGGATGGTAGTGCGCTGGGTGGACGAGCTACTGCTGCTTGAGGAGGAAGACGAACCACCGCCTGCCTTCGAGCCTTTCGTGCTGCTGCCCGAATGGCGCGACGAGCTACTGCTGCTTGAGGAGGAAGACGAGCCAACGGTAGCGTTGCTGGCGACCTCCATGGGCTCTGCCATCGTAAAGTAGAAATCACCCATCACAGAGTTGTTAGTCCAGGGAGTCTGCGAACCTCCCGTGACCTGGTAGACGTCCTGCCGCACGCTCTTGAACACCTCTTCGAGCTTGGCGCCCTTGGTGCCCAGCCGCTGAACCAGTGCGCCTGAGAAGCTGCTGTTGGCTCCTGAACCGTCTTCAGCCACGTCGCCGGGGCCGGTGGCAAAGGCGATGAAGGTGCCCGTGGGTGCGTTGAGCTGGGCCAAGCCCCGGTTCACCGAGCGAAAACGGGACGCGAAAGGGTTGTTCCTGCAAGCGTCCAGGATCACGATGTTCAGCCTGTTCTTCGCGGCCTCCATACCCGCGAGCACAAGGTTGGCGTCCACGGCCATCACATCGATGTAGGCTTCGTTGTTGATGTCTGCGCGCAAGGGCACCAGGTAGTTGCGTCCCTGGTGCTGGAGCCCGTGGCCGGCGTAGAAGAAAAGCCCAACACCGCCCGCTTCGAGACGGCGCCCGAAGTCGATGATGGCCTTCTTCATCGCGTTCTGGTCGAGGTCGGGCTTCAGCGTGACGGTGAAGCCAAGCTCACGCAGCTTGGCAGCCATGGCCTTCGCATCGTTGGGCGGGTTGCGGAGACGCCCGTTGGC
>CAYVQL010000523.1:0-4893 GCA_964454135.1 uncultured Enterobacterales bacterium | reverse complement strand
GGGCCGCCAAATGCCCCCAAACGATGACCAAGGCCGCTCCGTCCCTCCCGGTCCCCAGGTGTCAAGCGCCACCTGTATGGCCCCCTCACGCGCCAGGATCTTGGGACCACCCCCGCCAAGCGCTTCCCTCATAGCAGAGCCACGCCGGGCAGCCACGTGCCCCTCGATGCGGGCCGCGCCAAAGTCGAGACGCGTCTGGTACTGGTTGTGACAACGGCAGCGCATGGTGATCCGGGCGGCAGCGCATGGTGATCCGGGCCACGTCGTGGGACCTGAACCGGGCCCAGGGCTGCAGGTGAGGCGCCCACGGCGCAACTCGACAGCCACCTGCTCATTGGGCGCGTCGTAGGAATCCCCACCAGCGCCACAAG
Organism: uncultured Enterobacterales bacterium; assembly: GCA_964454135.1. Lineage (GTDB taxonomy): Bacteria > Myxococcota_A > UBA796 > UBA796 > JAFGLY01 > CAYVQL01. Next base: position 4,522 of record CAYVQL010000523.1, on the reverse strand, counting down.
CACCGCGGCGTCTACAGCCTCCATCATCCCAAGCTCTTGAAGCCAGCGGGCGGGGCCGTGGTCGGCTCCTCAGCGGGCGCGGCCGCCGAGGCGCGCCTGCCCGCGGCGTCCACGTAGCGCCGCGCCCAACGCAAACAAGGCGCACGACCACGACCACGGCTCACCACCACGACCACCCCTCCTTCACTCCTCTTTCACACCCCGTGGAATGAGGAGGGCCCTCGCTCTGCGGCGTGTTTTGAAGGTCGAACAACGCAGCGGTTCACGCTCACCCGAGGCGAGGCCGCACCACCGGGAGGAAGCATGTCCTACGTCCTGCACCGCCGCAACGCGATCCTGATCTGCGCACTCTGTTTCTCATGTGCTGTCGAGGAGACGGCACCTGGCGATGCGCGAGAGCCCCCGCAGCCCGCAGCCTCGCTGACGGCCGAGATGGAGGCTGAGACAAGCGCCGCCGAAACCCCGCTGCAGGTTTCCGGACTGTCTGGCGACCGACCTTTCCGCAAGGGCAGGGGCAAGGGCAGGGGCAAGGGAAAAAGGCGGCCCCGTCAGCCGCTTCCCGAGGAAGACGCCAAGCTGGCCGACCCGGACATCGCCAGCGCCGCGGGAGCCCTGGGGGATGACGTCTCTCCGGCCTGGCTCCCGATCGACGGGGAGGGTTCTGCTTGCAGGGGTCGCAGCGCGGGCCGCGAGGGAGAGCGGGACAGCGCCCGCCCCCCCCTCCCCCCCGGCGCCTGCTGCGGTGACGACGAGCTCCGGCCCCGACGTGAAACGCCGGGCTGCCTCGATGAGCTGCAGGTGCCCCACCGCCGCGCGCAACGCGCCCGGGCCAAGGTGCAAGGCGCGGACAGGAGAGGCGCTCCGGAGCTGCTGGGCACGGCCATGCAAGGAGATGCGCCCTGGGGGCGCATCAGCGATCTGCTGCAGGGCCTCGATCCGGACACGCTGCAGCGCGCTGAGCAGCCCGACGTGGGCTTCCAGGACCTGTTCACCTGGCTCTCCGACTGGGCGGATGACATGTTCATCGTCGCCGGGATCGTCGAAGCTCCCCAGCGCGAGCGCACGCCCAGCGTGCTCGCCGCGAACCGAGCGGAGCGGCGCCCTGCCAGGAGGAACCGGTGCGCGCGCCCGCGGGCCGACCGCAGCGCTGGATCTCCAGGCGAGGACCGCGCAGGGCTCTGACACCGGCGGGGCGGGCCGCAGGCCTGCGGACGCCGGAAACCGGCGTTACGATGTAGGGCCCCCGCCACCACTGGCTTGCTCTTTGCCGGAGTCCGGATCCCACCGAAGCCGAGCGCCGTGCAGCGCGCTGTTGGCAGGCGTCTGCCTGAGCCTGGCAGCCTGCGCGCAAGAGCGCCCCGCCTACGACACGGTGGTGTTGATCACCACCGACACCACCAACGCGCGCATGCTGATGGGCAACGAGGATCAATGGGTGACAGCGCCCAACATCTGGTCCTTCTTCGACGAATCCACGGTCTTCCGTCATGTGCTCAGCACGCGTAGCCTCACCCGGGTCGCCCTCAGCTCCCTGTCCACGGGCAGCTACCCCCGCGACCACGGCGTTCGCACCAACGGCGGCAGCTGCAACGCCAACACCACCCACCTGGCCAAGCGCTTCAAGGACGCCGGCTACCACACGCTGGGCTACTCGGCCAATATGTGCTGCGTGATGGAAGTGGGCATGGACGAGCGTGTCTGCGCCGATGCCGCCACGGTTGGAGGCCTCTCGGGCCTGGCGGAGCGCGACCGCCTGTTGACGGACAGGCTCAACTATCGGCTCAAGACCCTGATCCCCGAGGAGCGGATCTTCGTCTGGCTGCACCTCAACCAACCCCATGATCCCTACCACTCGGTCGACGAATGGTACGAGGAGTTCCATCCCCACAGCTACGAGGGCCGTCTGGATGCGTCCAGCCAGGCCGACGCCTTCAAGGTGATCCTCGGTACCATGCCTTTCTCCGAGGAGGACCTCGTGCACCTGGAAGCAGTGTATGCCAGCCAGCTGCGCGATATGGACGAAAACATCGCCGACGTCTTCGACACCCTGCGCGCGGTGGATCGCTACGAGGACGCCTTGATCGTCTTCGGCTCCGACCACGGCGAAGGCTTGGCCGAGCACTACAACTACTTCTTCCACGGCTGCTCGGCGTTCAACAGCGCCTTGAACGTGGTCTACGCCTTCCGCGCACCTGGCTTGATACCCGAGGGCCAGGTGCTCGATGGCTGGACCAGCATCGTCAACGTCGCCCCCACCATCACGGAAATTGTCGATGCCTTCGACTGGTCGGGGAATCTGGGCGGCCACTCGCTGCTGGACACCATGACAAGCGGCGTGGAGACCGAGCGCGTGGCCTACTTCGAGCGCGGCACCGAGGCCGCGGGGGTCATCTCAGGCGACTACAAATACACCGTGGCCGGTATGCAGGGGAACTCCGCGTGCGAGCCCTACCAGAGCGCCGGCAGCGCCTTCCCGGGTGAGTTCGACGACCTGTACGACCTGGCTGCGGATCCGGGAGAGACCGAGAACCTGGCCGAAGAGATGCCCGAGCTCGTCGAAGAGCTGCGTACCCAGGTCTGCCTGTGGATCAATGATCGAGACTGGGTGGGCTGGGACGACAACAGGAACCACAAGCTGCTGGAGCGCTGCTCCGCCTACAAATGAGCGCCCCCCTCCAACCTCCTCCGCAGCAGATCCAGCACACTACCCACCGTCAACCCCATCACCATCTCCCGATCCCCAGGCAACCGCAGCCGCCGCCACGTCGTTCCCCCAGCGCCAGCTACCGCGATGTGCACCGTACCCAACGGCTTTTCCTCGGTCCCACCTCCGGGCCCCGCGATCCCGGTAGCCGACAACCCCCAACTGGTTCCAGCCCGCCGCCGGATACCCTCGGCCAGAGCGCGCGCCACCGGCTCGCTCACCGCCCCATGGGTCTCCAGCACCTCCGGAGGCACGCCGCACTGCCGCCGCTTGGCCGCGTCGCTGTATACCACGGCGCCCTCCATGAACCACTGCGAGCTGCCCGGCACCGCCGTGATGGCCGCCGCCACCCGTCCAGCCGTACAGCTCTCGGCTGTGGCCACGGTCTCGCCCCGCGCGGCCAGCGCGCGCCCCACCACCGCGGCGATGGGCCCGCTGCGCAGGCCCGCCTGCTCGTCCTCGACGCCGAAGACCGCCCGGCCCAGGGCTCCGCGCAGCTCTTGCAGGGCTCCCTGGACCACCGGCTCCTCCACTCCCTGCCGGACGTAGAGCTTCACCTGCACCTCGGGCACCACCGCCCGGTAGCCCAGCCGCAGCCCCAGGGGCAGCCGCAGCGGCCGCAGGCACTGCTGCAGCCGGCTCTCGTGCAGGCCCAGGCAGCGCAGGGTCACCACCCGCCGGGGCTGGGTCGCGTGGCGCTTCCGCAGGCCCGGCAGCACGTGCGCCCGCAGCATGGGGCGCATCTCTCGCGGCACGCCGGGTAGGAACCACAGGCGCGCGCCGCCGCTGTCCACGGCGAAGCCCGGGGCCGTGCCCCAGCGGTTCTCCAGCAGCGCCGCGCCCGCGGGGATGCGGGCCTGGCGCCGGCCCGCCTCGTCCAGCGGGCGCTTGAAGGCGGCGTAGCGGGCCTGCACCTGCTGCAGGGCGGCGGGCCGCTCCTCCAGGGGCAGGTCGAAGGCCAGCGCCGCCGCCTCGGCCGTGCAGTCGTCCAGCGTCGGGCCCAGCCCGCCGGTGCAGATCACCTCCTGCGCCCGGCCCGCGGCGCAGCGCAGGGCTGCCGCGATCTGTTGTGCGTCGTCGCGCACCGCCCCATGGCGCAGGACGTGAAGGCCCAGGCCTTCCACGGCGCGGGCGATCTCGGCGGCGTTGCTGTCCACCACCTGACCACTGACCACCTCGTCTCCCTGGGAGAGGATCTCGACCTGGATCACGACGCCTCCTGCGGTTTGGGAAAAGCTCAGCTATCATCCGATGCCATGTCTCCCCTCCCCGCCGGATCCCTGATGGCCCTGGACGTGGGCACCAAGACCATCGGCATGGCCGTCTGCGGTCCCCTGCGCCTGCTGGCCAGGCCCCTGGCCACCCTGAAGCGCAAGGGCGTCAACAAGGACGTCGCCCGCCTGCTGCCCCTGCTCGCCAGCCACGACATCGTGGGCCTGGTGGTGGGCCTGCCCCTGGCCCTGGACGGCCAGGAGACCCGCTCCACCCGCCTGGCGCGCCAGGTGGGCGACGCGCTCTCTGCTGCCAGCGGGCTGCCGCTGGCCTACCACGACGAGCGCTTCAGCTCGGTGGAGGCGGAGCGCAGGTTGCTGGCCCAGGACATGTCGCGCCGCAAGCGCAAGCAGCGCATCGACCAGGCTGCCGCCGCGGTCATCCTGCAGGATTTCCTCGACTCCAGCGAGAGCCGGGATTTCGCACGACCCGAAGCGCGCTAGTGCACGTGCTTGGAGATACCTGTTCACTCTTCCACCGACGTACCCACACGTGCACTTCCTGCCGCGGATGCGGCAGGGGGGGATGCGCCGAAGGCGCATGTTG
>CAYVQL010000522.1:0-4901 GCA_964454135.1 uncultured Enterobacterales bacterium | reverse complement strand
AAAACGGCCAGAGAGAAATTCGAGATCAGCGCTCAGGATCTCTCAGGAATGAGGGGCTGGAGGCGATGCTCGTCAGATCTGGCGGCCGACTTCGCCATGGTGCTGTGATGAGCGAACGCCTGGGCGCTGGCGCCCTCCCAGCAGGTGAGGAGCGGGGCGATCTACGGCCAGCGCGATGCGGGCTCAATTGGCGGCCTGGAAGTGCATCCGCGCCGGGCCCCCCAGTATCAGCTGTCGCCGCGCCATCTTCCAGGCGAGCAGCTGCGCCGAGGGACAGCCGGCAGCCTCACGGGCTACGCCGTCTCGCCCGCTATGGCGACGCGGGCACGGCGAGGCAGAGGAGGCCGCTCCTACAACACTGCGCTCACCGACGAAGGGGTCCAGCCCGAGCTGCGCGCCCCGGTTCTTCTGCGCGCTCTCCTTCTCCTTCTCCTTCTCCTTCTCCTTCTCCTTCTCCTTCTCCTTCGCCTTCAGCCATGCGAAGAGCGTCGTCGCTGCCATGCCCAGCTCCCGCGCTGCGGAGGCTACGGATTGCCCTTGCGCCCGCAACTCCCGCGCCTCACGGAGTACCGGCACCCGCCCCAGCCAGCGTGGATTCGCGATTCATCCGGATTACGTCAGACGCTGTACCGGTCGCCTTGGCAAATCCGGTGGCTGAGAGGTGGATCGGCAGCGTACGCCGAGAGATGTCGGACGCAGTCTGCACATTCCACGTTGTCGTCCTGGGGGAGGCACACCTCTGCAGGCTGCTCGGCGAGCTCATCGCCCACTACCACATCGACAGGTGCCACCTGCCCTTGGGAAAGGACACTCCCGACGGGCGCTCCCCGTCAGTGAGGTCCTCGCGCGATGCCAAGGTGGCAGCCCTGCCACGGGTGGGCGGCCTGCATCTCGGTACAAGTGGCGGGAAGCGGCCTGACCGCCGGGCAGCCCTCCTGGATTATCGACATCTTTGGGCGTCGAGGTACGCACCAACGAGGGCATCGTGGCGCTGATGTCCGCTGGGATCGTCCCGAAGAACCCGTGACCTGCCTGGCGAGTCCAGCGTCAGCGGCGGGTGGCTCGACCGATGGCATGTTGATTGCGGAATCCTGGGTGTGACCTTCGTGGACGGGGTTATGGCGCTGGACAGCTGCTGCCCAAGGCGCTGCGTGCTGGGAGCGCCGAGCAGCGAGCGGCGCTGTCGAAGCTCCCCCCGTCGAAGCACAGCCACCGGCGTCCGATTTTCTTCTCATGAGCGTTACCCCACGATGAGCGAGTACCAGTACTACGAGTTCCGCACCATCGACCAGCCGCTGGGCGAGCGCGCCCAGTGCGACCTGCGCGACATCTCCAGCCGCGCCACCATCACCGCCACCAGCTTCGCCAACAGCTACTCGTGGGGTGACCTCAAGGCGGATCCGGTACAGATGCTGGCCCGCTGGTTCGACGCCTTCCTGCACCTCACCAACTGGGGCACCCGCTGGCTGGCCTTCCGCGTCCCCCACGGCGCCCTGTCGGCAGAGCTCATGGCGCCGTACCGGAGTGAGGTCTTCTCGTGGCGAGACCACGGGCAGCACACCTGCCTGCACTTCCTCCTCCAGGACGAGGATCCTGGTGACTGGATCGACGGTGAGGGCCAGCTCGGATCGCTGCTCCCGCTCCGTGAGGCGCTCGCCGCGGGCGATCTTCGCTGCCTGTACCTGGCCTGGCTCGTTGCCGTGCAGCTCGGCGAGATCGATGACGAAGAGGACGAGCCCCCAATCCCCCCCGGCTTGCGCCAGATGGACGCGGCCCATGAAGCCTTCGCCGAGTTCATGCAGCTCGACGAGGATCTGCTGGCCGTGGCCGCAGAGGCGAGCGAAGCGCTGGCGCCGACGGAGCCGACGCCTGAGGCGACCCAGTCCTGGCTCGCCTCTCGTGACGTGCGCGAGAAGGACCGCTGGATCCTACGGGTGCTCGGAGGTGATGGAGCTCGGCTACGCTGGGAGCTGCGCAAGCTGCTGCGCGCCGATCTCCTCGTCCCCCAGCGCGCGACGAACTCCGCCAGGAACACCGGCAGTCTGATCGACCGAGCGGAGCTCCGAGCGGAAGAACGTGAAGAACGGCTGGAGCGAGAGCGGGCTGCGCGAGCGCGGCGGGAAGCGGAGCGCAGAGCGGCGGCTCGCGAGCGGCACCTCGACAGCCTCGCAGGCCGGGAAGACGAGCTGTGGAGCGAGGTCGATGAGCTGATCGCCACCCGGCAGCCCAAGGCCTACGATCAGGTCGTCGTCATCCTCGCCGACCTCCGTGACTTGGCTGTCAGGTCTGGTGCCCAGGATAGCTGGCACCGTCGTCTCAAGGCGCTCCGCGCAGCTCACGTCCGTAAGACGAGCTTGGCGAGGCGGATCGACATTCTGGAACGGTGAGCCCACACGCTTGTGTCCGGAAAGGTCCAGCTCCTCGATGGCCTCTCCTGCTGGAGGCTGAAACAAAAGGCCATTTCTGGAAAGAGTTGGCAGAAATGCGTTGCAGATACGTGCGGCTGACATAGCATGTGGGTGGAGGTCCGCCATGTTCCTTCGCTTCGGAATCGAGAACCACCTGTCTTTCCGCGACCGTGCGGAGCTGAATTTCGCCTCGACAGCCCGTCGTGACGAGCCTTCCTGGCGGCTGCCGGCTCCCGGCGCGCCCCATGGCGTACTGCCCGTGGTGGGCGTGTGGGGTGCAAACGCCTCCGGAAAGACGAACCTGCTGCTCGCATTGCTGCACATGCGCAGCGCTGTCGCCCAGTCCTTCACGGGCCTGCGTCCGGACCAGCCAGCCCCCTGGAATCCATGGCGAATGCGGAAAGGGGCGGATGCGCCGCCTACGACGATGGATATCGATCTGCTGGTCGATGGCGTGCGACACCACTACGGCTTCCGGCTGTCGGCCGCAGGCTTCATCGAGGAGTGGCTCTACGCCTGGCCGAGAGGGACTCGTCGAGTGCTGTTCCATCGCGACCATCAAGAGCGGGACCCTTGGTATCGGGGCCCGGGTCTCCGCGACCAACGGCGACAGATCATAGACGCTACACGACCGAACAGCCTGTTTCTGTCCACCGCCGCCCAGTTCAACCACGAGCAGCTGGGCCGGGTGTACCGTGCCATCTCGGCCGGGATCATCGGCGATACGCCGGTGGAGCTGCGCGGGCATCCGCTGTTCTTTCCCGGTGATCCAATTCTTGACCTGGGGCTCCGAGAGACCGTATTGAAGCTCCTGGCTGCGGCCGACGTGGGCGTGGTGGGGCTGCGAGAGGTGGAGCGACCAGAGGCAGTCAAGGAGATGCGCTCGCAGTACTCAGGTGTCCTGCATCGGGAACTCTTGGAGGAGATGTCCTCCGCTCTGGAGGAGCGCGGCATTCCGCGGGAGCTACGCCTCTTGCATGGCACAACGACGGACGAATGGGAGCTGGATCCCGGGCTCGAGAGTCGCGGCACATGGATCCTGCTCTCCCGCCTCAACGACCTGCTGACGCTGCTGCGTGAAGGTCGCCTGCTCGTGATCGATGAGATCGACACCAGCTTGCACCCAGATCTCTGCGGAGCGTTGGTGGACCTGTTCACCAGCCCTCAGACCAATCCCAGGGGTGCACAGCTCCTCTTCACCACCCACGACCGCAGCCTGCTCTCCAGGCTGCGCACAGATGAGATCGTGCTGGCGGATAAGGGGCAAGACGGCGCTACGCAGCTGCGAGCGGCCTCGGACTACAAGGGCGTGCGAGCACGTGAGGATCTCCGGCGCGCCCACGAGCACGGTCGCCTGCGTGGCGTACCCGTGCTCGGCGATCTGGCTCGCCTGGTGGCGGAGGGGCTTCATCGTGGCGCGTAGGCGCAGGATACCCAGAGCTCCGAGGATCGCACGCAGGCATGGCAGCCTGCAGATGCTCCCGCGCATACTCGTGGTATGCGAGGGGGAGACCGAGAAGCGTTGCCTCGAAGAGCTGCGAGGGTACTGGCGCATCCCGAGCGTCCAGGTGGAGGTGATCGGACAAGGCGGCGTCCCGAAGACGGTGGTGCAGAGGGCGAAGGAGCGGTCGGTAGGGTACGGCCGCCGCAAGGGCGACGCCCCTGAGGTCTGGGTGGCCTTCGACCGGGATGAGCACGAGAGCTGGGCCGCCGCCCTCGACAGGGCCCGGGCTCCGAAGTTCAAGCTGGCGGTCAGCAATCCATGTTTCGAGCTCTGGGGCTTGCTGCTCCACCGGGACCAGACTGCCTGGATCCACCGGCATGTGGCCCAGCGAGAGCTGGCGCGGGTTCATCCTGGGTATCATCACGATGATCGCCCGTACCTGGACTTGCCCACCGTCTTGGGCCTTCTCGACGAGGCCCATCGGCGGGCCGAGCAGATCGGGCAGCAGGCGAGACGTGAGGACGAACCGTGCAAGAACCCCACCACCCGCTTCCACCTGCTCGTGGCGAGGATAGGCGAGCTGAAGTAGCTGCCTGGCAAGGAAACCTACTCCTCCCCCCCATTCCGCACCCCCTCCACCACCTCCCCCCTCCTGCGCTGCGTCGCCCCCATCGCCTCCCGGAGTTCGGCCAGATCCAGAGGCGCATACACCTTCTGCGTCACGCGAATATCCGAATGCCGCAGCAGCTTGGACGCCACGTGCAGCCCCGCAGTCCGCGTCACGTGCAGCCCAAAGGTGCGTCGCACGTCGTGGATGGTCACGTCATGCAGCCCGGTGGCCTGACGGATCTTCTGCCACGGCCGCTTGATATCGCTCCTGTGCTTCCCACTCGTTCCGGTTCGTCATATCTGACGTTTAACACCAGGTATCAACGACACCTAGACAAATTACCCTGCGCTGACTATATGCCATGCGCCTCCGGGGATGGTCCCCGGAGGGTAACGGCCGCGGGTCATCTTGGCCGATGACACACCCCGCGGCCGCCTCC
>CAYVQL010000521.1:0-4910 GCA_964454135.1 uncultured Enterobacterales bacterium | reverse complement strand
CGCTCCAGCAGGGCCTGGACGCTCTGGCCTGGGATGGATGCGGATCGCGATCCCGTGGCGTTCCTGCGCGTCGAGGCCGCCGGCACCCGCTGCTGGTCTCCCGGGCTGCGCTTGCTATTCCAGGTTCCCACCGACCTCCCGCGCTTCCCCCACTGGCTCCAGGTACAGGACGTCGTCTCGCATGAAGACATCCCTGACGACCAGGGAGCGCCAGACCCGGTCCTCGAGCCACAGGCGGAGCCTGCCGCAGACCCACAAGCTGCGCCTTCTGTCGAGGCCCCGCGGGCAGAGGTCACGATCCTGAGATGCTCCATCCTCCAGTGGCTCCGTGCAGGAGCGGGAGATCCCGATGGCTGACGGAAAGAACCTCGTCTCCGCCGGTGAGCTGCGCCTCGACCTCCTCACCCTCTTCGATCCCGACCAGGGTGAAGGAATCGACGTTCTCCTCGCGGCCCCCGGCCTCGTGCCGGGCGGCTTTCGCGGGCTGGCAGACCTGGCCCGTGCGCCGCAGCGGGCTTTGCCCATGAACACCGCCTTCGCCTATCGCTCCGCCGTGCTGGAGCAGCTGGCCCAGGCCCTGGAGCGCGTCGCAGCCGAGCCCGACCTGGAGCGACGCCTGCGCAGCTGGATGCGCGCTCTCGAGTCCGGCCGGGTGCGCGCCCTCCACCTGGCGGGCCAGACACGCTTCACGCGTCTGATCAGCCGCCCGCAGGGCACGGTGGTGCACGCCTCCCCCATCGTCTCTGCCCTGCTGGAAGGGCGGGACGAGCTCGACCTGGAGCTCACCGGAGCGGCCCACGAGCAGGCGCGGGCCTGGTTCGCCCGGCAGGCCACCATGGCCGAGGACATCTCCCCGGAGCTGCTGCGGGTCCTGTCAGCCTCCTGGGCCGGGGACCTGCGCAGCCCGCTGGACATCTACCAGAAGGTGCTGATGGAGTACTTCTCCGGCACCATCGAGGGGCTCGACCGCGAGGCGGACGACAACCCCATGGTGGAGCACCTGACCGAGTTCCAGCAGGAAGCCTACCAGTATGCCAAGGGCATCCTGCGGCGCTACGGCGGGGTCTTCCTGGCGGACGTGGTGGGACTGGGCAAGACCTACATCGCTATGGCTCTGCTCAAGCACCTCCAGGACCGCTACGGGCAGCACCCCGTGGTGGTGGCGCCACCGGCGGTCATCCCCGCCTGGCAGGCCCTGGCCGCCGAGCACCGCGTGGAGCTGCAGATGGTCTCCCTCGGCAAGCTCGAAGACCTCTTCCGCCACGAGGAGCGCGAGGTGCTGGTGATCGACGAGTCGCACCACTTCCGCAACCTAGGCACGCGCCGCTACGATCTGATCACGGAGTGGCTGCGTCCAGGCCTCCAGCCCTCGAGCCGCAGGGTGCTCCTCCTGTCGGCCACGCCGCAGAACAACGAGGCCAGCGACGTGCTCAACCAGCTACGCCTCTTCCCCGACAACTACTCGCGCCTGCCCTACAAAGGGGAGTCGCTCGACGCCTGGTTCCGGGAGATCCGGACCGGCCGCGAGCCCCTGACCGGCCTGCTGCAGCACGTGGTGGTGCGGCGTACCCGGCGCTTCATCCAGGCCGCCTATCCAGAGGCCACCCTGCGCAGGAAGGTCGCGCCGGGCCAGTACGTAGAGCTCCCGCTGCAGTTCCCGCGGCGCGTCTCCGGTGCCGAGCAGTGTCTGCGCTACCAGCTCGACGCGACCTACTCCGGCGACCTGTACGACCGCATCATGGGAGCGCTGGCCTCTATGGACTACCCCTTGCACGGGCTGGCCGCCTTTCTGCAGCCCGACTACGCCGACCGCCCCGAGGTGGAGGGCCTGCGGCGCAGCGGGCACGGGCTGCGTGGGCTGTACAAGGTCCTGCTGCTCAAGCGGCTGGAGAGCAGCGTCCACGCCCTGCGCCTCACCCTGGAGCGCCTCCGCGGCCGCCTCGAGGACGCCCTGCGGCTGTTGTACGACGAGGGCGTGGTGCGAGTGCGGGTCAACCAGGCCAGCCAGGACACCTCCAACGACGAGCTCGAGGACGTGGTCGCAGGGGACGAGGCGCTGCTCCCCGCCAGCTGGTTCGACACCCGCAGGCTCAAGGCCGCCCTGGCAGGCGACATCCAACGCCTGCACGGCCTGTTGCGCAGCCTTGAAGGGCTGAAGCCCGGCCTCGACGGAAAGCTCCGGCGCCTCGCCGCCTGGCTCGATCGGCGCAGCCCCCGCGCCCACCGCACCCTCGTCTTCACGCAGTTCGCGGACACCGCGAAATACATCTTTGAGTACCTGGGACAGCGGTTCGGCCGCGCCGAGTTGGTGACGGGCAGCGCCGGCAACAAGTTCAAGGCGGCGCAGCGCTTCGCACCGAAGGCCAACAGGGTGGAGGTGCCGCCTGGCGAGCAGATCGACCTGCTGGTCTCCACCGACGCCTTGAGCGAAGGTGTCAACCTGCAGGACGCCGACACGCTGGTGAACTACGACCTGCACTGGAATCCCGTTCGCCTGATCCAGCGCGCGGGTCGTATCGACCGCATCGGCTCCGAGAACGACGAGATCCACATCGCCAGCTTCCTGCCCGAGCGTGCCCTGGAGTCGGAGTTGGGGATCGAGCAGGTGCTGCGGCGTCGCATCAGGGAGTTCCTGGAGGTCTTCGGCGAGGACAGCGCCGTGCTGCCGGGCGACGAGCGCCCCGACGAGGAATCCATGGCCTCGGCCTACACCGGCGACGCGCTGGAGCAAGCCAGCAGCAGCGACGAGATGGACGGGCTGAGCCGCCACGTGGAGCGTCTGCTGCGGCTGCGGCGGACCGATCGCGCCCGATACGACCAGGTGGCCGAGATGCGGCTGGGTCAGCGCGCGTTGTCCGGGGTGGAGCGCAGGCCCGTCATCGCCAGCCGCGTCGGCTGGTTCTGGTCCTTCGTCACCTCGATCGCCGAAGGCCAGCTCGTGGAGCTCGACGACCTGAAAGGTCTGGACCTGATCTGGGAGCACGTTGGCTCCGGCCGCTTCTCCGGCAACCCCGACGCTCCCGCCGAAGAGCTGAACAAGCTGATGGAGCGCGCCCGGGAGGGCTTCGAGCCCCGGGCCGCGCTCTTTCTCAAGCAGCGCCTCCATCCCCGGCTCTCGCCCTCCGAGAGTTGGGCGCTCGATCAGCTCGACCGCTACCGCGAGGCCTGCGTGGTCACCCGCCTTCCGCTGGTGGAAGACATTCACCGCTGGATGCTGGAGGGCCACGCCAAGACCCGGCTTCAGCGCGAGGCGCGCGCCTGGAAGAAGCTCAAGCTGGCGCCCGAGTCCGTCTTCCAGGAGCTGCGGGGGCTCTACAGTCGCTTCCCGCCACGGGACGAGGAGCTGGGCGAGCCTCAGCTGGTGGGTGGCGTGCTGGGGGCTGGGAGCCAGGAGTAGAGCTGCTGCCAGTCGGCCGTGATGGCATCGAGGCAAGGGGCGATGCGCGCCAGCGCCTCGCGCTCGATCTGGCGCACGCGTTCACGCGAGAGGTCGAGGGCGCGGCCCACCTGCGACAGGGTGTCGATTTCCTCTCCGTCGAGGCCGAAGCGGCGCTGGATGACGAACTTCTGACGCGGCTTCAGCTTCTCCTCGAATGCCTGCTCCAGGCGCTCGAAGGAGCGCTGCCACCAGGCCACCTCGGCCAGCGTGGCCTGCTCCCGGCGCAGCGCCAGGTCCGCTGGCAGGGTTCCATCGGCTGCCATGCGCAGATCATGGGGAAGAGGCCATCGCAGGAGGCCGATCCGGCGTTCCACGGTGGCGCGGTCGGTGTCGAGCACGGCGGCCAGCTCTTCGTTCGAGGGTGGGTGACCCTCGCGGAGTTCGAAGTCGTAGGCAGCTCTGAGCTGCTTGCTGGCTTCTTCCTTGAGGTAGCCGGCCATGCGCAGCGCCGAGCGGGTCTCGAGCGCCTCCCGATCCACCATGATCCGCAGCCAGTAGCGCGCGTAGGTGGAGAGCGCGTAGCCCCGGTTCTGCTCGAAGGAGTCCAGGGCGCGGTTCAGGCCGCATGACGCGGCGAGGAAGAGGCGCGCTGGGCTGCGGCTGCGGGGGGCGTGTTCTTTGGCCCCCCACATGGCGATGCGCAAATTGCTCTCCCAGATGACAGCGCGGGTCTCGTCGTAGCTCCCGATGAACTGCGCGAACCTGGCCCAACAGGGATCCGGGAGCGTTTCTTCGGTTGCTGGGAGCCACTGTTTACGAAGGAAGGCGAGGACGCGACAGCGGACGATGCGGGGAGCGCCCCGGCGCTCGTCTCGCAGCAGATCCAGGAGCCTGGAGGCAACGCGGGACTGGCGTGAGGCCCCATCGCCCTCCTCGAGCAGCGCGGCGAAGTGGACCATGTCGCGTTGCAGTGCATGGGGGAAGCGGTCTTTCTGGGCCGCCTGCTGGTTGTAAGCTCGTACGATCTGGGCACCGTGCCGGCTCCCGAGGGCTGTGCAGAGGGCCAGAGCTTCCCAGAGCTCCAGCTCCACGAGCTGGTTCTGTCGCAGGTCCCTGTCGAACTCCTCGTCGCTGTGTCTGTCGAGCGCCTCAAGCAGTGGGGCGGTCCCTTCCCCAGGGGTCGGCTGCTCGCTGCCTGGCTCGAACTCGAACAGCCCGTCCGAGCCGGGGACCTGGCGCAGCTCGGGCAGGTCGCTCCGGACGCAGCCCGCGGCCTGGAGCTCGGCGCTGGTCACGAAGCCGCGGATCGCCGCCAGCTCTTGGATGACGGTGGAGAGCGCGGCGGGTGGGGAGGGGGTCCGGATCACCGGGATGTCCGTCGTTGCTGGTTCGTTCTCGCCAGTCCGTGTGGCTTGGTTCCGATGACGCGATCATAGCTGCTGGTGGCTGGCCTCTCTACCTGGACAGGCGCGACGCCGTCCTGTGCGAAAACTCGAACGGCAGTTTTCTCCACCGATTCCAGCCCCTCGGC
>CAYVQL010000520.1:0-4924 GCA_964454135.1 uncultured Enterobacterales bacterium | reverse complement strand
CAAGCCAAGAAAAAGGATCGACGTGGGCCCGAGATCTTAGGAATGGCCGCCATGACGTCCTGGGTCATGCTGGAGGCACGAGAGACCGCATCGTTGGCGATCTCGACGTCGGCGTAGGCACCGACGAGGCAGGCCTGGTCCCGTGCCTCGGCGGCGCTTGAGAGCTTCGCGCGAAGGCTGGTGCTCCAGGGCGCCGGACCGCACCACCAGTGGGCGACGCGATCGGTCCTGACCACCCACTCGAGGGCCAGTTCCTCCTCTGGCAGCGAGGTGCAGTGTACGCGCGCCAGGTCGAGGTCATCCCCGGGGGTCACTCGGGACAGCGTGGTGGAGTGAGCCGAAGCAAGCAGGCCCTGCCTCTCGTCGTGTGCAGCCAGGCATGCCGTCTCGAGACCCTGGGCCATGGAGCGGCGCCCGACGCTGTAGACCAACTCGGCCTGGGCCAACTCTGCGGCCAGCTCCAGGGACGATGACCAGCCGCTGGCCGCGGCGCCCTCGGGGTCCACCGCGCGGCACTGGTATCTCCCTTTGACCAGCTCGTGGGCCAACGGCGCACGCTCCACCAGCGGGGCTCCCTGGGTGAGGCAGATTCGCAGCTCTGCCAGGCTCTCGGCCATGGACCGGCTCCACGAAGCAGCGCCCTCTTCGGCGGCCTCGAGGGTCGCCTTGGCGACGATCGCGGCACGCCGCTCCAGGTAGGGGAGCATGCAGGCGCGGCGCCGGGCCGTTTCGATGGCTGCCGCGAGCTCCTGGCGCGCGATGCTCGTGGAATCCCCGAGCGACCAGCCCGCCCGCCAACCCTCGGTGGGGGCGCCTTCGAAGGCTTGTGTCTGGCACGCTCCCACTTCGAAAGTGGCCTCGGGCACCCTCAGCGGATCATTCGAAGTGGCGGCCGCGAGGCGAGCCCGAGCCGTCTCCCGGTGGTCGGGCTCTCCCCAGAGAATCCACGACCAGAGCTGGTCGTGGAAGCGCTCGGCAGCCACGATGCGGGCCCATCGCAGCGCCTGTGACTGGGCCGTCTCCTCGTCCGGTCCCCACGCCGGGACGCTCGTGCGCTCTCCGCCGGGCTCGAGCAGGTCCGCCGTGCAGCGCACTGCGGAGAACTCCTCCGCTTGCGCCGGTGAGGCGAAGCACGAGAGAAGCAGGAGAGGGAGCGGGCCTGCCGTGCCGTGACCGGCTCGACGAGCCCGGCGGCGAGGCGCCATCACCAGATCTCCAGGATCCCGGCCAGCCCCTCATCGTCGAGGTACAGCTCGTCCACCGCAGGACATTTCAGGAGCAAGGTGGCCAGTCGCTCGGCCTTGGCCGTGTTGGAGCCCGCGTTCCGCAGCAACGCGGCGACATCGCGCAGCAGGCTTCCGGGGACGGTTCCCTGCAGCTCGAGCGCACCTCGTTCCACGAGCAGCGCCACGAAGCGACGCGCCTCGTCGTCCTCCGTGAAGCTGGTCTCGGCGAGGGCCGCGCGGCGGCTCGCCGGGGTCTCTCCAGGGCGCAGCTCTCGAAAGGCCAGCAGCAGGGTCGTCGTCGGTCCCCGGTCCGCCTGGATCTCCTCGTAGTCCGCCCACATCGCCTGCGGATCCCAGCCGAAGAGGGGACAGAGCCGGTCGAGGGCCCCGTCGCCGAGGAGGAGCCCTGGACGTCGCGGATCGTGCAGCGCCGCGAGGATCTCCTCGACGGTGCACCCCGAAGGCAGCGGACCCACTCCTTCCCGGAGCTCGAGCCCGGGTACGCTGAAGCTCAGGTGCGGCTCGCCAGCGCGGAAGAGTTCCAGCTGGAGGCCCTTCCCCTCCTCCCCTGCCAGGTGCGCCGCCCAGGTGTCCAGGCGCGATGAGAGGACCGGCGCGGCCGGGAGCTGCAGGCTGGGGAGCTGGTCCCTGGGCTCGTAGACGGGCACCCAGCCACCGTGGGCTGCGCCCACCAGGTAGCGCCTCACCGGTGCGTCCCACTCCGCGGTGCTGTGGAATCCCTCGTGGGCCATCCACGCCACGATGGCCTTCCCGAGAGCTTCGACGTCGGTGCCCAGGATGTGGGTGCTCTCGAACTGGCGCCCGCCACCCATGGGACTCCCTGTCGAATGTGGACCTCGTTCATCGAAACCGTAGCACAGAGTGGCGGGCTCCACGCCGAGCCGGGCGGCCAGGCGGATCAGCTGCCGTCCTCCAGCGCCTCGAAGGCCCCACAGTCGGGGACAGGAGAGGCTGGTGCAACACCCGAAGAATAGCCGCAAAGGCGACATTTCGCCATTGACACCACGAACAGGGCGGCGCCTCGCGGCGCAGGCGAGGCGACGCGGCAGGCGGGTCCCGCCCTGGGCTTGTGCTCATCCCTTCCTGCCCTCCGACGCGCGTCTCGAAGGCTCTCTTCGCCTCCATCGCGCTCATTCCGCGTGTTTGGGGGCGCTCGAGGCGGACCGGGTCGTACCCCAGGAGACCTTCTGGGGAGGTTGAGGGACCACCTCCCGCCGCCAGGCGGATCAGCCGCCCACCACGCCATGATACGAGATGGCGTTCTTGCTGGACCAGGGCCTCGAGCCTGGCCAGCAGGTCCATGGGCGAGAAGAGCAGCTGGTCGGAGCCGAACGTCGGTTTTCAGGTCCGCGTCGGCTGGAAACGACGAAAAGGCGCCGAAAAAGCGTCGAAGCCTTCGACGCGTCTGCCGAAGCTGTGGCTCATCCTGCAGGAAGTCGTGCCGCGGAGGCTCGCAACGGCAGCCGGCGAGAGCCAGCAGGCCGAGCAGTGCCAGCTCTGCTGGCCGGCCATGGCTTTCGCTCGTGTGCACGACGGGCGGAGCGGAAGCCCGGATGTGGTAGCGGTTCCTGGCAGGAGCATGGCACGACTCCCGCGGTAATCGAGGAGCATGGCCCGGACCTCGGGGGGAGGACATCTGCCCTGGATGTTGTTCACGGAAGGACAGGGCGTGGTAGTCTCGGCTGTCTCGGCTGTCTCGGCTGTCTCGGTTACTCCATGGAGGTGCCCGATGGAGCGAAACCGATTCGTCTACCTCGTCTGCCTGCCCTTGCTGACAATGTTGGAGGGCGGCGCCTACTACTTGCTGCGCGGAGGGCTGGTCATCTACCTGCTGGCCGAGCCCTCCGAGGGCGGGCTGGGCATGGACATATTGCACGCCCGGTCGCTGAGCAGCTTGCTGGTCTCCCTGCCCCTCGTTGGCACCTTACTGGCGGGCCTGCTGGCGCTGGCGGTGGGTCCCCATCTCGTGCTCCTGCTTGGCCTGGCGTTGAACGTGCTGGGTTTCGCCATGCTGGCTGCGCCCGACTCCATCTCCATCGACACCTCCCTCGTCTTGGTGGGGCTGGGCAATGGCCTCACCCGCCCGGCCCTCTACGCCGCCATCGTTGTGGCCGCGGGCTTCCCGCGGGAACAGCTGCGCTCGGCCGCACTGGTGCTGGTCTTCGTAGGCGCCAACGTGGCGGGGGTGTCGGGGCCACTCGCCGGCGCCTGGATCCGCGAAGCTTGGGGTTTCGGCGCCATCGCCCCAAGCTGTGCCGCCATCGCACTGCTGGCGCTGTTGTTGGGCGTGGTCGTGGCGGTGACGAGCCTGTCCGACCGCTCCTGGCGGGAGCCCCCCTCGGAGCTGCGGCGCGAGGTGGTGGTGGTCGTGGCGGCGGTGCTGGCCTTGGTTCTCATCCTGCCCTACCAGTCCCTGACGGCCTCCTTCGAGCTCCGGAACACTGCGTTCCAGGAGTTGGGCGTGGACGTATGGTGGGTCGGCATGAGCGCCGTGGTGGTGATCTCCTCTGGGGTGCTGGTAGCGGTACTGCTCTTGGTGCTGCACCGGACGCAGGCGCGCCTGCCGGCCATGCTCCCCATAGGCGCCGGGCTGCTGCTACTGGCGGGCGGACTGGCGCTGCTGCTGCTGTCCGGGCAGGACATGACCCTCCTGATGGTGTCCACGGTCCTGACCTCCTGCGCCGAGGTGCTCATCGTGCCCTTCTTGATATCGCGCCTGGCGGCGGACCTTCCGTGGAGGCTCACCACACTGATCATCGGCGGCTGGCTGCTGGTCTCGCGCTTGGGCTTCTACACCCTGGGTCAACTTGCGGGCTTCGAGGCTGGGAGCACCGAGCCGATGTGGATCGCCGCTGGCCTTTCCGCCTTGGCGGGGCCTCTGTTACTCGCCCTGGCCATGCCGGCCGAGCGTCTGGTGCGCCAGAACGAAGCGCCTCTCCGTCGCCCCCGCTGAACTGCCCAGCCACCCGGGCGAACACGATGCGACGATGGCTGTCAGTGTGCTCCGGTACGAGTCGATGCCAGGCGCAGCTGTCCCGGCAAGATGCGATCCGCGCGCCGCAGAACGGGTGAACGCGGGTTTTCAGGTCCGCGTCGGCTGGAAACGACGAAATGGCGCCGAAAAAGCGTCGAAGAATTCGACGCGACCGCCGAAGCTGCGGGACAGCCGGCTATCTCGACCCAGCCACCATCGCCCCCACGCGCCGCAGCTCGGCTTGTCGTTCGGCCCCTTCGAGCAGCTCCACCTGATCCAGCACCGCGCAGGCCTCGGCGGCCGAGGCCATGGCGTAGCCGAAGTGCTTGCGGCGGTTGCCGCCGCTCAGGTAGCAGCCTTCGGCAATATTGAGCGCCATCGACGTCGAGGCCCGCCGCCCATGGTCCGCCAGGTCCGCGCAGCCGGGCGGAAAGCGCTGCGACCGGAACCAGCGGGACAGGGACGTGGCCAGCTCGTAGCACGTGAGTTTTTCGTGGGGGAAGGAGCGATCCTTGGCCGGCTCCTCTGGTTCGGGGGAGAGCGACGAGGCCGCGCCGCTCACCCGAGCGGCGGCGCGGCCGACCGCTCGACCCAAACCAAAGGACGGCCATGGACCCTTCCAACCATGGAAACCTGCCAAAGCTGAGGGAGAAGGCGACGGAACGCCATGGGGTAGCATGAAGGTGGACAACCAGCGCCGACA
>CAYVQL010000519.1:0-4932 GCA_964454135.1 uncultured Enterobacterales bacterium | reverse complement strand
CGTGCAGGACGCCACCGACTGCGACGACAGCACCGCCGCCGCCAATCCCGGCGAGGGCGAAGTCTGCGACGGCATCGACAACGACTGCGACGGGGACGAGGACGAGGACGACGCCAGCGACGCCGCCACCTGGTACGCCGACGCCGACAGCGACAGCTACGGCGACGCCAGCGTCACGGTCACGGCCTGCGACCAGCCCAGCGGCCACGTGGCCGACGACACCGACTGCGATGATGGAGATGCCTCCATCAATCCCGGCGCCACCGAGGTCTGCGACGCCAGCGGCGAGGACGAGGACTGCGACGGCCTGGCGGACGACGGCGACAGCAGCACCGACAGCAGCAGCATGACCTCCTGGTATCCGGACACGGATGGCGACAGCTACGGTGACGAGAGCGCCACGCCCTCCCTGGCCTGCGAGGCGCCCAAGGGCCATGTGGAGGACGGCACTGACTGCGACGACACGGACCTGGTCACCAACCCGGGGGCCTTGGAGGTCTGCGATGAGGTCGACAACGACTGCAACGGCACGGCCGACGACGGCCCGCCCGCCGACGCCACCACCTGGTACGAAGACGCTGACGGCGATGGCTACGGCACGCCGGACGTCTCCAGCACCGAGTGCGATCAGCCCACCGGCTACGTCTCCAACAGCTTCGACTGCGATGACGGCGATGCCAGCCTCACCACCAGCTGCGGTGACACGGGCGACACCGGGGGCGGCTACCGCGACGGCGAGTACATCGGCACGATCGTGATCGACGTGGAGATCCCCGCGATGGGCATCACCGACACCTGCTCGGGCACCACCACGATCCTCGTGGTCGAGGCGGACTCGCCGCAGGTCGACGGCGTGGGCGACTGCAGCTTCGCCGGCGCGCTGGCCACCCTGGTCGGCGACCAGACCGGCACGCTCGACGGCAACATCAGCTCGGACCCGGACTGCGACGGCAACGTCTACATGGGCAGCGTGGTCAGCACCACCTGGGAGGGAGAGTTCACGGACGACGTGACCATCGAGGGGGAGTTCTCGGGCAGCACGACCTACTCGGGCATCCAGATCGACTACGAAGGGGTGTTTGATGGGGTGAGGTAGGGGGTTCCGCTCACCTGCGCGCTGTCGTCAAGCGCCGAGCGCGATCAGTCCCCCCCGCTGAACACCCCCAGCTCCAGCAAGCCGCGGAAGGGCGCGCCTTCTTTCGTGCTGGCCTGCTCCAGGCTGAGCAGGCCGTCGCCCAGGTAGGCGGCCACGGCCCAGGCCTGCCCGGTGCCCGTGCTGTCGTAGTACAGGTAGGCCTCGTTGCCGGCCCAGTCCATCTCGTACTGCTGGCCGTCGGCCACCTTCTCCAGCGGGAAGTACGCCACGATGGCGCCTAGCGCTCCCGAGCTCAGGGTGCCCGCCACCACCAGGATGCCCTGTTCGTGCAGCTCGCCCGCGGCGGCGGTCAAGAAGGTCATGGGGTAGTCCGTGCCATCCCACTGCAGCCAGATCTCGCCGCTGGAGGCCACGTGCTCCTGGCCGTAGCTGCCCCAGCTGGTGTCGAAGCTGGCGCCCGTGCTGCCCACCTCCACCAGGCAGGGCCACTCGCGCAGCTCCCAGGACCACTCGGGGTAGCCGCCGGCCATCTCATCCTCGATGTTGTCGCGGCGCTCTCGCACGTAGTCGCGGATGTCCTCCACGGCCCCGGCCAGCTCGCCGCTGCCCTCGGGATCGGCGGCCGGCGCGATCAGCGCCTCCATGGCGTCGATGCGCTGCAGGATCTCGTCTTCGTCCCAAGCCGTCCCGAGCAGCTCGTCCAGCCGGGCGTAGTAGGTCTCGGGCCCGCCCTCCAGCAGGTAGAGCCGCCGCGGCAGGGTGGTGTTGGCCAGCGTCGAGGTGGGGCGGTCGTCGCCGAAGGGATTGGCGCTGTCGAAGAGCGCGTCGATGCCCCAGGGCAGAAAGTGGAAGCGATCGTCCTGCGGGTTCAGGTAGAGGTAGTAGTTGTTGGTGTTGCCGGCGTAGCCGTCCCAGTGGCCCAGCAGCACCTCCATGGCCCAGTAGGAATGCCAGGCGTCCAGGTCGAAGTGGGCCTCCAGCTCGTCCAGCACCGCGTCGTCGTCGGCTTCCAGCGCCTCGATGATCGCCAGGATGCGGTTCTTGTCGCCCTCGCCCTCCTCCAGCTCGAAGGTGTCGGTCCAGCCCTCGCGGAAATCGCTGCCCTGGCCCTCCCACAGGTCGCCCGAGCTGTCGCCGTACCAGGCCTCCAGCATGGGCTCCTCCACGTCCTCGACGTTGGCGAAGACGCCCAGATCGTCGCCGTTGAGCTGCACGTGGGCGAAGTTGCAGCGCGAGGCGGGCACGCCGCCGGCCCGGAAGATCTCGAAGCCCAGGCAGGCCGAGATCAGCGCTGGGTCCTGCTGGCCGTTGTTGAGGGTGAAGCGGTCCACCTCCAGGTAGCGCTGGTCGGGGAAGTACTCGTCGAAGCGCAGCTTCAGCGAGGGCTTGGTGGAGGAGTTGGAGCCGATGAAGCCCTTCTTGCGAATGGCGATGTTGTCGATGGAGGTGCCGTCGATGACCACGTCGGCGACGAACCAGGTGTAGGGAATGTCGAAGGGCGCGTCCATGCACTCGCCCGAGAACATCTGGAAGACGTTGCGCTCCTGCTGGCGCAGCTCGTCCCAGTCGTCGGGATCCATCTCGATCTCGATCTCGTAGAGGTGGTCCTGGCGGTAGACCTGGTCGCCGTAGGTGCCCGTGTCCAGCAGGCCGGATTCCTCATCGGGCGCGCTGTCGCCACCTGCGCTCGGCACAGGGTCCGCCTTGTTGCAGGCGGCGAAGAGCATGATCATCGCTATCTGGTGCATTTCAGGCCTCCGCGTCCATCAAGGATACTCCGGAGTCTTGGACCCGTCAGAGGGATGGGATCGAAAGTCCGTCGCACGTGACGATGCGATTTGTTTCACGATGACCGCATTTTTGCGACTGAGCGCTGCGGACGGTGTAGACTGTGGGCGCTCCTATCTCCTGGAGGCGAGTATGCTTGCGAGAATCACCGGGCTGGCGTTGCTGCTGGCGGCCATGGGCTGCAAAGACGGCGACGTCAACGACACGAGCGGCGGCGGCGGCGGGGGCGGCGGCGGCGAGTCCCTTGACTCCGATGGCGATGGCCTGACCGACGCCGAGGAAGCGGAGCTGGGCACCGATCCCGACAATGCCGATTCCGACGGCGACCTGTACAGCGACTACGACGAAGTGGAGCTCGGTACCGATCCGCTGGACTATTGGGATCATGCCTATACGGGCGGCTGGCCGGTAGACGTGGACTGCCGCGACGACGTGACCTCCACTGGCAACGAAGTCGGGGAGATCGCCGAGTACTGGGAAGCCAGCGACCAGAACACCGACAAGGTCAAGCTCTACGACTTCTGCGCCCACGCGGTCTTGCTGGGCACGGCGGAGTTTGGTTGAAGCGGCTGCGTCGAAGCGGCGCCAGCCCTGGAAGGGCTGTATGACGAGTACAGTGACCGCCTGGTGGTCATCACCATGGTCAACACCCAGAACCTCACGGACACCATGCGATGGGCGGACGAGTACGCGATCACCCATGCGGTGATCGTCGATGAGCTGGGCGAGATCGCGGATCGCTACGAAGAAGACCTGGCCGAGCCCAGCTTCACCCTGTTCGGGCCCGGGCTGGAAGTGATCTTCCGCGACAAGGGTACGGTGCAGGCCTCGGACATCACGCCCTACCTGCCCTAGTACGGGGAGTGAGAGAAGCGCCCCGCCGCTCGGCGGCGGGCGTGTTGTCACCTGAGGTGCGCTAGGGGCGGTCACAACATAGGCAGTGGGAGGTCACTGGCGGAGTTGTGACCGGGCTTGCGCGCAGTTGGCGGGGGTGGAGGCCGTGGAGCGGTCATAACGCGGGCAGTGCGGTGCCACTGGCGGAGTTGTGACCGGATTTTGGGCGCTACCGGGGGGGCGGGCTGTGCGGGGCCGGTCACAACTCAAGCAGTGGGAGGTCACTGGCGGAGTTGTGACCGGTTATCTGTCCTTCAGCTCGAGAACGCAAGGAGCGGAATATGCAGCCCATCGCCTGGCATTCCAACACCCACCTGCACGATCGGCGTGTCATCGCGCGCGATGTCGCCGCCAGGCGACGGTTGGCCCGCAGCGTGATCCGTATCGGAGCGGACTTCGGCCTGTTGGCCTTCCGGTGCTCGGGCACGCACCTGCACTTTTTGACCGTCTGCGCGCGGTCTGACCTGGGGCGTATGGCCCAGAGATTGGCCGAGTCCTTGCGGCGTGGACTGAACCTGCCTCTGGGCTTCGCCCCCCTCTTCGTCAAGCCGGTCGATAGCCAGAGCTATCTGCGCAACGCCTTCGAGTACGTGGTAGCCAACACCGAGAGGCACGAGGTCAGCTACGATCCCCTGCACGAGGCGGCCATGTTGCCCGACCTGTTGGGCTTGCGCCTGTGCGGGGCCGACGCTCTCAAGCTGGTCGGGGAATACCTGCCGAACGTCACGCGTAAGAACCTGCTCGGCTACTACAGCCTCGGTCAGCTCGAGCCCGCCACAGAGGCGCAGTTCCTGCGAGATTCCGCTGCCGCGGCGCTTGGTCTGCGCGATCTCGAAGGCCGCGGCGCCGAGTCGCTGCGTGCGCGAGCGGCCCTGGTGCACGCCGCTGGAGAGGGCCTGAGCGCCTCGCAGCTCGCCCAGCTGGCAGGCGTGTCCAAGCGCAGCCTGCGCCGCCTGCGCGCCCGCCCGCGCGAGCCGGAGCTCGTGCGGGCGGTGCAGCTGCAGGTCGCCCTGCGCCAGGCGCATGCGCAGCGCCTGGAGCGCGCCGGCGATCCCCTCTTGGCGAGCGAAGCCCCCGCAGAGTACGGCGAGCCGGGAGTCTAGTGCCGGCGGCGGCAAGTTCCGCCCCAGTTCCCGAGCGCACCTGCCGCCGGC
>CAYVQL010000518.1:0-4990 GCA_964454135.1 uncultured Enterobacterales bacterium | reverse complement strand
GCGCACCAGACGCGCTCTTCACCGAATGAGGGCGGGTTTGGGCGAGCGTCTACACCACCAACTCCTTCTTCTTGGTGTCTACGCTGATCATGGGCAGCCCTCGTGCAGCGAAGGCCTCGCGGAGTTCGGCAATGTGCGTGAACTGGGCGTCACGGTCTTGTGGGGTGGTGGTCTTGGACACCCGGGACAACTTCTTGTGGTTGACCCGGAGCGAGTAGCCCAGCCGCCGTAGCAACCTGGCGACCGTCCTGGCGCAGACATTGATCTCTGCTGATTGGAGTTCCGCAGCGATTTTCGCGGTCGTCTTGCGCGTCCACTTCAAACCTGTCATGGGATCGCCTGCGGTCTCGTGCTTCATCAACTCGGCGATGCGCTCGACTATCTCCGGGGTTTTTTTTCCACAGGCTTCCGCCCGCCACCAGGGCGCCGCGTACGCTCGACCTCGAAATCCCCACTGATCAGCTGGCGTCGCCCTCTTGCCACCGTTCCAACATCGAGACCAAGCAGGTCCGCAATGCGGCGGTCGCCCCCATGCCCCACCTTGAGCGACTCGAGCCCAGCGTAGATGCGCCGCTGCTTTTCATCCAACAGGCTGAAGAACAGCACGATGGCCGCCTTGAGTTCGTCGTGCATGAACTCCGCATCAGGGAGAGGTTCTCCCGGCCCCGGCTCGCCCAACCAGACGCGGCGGTTTTCGAGTTGTCGCCCACGCTTGTTGGGCTCCCGGGAACAGTACAGGTACTTCCCCGACACCTTCTCCCTGAACAAACGCTCGTCTCGTACGAGTTTCCGCAGGGCGTCTTGGACACCCACGTGAAGCAGAAGCTCCAGTTCGTTCGGGTAGCAGCCCGCCTCGGCGTCCTCGACGAATGCCTCAGCCGTGGCCAGCAGGGTCCCGTGGATGGAGAAGCAGGCCGATTCGTAGCACCACAGTCCGAGTTCATCGAAAGCGGCGATGTCATCGAGCGTGTAGTACCGTCCGCGATGCGAGTAGCTCGTCCGATATGACAACTCTTTGAGCTTGCGGAGGACCGTGATGTTGGCCTGAGTGCCGAGAGCCGCCTTCATGTCCTCCATGGTGGCGATATTTCGGCGTTCAAGCAGCTCTATGAGGTCTTTGGTCGTGTATCTTGGAGTGCGCATAATGATAGTATAACGTGTCCATATTCGTAATGCTATCATTTAGAATGCACGCCAAGCAACCTCCGGCCCGTATGGCCTTGGCGCTCATAGTCACCTTGCGCAGACCAATACGACGGCATCAGAACAGGAGTCGACTCTGCCCGTCCCGGCTGATACAGGCCCGAACCCCGATGGAGTTACGGTCTATTCTGGGGATCTGTTTTTGCGCGGACCCTATGTGGAGTACAGAGGCATATTCCGCTTTTCTCGGTAAAAAGCATTCATCTACTCCACATTGCGGGCGCCGATCAAAACCGGCCTTCTAAGGTGACAATTGACACAATGGTGTATTGCTGGCGCAGAGGTCCCGCTGCCATCGTAGCACAGCTACGAGGCGCGGCTGCGATTCCGGAGGCGCAAGCGGGTCAGGCCGCTTGGGCCATCGCCTCTCCCGGCGGGTAGCCGAGCAGGGTGAGCCAGTCGTCCACGCGCTCACCCGTGAGCAGTTCGTGGGCGCTGGTGCCTTTGTGTGGTCCCCACTGTCTGATCCGGGTGTTCCAGTAGAAGCGGAAGAGGTCCAGGAAGGGTTTGCTCGTGGTCTTCTGCACGACGAGGTAGGGGCGCAGGACGCTGTTGAGGTTCTCGATGGCGCTGGACGCCCTGTAGCGGCGGGCGAGGACGGGCAGGACCATGGACACGGCTCGGTACAGGTTCTCGGGATCGCGCTCGACCACCTCTGCAAGCTGTCTGGCGGCGTCCTCCAACTCCTGGGTGCGGGCTCTTCGGTCCCAACGCGGTCCTCCCTTGGAGTGGGACAAGCTGGCCTGGTATGCTCGGGTCACGGCCTCGACGGCAGCTCGCCCGCCTGCAGGCTCGACGACGGCCTCGATGCGTCGGCCGAGATCATCGAGGTAGATGCCGAGTCCCTCGGCTCGGTTGGAGATGTAGCGGGCGACTTTCCGAATGCGCGCCGTGCCGAGCTTCATCATCTCGCCCGCCACGCGGGTGAGCACCTGAACGACCTCGGACGAGCGGCGCAGCTGGCCGCTGCCCCTGTCCGCCAGTTCGAGCACCCTCTCGGCTTCGCGACGCAGGGCCTCGAAGCTGTCGTAACGCTCGATGACAGTCCGTTCGCGCTCTCTCTTCCGGCGGAGCTTCTGTCCGAGGCTGCGACGTTCCTTCTCCGTCTTGGCCTTGGCCCGCTTGCGGGCGAGGGCGTCCACTCCGGCGATGACCGAGTAGGCCCGACGCTCCAGATGGAAGGCTTCTCGACCCATCATGTAGGTGGCGTGGAAGAGATCGTCGTTCTCCTGCACACCCGGCCAGCAGTCGCCTACTCCCTTCGCCAGCCCGGTCCCGGCATCCTTGACCACCGCGCGAGGCCTGAGCCCTTGTTTGTCTCGGAGCTCACCCAACGCTGCGAGCCAGTCCTCGCCCTTCCGAGAGGCATGGGCCTCCAGCAGGAACAGGTACTGCGTGTCCAGGTCGATCCCGGCGAGCACGGCTTGGCCCTGGCTGAACATCTCGTCCAAGGCGACGTGCTCGATGCCGGACAGGTCTACCCTCGCCTGATGACGAGCGGCCCGCTCGCCGGCCTCCACCAGCAGAGCCTGGATCTTGCCGAAGCTCCACCCCGTGCCGTAGATGATCGGCAACATGGCCACCTCGTCGCGGATCGAACTCGGCGTCACCACCCGCATGGCGACTGCCGTGCGGGCGATATCAGCCTCCGTCACCGTGAGCGTGAAGCTGCCCGGAGGGCGTGGCTCGTCATCTGTAAAAGCTTCCTCCAAAGCGCTCTTCGCTCGGTCGCGCAGGGCGTAGACATGGTGCCGTGACATCCCATGGGTCCTCGCGAGTTCGGTAACGGCGCCGTGCTCCCCTTGCCGGGAAAGGGCGTCAAGGGCTATGACGGCGAACGGGGAGGGCGGCAGTTGGGGTTCAGGACGAGTCATCGCGGCTTGCTCCATATGAAATGCAAGCCTCTTCTACCCCCTCCTCGCCATCCTGACTTCCCCGATCTGCGCGCTATCCGGACCGCCCCCC
This sequence comes from uncultured Enterobacterales bacterium, assembly GCA_964454135.1. Taxonomy (GTDB): domain Bacteria; phylum Myxococcota_A; class UBA796; order UBA796; family JAFGLY01; genus CAYVQL01. Next base: position 1,822 of record CAYVQL010000518.1, on the reverse strand, counting down.
CAAGTGCGTCAACTGCGGTCGGGATCCCCTACCGATACACCTCGAACTGTCAGCCGATCTGGTCGGTGCCGAAGCGATCAACCGTCTCGGGGGGTGGTGCTGGAAGAGTGGACATGCGGAATCTACGTGCAATCGGTGTTCTACCCGAATGTCCGGTTCTTCAAAGATAGCCGTTTCGCATGGATGCACACGAAGAGGCAGGGTGTAGATACCAGGCGGCTCAGATAGCTGACTTTGATCGAAGGTTTTCGGGGGGCACCTTTTGCGCCGATATCGAGAGGCGCACAGGGCAACTCGCGGTTATGTAGGTATTACCAAAACAATGCCTGAAACAGCGGGGGCCCTGTGCACGCTCAATGTATCGATATTTCAGCCAGTGTCCAGGCCGAGCGGAGACAGGCTCTCCAAGCAGCCTGCGCCATGTTCGAGGACATTTTGTCATGGCTTGCAGGCGATGCCACCCGCAGCCCTCTCCACAGGGTGGACAAGGAGTTGGCGGCCCGAGTGATGGCCCTCGGTGCGAGCCTGGTCTCGGTCTGGCTGGCCCATACGGTTCCTCCGGAGGTTCCGAGAACCCTTCGCCGTGGTCGGAGTTGGTACAAGTACGAGGATCTTGCGCAGGCGAAGGTACGGAGCGTCTTCGGAGTGCGTTGGTTTCTCAGGCCCACCTACCGGCTGACGCACGGCAAAGGCGCTCCGCTCGTCACTCCGACTGATCGGGGCATCGGTCTCGCTGCCGGCCGCATGTCGCTCACGGTGCACCTGCGGGTCGCGTTCCTGTGCGCCAGGTTGGCTTTCGACGAGGCATTGGACGTGATGCGCCACTTCGGGGGGTACGTCCCGGCGAAGAGGTCGGCGCTGGGCATCGTCGACAAGCTCGGGCCGGTGGCTTCCACGTTCATGGATGAGCTGCCGGCGCCGGAAGACGACGGCGAGATCCTCATCATCCAGGCCGATCGCAAGGGCGCGCCTCATGTGGGCCCCGAAGAGCACGAGAAGCGCTGCAAGCCTCACAAGAAGAGGCCCAAGGGCTGCTCGCGGCGCGAGGTCCGGCGGACCATTCGCCGGCGCAAGAAGAGGATAAGGAAGAAGAAGGGTGACAAATCGAAAAATGCGCGCATGGCGTCGGTGGGTGTGGTCTACACTCTCCGCCGTCTGCCGGATGGGAATTTGGAAGGTCCCATCCACAAACGCGCCTTCGCCACCTTCAAGGGCGGGCGTCCTCTCTTCGAGCGCCTGCTCGCAGAGGCGACGAAGCGAGGATACGGGACAAAGAACTCCTACTTCCTGGCGGATGGAGAAACCAGTCTGTGGAAGCTCCAGGAGGAGTTCTTCCCTCTGGCCGTCCCGTGTCTCGACTGGTACCACCTCTGCGAGTACCTCTGGTTAGCCGGAACCGCCATGCACAAGGCGGGCACGGAGGAACTCAAAACGTGGGTGAGCGAACAGAAGGACCGACTGCGAGAAGGAAAGACGGACGCGGTGCTGGCAGCCATCAAGGAGCTGCACCAACAAGTGCCGGCGAGAGGCCCCGGCACGAAGGATCGCCGCGAACGGGCCGTCAAGGCCATCACGTACATCGAGAACCACAGGAAGCAAATCCGCTACGCCGAGCTGCTCGCCGAAGACATCGAGATCGCCACAGGGGCCATCGAAGGCGCCGTGAAGAACGTCGTGGCCAACAGACTGGACGGCTCGGGAATGCGCTGGTGCACGCAGCGGGCCGAATCCGTCCTCGCCCTGCGCTGCGTACTCGTGAGCGTGGAGGGGCGCGTAGGAAATAAGGGGGCATTTGTATCAGATTCTTGCGGCAGCCCTTGAC
>CAYVQL010000517.1:0-4993 GCA_964454135.1 uncultured Enterobacterales bacterium | reverse complement strand
CTGATACCAGGCGCAGTCGTCGGGCTGAGTGATGTCGCCGCCCGTGTCGGGCTTGGTCTCGGTGCGGCAGGCCGTGGCGAGCAGGGACAGGGCCAGCAAGAAGGGCAGGGGACGCATGGGAGGCTCCTGGGCGGGGCGAGGGCGCCTGTCAGGATACCACGCTCATGCCAGGCCTCTGGATTTCGTTACCCCGAAGTCGCTCAAGCGGTTGCCGTCGAAAGTGAACCCCTTCATGAGCCGCAGTCGTGACCGTTGTCTTCCGTGATAATCGTGCCGCCTATGTTCTGCGTACCGATGGCGGCGACGAACTCGTCCACGCGGTACTGGGGCAGGCAGCCGTTGTCGTGGACCCAGAGAAAGCCGCGGACCGAGCTGATGGCGTACAGGCCATCCAGCTCGCGCAGCGCGTCGTTGTTGCGGATAAGCAGGTTGCCGCCGATGGTGGTCAGGGCCTTGAAACCGTTGACATTGGTCTGGGCTCGGGTGGAAACAAGCGAGAAATCTCCCCTCACCTCCTCGAGAACCGGGAAATCCAGCGTCATGTTCTGGTCTTCTCCCGCGATCTCGAAGTAGTCGCCGATCACGGCTAGGCTGGGCAGGCTGATGCTCTCGATGGCGTCGTTGTTCCTGATGCCGAAGTAGTAGGTGACCTCCTGCAGGCTGTCGAAACCGGCGATGGCGGAGAGGGATTCGTTCGATGCAAGATAAACGGCGCGGACGCTGGCCAGCTGCGGGAAGTCGATGGTAGTAAGCGAGGTATTGTATTGCGCGGTGAGACCTTCGGATAGCACTGCCACGTTCGGGAAGCCATCAAGCGCGAGCAAGGCATCGTTGTCATAGATGTAGATGTAGTCCACTGCCTGCAGGGGCTCAAAGAGGAGTTCGACGAGGGCATCGTTCTCCTCTACCCAAACGTCGGAAGCCTGCTCCAGCGCCTGGGGGCGAGGGATGCCAGGGCCGCATTGGACTGGATCCTCAGGTCGCCAACCGACACCAGGGACGGCAGGTCGATGGCCTCGACGACATCGCACGAGGCGATGGTCAGGTCTCCTTCCACGGTCTCGAGGTACGCCAATCCGTCCAGGTGCGCGAGCCCTGTGCTTGAGATCGTGAGATCTCCAGGCAGAGAGATGAGTGAGAGGAGGTCGAGGCTCGCTAGGATCGGGCTGGTAGAAATCTCGATGTCGGAGGCGGTGGCGAGAGCCGGTAGCTCCAGGCTGCTCAACAATGGGTTGCCCTGGAACGTCAGCTGGTCGACCTGGGCCAGGGAAGGGAGATCGATGGCGGCCAGCCCCTGGTTGTTGGCGATGCGCAGGGAGTCGGCTGTACGCTCCAGCGACGATAGCGCGAGTCCTCCTGACAGGTCGTTCCGCTGTACGGACAGGGAGCCCACGTCTGCCAGCGCATCGAGCTCCAGCGTGCTGAGGCTGGTATTGCCGGAGAACGCCAACTCCTGTCCAACCTCGTCCAGCCCCGAAAGATCCAGGCTATCCAGCAGCGCATTCTCGCTCACATCCAGGTCCAGCGTCACGCTGGCCAGCGCGGGCAGGCTGGCCTGCGCCAGCGCCTCGTTGTCCTGCAGCGCCAGGCTGCCCAGCACCGTGGTCAGCCGCTGCAGTTCCAGGGCCTCCAGCCCAGTCTGCGTGATGGTCAGGTCGCCGGTGACTTCTACCAAACAGTCCAGCCCGTCGGGGTCGGTCACGCCCTCGCCGGTGACGGTCAAGCTGCCATAGACCCGGTCGTAGTCGCTGCAGAAGCAATCCACGACGTAGTCGGCGGTCAGCGTGAGATCCCCCAGGTAGGGCCGGGCCAGGCAGTCGTCCTCGTCGGTGGCGCCGTCGCAGTCGTTGTCCAGGCCGTCGCTGCAGACCTCGTCGGCCAAGGGATTCAGCTCGGGATCCTGGTCGTCGCAGTCCCCGGCCTGGCCGGCGTAGCCCCAAGGCTGCTGGCAGGCTGCCATGCTGGCGGACTCGTCGCCGAAAGCGTCGTGGTCCTCGTCCTCGTACCAGGTGCTGGCGTCTGCCACGTCATCGTCCTGGTCGTCCGTCAGCCCGTCGCAGTCGTCGTCCCGCTCATTGCAGGTCTCCTCCGCCCCGGGGTGCACCGACGCGTCGAAGTCGTCGCAGTCGTCGCCCGCTGGATAGCCGTCGTCGTCCATGTCATCGTCTATGGTGGGCTCGTCCCAGCACGCGCCCAGCAGGGCCAGTTGCTGGGTCTTGCGCGAGGAGAAGCCGAATGCCTGCTCGCCGTACTCCGCCAAGCCGGCGAAGCCGAGCTCCTTGTACAGCTGGGTGCGGTTCATCTCCGCCAGGCCCAGGGCGATCTCCCTGATGGCGCGGCGCTCGATTTGCACGGCTTTTCGTAGGCGTTCGTGTAGCCGCTCGGCCGGGGTGAGGGGATTAGAGGCTGGTGTTGCGCTTTCGGCTGCGGTTCGGCGGCCGGAGCTCGCCGGGGAGTCCGGAATACAGTTGTCGCACATGTTTTCTTCCATTCTGAGGTTCGTGCCACTCAAGTAAAAGCTAGCCGTACAGCGGTCTCACGTCGCGAGAATAGCTTAAGGTAAGCACGCATTGCAGCAATCCAGGTTGAATGGAACATAACCGGATGGAGTCTGAGGAACAAGCTCTTTTCCGCTGAAGGCGGACAGAAAGTGACCTCCCCGCCGCCGCCACGTCTACGCAGCATAGCGGTCGGTTGAGGGCTGGCGATAGGGAGCTGGCCAACATCCTGGCCGAGCTGGCCGAGGGCTTTGCGCGACTGGTGCCGGGCGCCGTTGACCGTAACTCTGAACTTGGGTGCGCTGTGATAGATGGTCTGGCCGGGCTGCGCCACGCGTCGCTTGGACTTCGACTGGAGTCCGATGCTCCGCGGTGCCAGTTCCGTCGAGCTGCCGAAGGCGGCGTCCAGCAGGGCGGCGGAGGCGCGGTGTCGAGGCCCCGGGGCGCCATCATGCAATTGGGCGTGCCTCCCGCCGTCGGCGCCTGGGTGCTTCACTACGCAGGACGCACGGGAGGCCCTGCACCGCAACGCCAGAAAGCGGAGCAGGCCGCTGTGGTAGAGGAGGCTGGTGGCGGCGGGGAGAGACGGTGCGGAGAGAGGAGGGCGAGGTGATTCGTTGCGGAGGGAGGAGGGGTGCTGAACGCGATTCGGATGGCCCTGAAACCGTTCTACTTCACACTCCACAGGTACTTGTAGCTGCAGGCCCTGGCGTCCGACAGCCAGCTGGGATGGTCCTCTTCCTTCGCCTCATCCCACACGTCCGCCAGGTCCACCTCTCCATGCTGGTCTGTGCTGTAGTAGTGGAACAGGGCCGGCAAGTGGCCGGTATCCCAGCTGCCCTCCTCGATGAAGAAGTAGTCGTAGCGCTCCCCGGCGATGTTCAACGCGATGTCCGTCTCGCGACCGCAGCCGTTGCTGTCGGGGCAATCGCCCCCTACATCGTAGGTGTATGCATGGTCCCGCAATCCTGGGAGTTCTTCGTAGAGCGGCACGAGATGTCTCGTGTCGTAGAGGCCCTTGAGGCGAACCTCGACGAAGTCGTAGTCGCCGACGGTGTAGAGCGTGATTTCCTCCATGCCCAGGTATTCATGGACGCAATCCCAGTGCACATAGGAGCCCGTCTGCATCATGTCGAAGACGCTGGCCTCCAAGTAAGAGAGCTTGATGGTCCGACCATCGTGCGGCATGCGCACGGTGTGCGCAGACAGCTCGTCGTTCTCGAGCGTGATCGCCGCCAGGTCCCTCACCACCCTCTGGTAGACGGCCTCGTCTGCAACGAAGCCTTCAGCCTCGCACATGGCCACCCACTCCGCGTTCTCGTCGGCCCTGGGCGTAGAGGTGATCTCTTCGGGGGAGGAGATGTCAGGAACGTCGCACAGTCTCGCGACTGGGACTGCTTCATCCGCGTTGCAGGAGGCAGAGATGAATGCGAGCAGAAGGAAGGCAGGCGCGCCTGATCGGACGTAGCAGCCACGAAGCGGGCCTGCGGGGACGCCCACGGCCCCCCCTGCCACCAGTCGCCGGCGGGGCTGCCGATGGCACCGGCATCGTTGGGCGAGCAGCCGTGGACACAGTCGGTCCGGCCTCCTCCGAGTCACGGTGGCAGTCTCCTTGCTTCAGGGATTCGTCACCACGAAGTCGTCGTAGTAGGTGCCGCCGTCGTTGTCGTAGGTGTAGACGCCCACCACGCCGGCCCCGATGGGGGCAGCTCCGCTGTAGGTGTAGCTGGCCACCTCGCTGCCATCCCAGCTGATGCTGATGTCTTCCATGTCCACGCTGACGCTCAGCGTGACCCAGGTGCCCGCCGCCGGAGCCAGGTCGGCGCTGCCGTCGTCGTAGGCCAGCCAGCCGCAGCTGCCCTCCAGGCATTCCCACAGGCCTACGCGGCCGCCGTTGCTGTAGCTGCCGTAGTAGTCGGTGGGGTCGTCCCAGCGCGCCAGCAGGTAGTTGCTCTCGTCCACGTAGTCGAAGACGATGGCCGCGCAGTTGGTGGCGCTGCCGTAGGCCGCGGTCTGTACGGTGATGGTGTAGGCGTACAGCTCACCCAGGTCGGGCCCATAGGCGATGGAGAGGGCCGCGTTGCTGACCTCGTAGAGGTAGCCGCCGCTCATCGACCAGGCGGGCGAGTTGCCGCCGCCCAGGTCGACGTAGGTCCAGTCGGTCCAGGCCCCGTCGTCGAAGTCGTAGGAGTAGACGCTGGGGTCGATGCAGTTGTCCACGCCGTCGCCGTCGGAATCGACCCCCTGGGGGTCGGCCACGCCGTCGCAGTCGCTGTCGATGCCGTCGCAGGCCTCCTCGGCGTCGGGGTGGATCGTGGCGTCACCGTCGTCGCAGTCGGTGTCTTCGGCGGCGTAGCCCGTGGGGGCCTCGCAGGCCGTGACGCTGCTGCCAGCCACGCCGTAGCCGTCGCCGTCGCCGTCCAGATACCAGTCCGCCGCGTCGATGGCGTCGTCCTCGTCCACGTCGCCGTCGCAGTCGTTGTCGACTCCGTCGC
>CAYVQL010000516.1:0-5048 GCA_964454135.1 uncultured Enterobacterales bacterium | reverse complement strand
GCGCCCCCCCCCCGGGGCGCGGGGCGCCCCCCCCCCCCCCCCCCCCCCCGCCACGGGGGGCGCTGTGCCCCCAAACAGGAGGCCGACATGCCGAATCCCACCTACACCTTCCCACACCAACGCCTTCAAGCCTACCGCTCCGGGCTCGAATTGGCGCAATCCTGCCTGAAGATCGCTGGCCAGCTGCCCAGAGGCTACGGCCACATCGCGGATCACCTGCGCCGCTCGGCCACGGCCGTTCCCATGCTGGTGGGCGAAGGGGCGAACCGTAGAACTCCCGCCCAGAAGCGGCAGCGCTTCACCGAAGCGCTCGGTGAATGCGGCGAAGTGGCCGCGGCGCTCGAGCTGGTCCAGTTGCTGGGCCTGGAAGGCTCCCAGGATTTCGATGAAACCTGGGGGCTGTGCTGCCGGGTGCACGCCCTGCTGTGGGGACTGGCCAAGCGCTGAAGTCCCCCAAGGGGCCCCGTCGAGAGGGGCTCCATCGATGACGCTCGAGAGACCGGTCGGCGTGGCTCCGCCACATACGGCGCGCCGCGCCAGATCTGGCCGAAAAAGCGCTCAATTCGCCTGACATCCTCGCGTATCATCGAGAATGCAGGGGGTAGGACGACGGCTGCTCCCATGGAATCCCAACCGTCGTGGAATCCGAATGGAGGAAGAGAGCATGAAGAACGCCAGCATGTCGCGCATGGGGCAGGGCAAGGACGTGGTCCAGGTGGAGCTCGTGGACCGGCGCACCATCAAGACGGACGGCGGCGCCAGTCCCTTGGACTTTCCTGTCGGTCCCGTCTTCGAGGGCTTGGGGCCGCGCATGGACCTCTGCACGATCCACGCCCTCTGCAGCAGCATCTCCTCGGCGAACCTGACCTACGCGCTGTGGATCCAGAAGAGCTACAACGGCCTGGACTGGGGGGACGGCGCCGCCGCCATCATGTCCTCCACCAGCGAGGGCTACACGGTGAGCGCGGCCTACAACACGCGCACGGACTTCGGGCTCTTCACGCGCTTCGTGATGAGGCTGACAGACACGGGCTCGGTGGAGCAAGGGACCTTCTGCGTGACCGTAGCGCTGAAGTTCTTCACCTGAGAGCCCGCAGCGATCGAGGACCGGGGAGGCGGCTTTGAAGCGATCCCTGGCTGCCGTCCCGCCCTCGAACAGGGCGGGGCGACGGGTGCGGATCCGCGGCGATGCTCGGCCTCCCCAATGTGCAGGAGGGGCGACGATGGAGAAGAGCAAGAAGGAACAGGAGGGCCCGGAAGCCGTGGCCCAGTCGAAATCGGGCTGCGCAGGCTGCCAGGCCGACCAGGCGGACTCTCCGCAGGAGGAGATCCTGCGCTTCGGCACCAAGCAGGCCTTCGAGGAGGGCAGCCGCGCCAATGTGGACGACCTGGTCTCTTGGGCAGCACCGGATGCGCATATCCTCCAACTCCAGCAGACGATCCTGGACATCTTCGCTTGCCTGCTCGATCAGGGTGTCCAGCCGCACCCCTTCGGGAGCGACCACTCCGACGCCCGTACCTACGATGAATGCGTGGCCCTGATGCTTGCGGCGGGTGTGCCGGCGGCCACCAAGCGGGGCGAACCCTCACGGCCCCCGGGATCGATCCCCTTCCCGAGCACCGGCGAGGGCGCCCCCTCCTCGTCCATCCTGCCAGGGGCCGTGCAGAAGATGGCTACACGGGCCACAGGCTCGGAGGAGAACGTGGGCCCCTCCCCCACGCTGGGGATCCGCAACCCGATCTCGCCCCTTCCCGTGGATCCATGCGTCGATCCCTCGACATCCGATTTCGCCGGCAGCGGCAACTACGCCTTCCAGTACGGCTGTTTCTGCGATGTGCTGGCGGACCTCGCCCGCACCGGCGTGGGCGTGGTGAGCCATATCAACAAGCCCGACCTGCCCTGGTTCCACCTGGCGGAGATGCGCTGGGGCTACATCGAGCCTTCGGAAGAGGAGGGGGTGGAGGGCACGCCCGACACCATCCCGGCGCCAGCCGAGCTGTACGCGCAGCTGACCGAGGAGGAGTTCTGGACCTTCCGCGCCTTCACGCTCTACGTCATCGCCTGCCACCTGCACGGCATGCAGGTGATGCCCGTGCTCTTCGACTACGGCGGCGGCAGCCGGTTCAACAAGTCGGACCACGAGTTCGATTGGTGCGGGTGCAAGGTCGACAAGGCCAATATGCGCGCTGGCATGCCCGCCCACCAGACCGGCTTCTCGGTCCTCTCAGAAGATGGTTGGGACGATTGGTACTGGCAGCACGGAGAGGCAGACGCCGTCGCGACTCCAGGAGTCTACCAGAAATGGGCGCTGAACGTCTGGAACCCCGACAGCGAGTCCGACTATATGCGCCAGTGCGCCCTGCGCAAGGCCTTGGGCGTGGCCGCGTACGCCACGGCGGTGGGAGAGTACCTGGCCGCCCTGGACCGGGCCTTCTCCAGCTGCGAGCACCTGGGCGGCTCGGTGACCGACGTCATCCCGCGCGTAGACCTGGCCAACGAGATGGACAGCTACTACTACAACGTCGATCCTCCGGACGGGGATGAAGAGGGCACTTTCTTCGAGATGGGTCGCTTCGCCGCCCTTCTGGCCTGTCCCATCGCCGACCAGGGGCTCGGCATACGCTTCCGCATGTTCGATCTGTTCGGCTTCAACAAAGAAGAGCATGTGGATCCGAAGCTCACTTGGTTGAAGGATTGCATCAGCGCCGGGATGATCGCCGAGACGGATCGCTGGGCGCGGCTCTACGGCTACTACCAGACGGAGGATCCCGACGATCTCGCCGCCGTACTGTTGGACATGGCGGAGAGCATGCTCGCGGGCGAGGTCAGCTACGACGATGTCATCTGGATCCAGGCCATGGACGAGGCGGACTTCGTCTGGCCCCGCTCCTATGGCAAGAGCGCCAAGGTCCTGGTCCACCACGTGGGCTTCCACTTCTTCCGCTCCGTGACCATGAGCTACCCCGACATCTCCACAGACGCCGAGTACTACCAGGATGAGCAGGCCATCGGGGATGCGGCAAGGCGCATGGTGGCCCTGGTCGTGAGTCCCCTGCGCGAGATGAGGTACGACATCGCGTGGTCCATCGGGGCCATGTGTTTCCCCGCTCTGGCGCCGGATCCCATGGAGGGCGACAAGTACTTCACGGACGAGAACCCGGACTACCCAGATGGCAATCCCGAATACCTGACCACCAATCCCGAGTACCAGGCGGGGATCCTGGCGCGGCGCATGCTCTACGCCAAGGCGCTGCCCGACGGACCCGACATCGTGACCTGGTACACCTTCATGGCGGATCTGGCCTGCGGTGAGTTTCGAGAAGAAAGAACGACCTGGAGCCGGTACACCGCCACAGGCCTGCGCAACGAGATCTACGGCGCTGTGCCGGGTGGGCAGCAGACCGCCCGTATCAACGATGTCAGAACTGCCGCGGACTTCTACTACGGCTGCGACGCCTTCCGGCGTCCCTCCTGGTTCACGCTGCGGCGGGTGGCCTGGCTGCTGCAACGCGCCGAGCGCGCAGAGCTCCTGTACCAGGACGAGCACCGCTACGTGCTGCGCCTGACGGCCTCCCACTCCTTCGAGGAGGAGCTGCAGCTGCTTGACGTCTCGGGTGCCGAGGACGCCCCCTGGCGCGAGGCCAGCGAGAGCTGGGCCCCCAGCTCCCAGCGCGAGAGGCCGAACGCCGGCGGCGCAGCCTCGGTGGCCTACAAGTACGCCTACGTGGCCTGGTTCGACCAGCAGCCCGGCAGGGGCAAGAGCCTGGAGGACAGCTTCAGCTTCTGGCTGGCCGACGCCTCGGAGGATGGCTACCAACTGCTGCCGCTGGTGCCGGAGGTGACCTACGACATGAGCTGCGGAGACACGGACGCCAACGGCTACCCGGACTGCGAGACCGTCAGCTGGGGAGACGGCTTCACCGACGCCACCGTGCAAGAGCACGACAAGCTGGGAGATTTCGCGGTGCTGCAGGTGACCGTTCCGCGCGCCAGCCCGGCGAATCCGGGGCCCGTCTGCGTGCTCTGCAACGCCGACAGGTTCAGCTCGGCCCATTTCCCGCGGGAGTCGCCCTTCCGCAACCAGCTGGCCGAGCTACTCCAAACGATCCTAGCCGGACCTGACGCCCCCGATCCCGACAGGTTCCGGCTGGTCACCGAGCTCTTCCAAGATATTCAGAGCACCTGGTGAGCAGCCCGCTCATTGCAGCGAGGCGCCCAGTACCAGGTAGGCCGCGCCCTGCTCGGCCCACCAGTAGGGCGCGCCGACTAGGAGGTCGGCCAAACCGTCTCCGTCCACATCCCCGGCGCTGGAGACCGAATGCCCAGCGCGATTGTCCGATGATTCGCCAACGAACAGAACATCCGCGGCAGCCGTCCCGAGCGTTCCGTTCAAAGGGCCCAGAAGCAGGTAGGCGCCTCCATCGTACTCCGAACAGGTCTCCAGCACGCTCTCTCCCACGAGGACATCGGCAAGGCCATCGCCGTCGACATCGCCAGCGCCTGCGAGGCTTGTGACGGCCCCGTCCTGGAGGAACCTCGCGTCTGCCTGGGAGAGGCCCGCCACGCCGCTGAGAGGTCCTCTGACCAGGTATCCTATGCTGCTCCTCCCATCGTCCCAGTAGTGGGAGTATGCCTTGATGAGGATGTCGCCGTATCCATCTCCATCCGTGTCTCCTACTGCTCCGATCTGGGCTCCCGCGCTGGCTCCGTCGCTCTCGCCCGTCAACTTCGCATCCGCCGCCTCCAGCCCCCACACCCCTGATACCGGGCCGTTGACAGCGTACACACACCCCCCTTCCCCCGCCAGCCGCGCCGCGATGATGAAGTCCGTCACGCCATCCGCGTTGAGATCCCCCGTGGCCACCTCGCCGCCTGCGCCATCCCCTTCCTCCTCGGCCATCAGCACGGCATCGGCGTCTTCTAGGCTGCTGGCGCCTGTAGGCGCCCCATAGAGCACACAGACAGCGCCCGCGGCATGGCCAAAGGTATCATCGCCCGGGGGGGGGGGGGGGGGGGGGGGGGGGGGGGGGGGGGGGGGGGGGGGGGG
>CAYVQL010000515.1:0-5084 GCA_964454135.1 uncultured Enterobacterales bacterium | reverse complement strand
GCACCGGCACCTGGGGGAACCTGGAGGTGGACGAGAGCACGGTCTACGTGGACATAATGGCCGCGGAGGGCGGCGATGGCAGCGAGATAGCGCCCTTCACGTCCATCCAGGCGGGGCTGGACGCGGCGGGCGACGCGGACGGCGGGATGGTGGCGGTGGCGGCGGGGAGCTACCCGGAGATGCTGGAGCTAGGGCGCGGGCATGATGGTGTGCATTTGGCCGGTCGCTGCAAGGAGCTGGTGATCATCGATGCGAGCGTGGGGGACGAGAATACGCCGGGGATCGATGTGGACGCCAGGTCGTACGAGGTGGAGGTCTCGGGGGTGACGGTGAGCGGATCACACTACCCAGGCGTGCTGGTCAGGTCCGGGACTATGACGATCCGGGATTCCGCGGTGGTCGAGAGCGAATACATGGGTGTAGTGGCCTACCAGGCTGGAATCTACGCAACGGCGCTTGCGATGGAGGGCTGCGAGGTCAGGGGGAACGCCGCCCTGGGCGTGCTCGCGTACGGCTCCGGCACCTCGGTCACCCTCCGGGAGATCACCATCGAGGACACCCAGCCCGACAAGAACGGGGCGCTCGGGTACGGCATCTTTGCCTATGACGGTGCGAGCCTGGAGGCGGAGGTCTGCGAGGCCAGTAGGAACTCCGGCGTGGGCGTGAGCGCGTACCTCTCCGGCACCTCGGTCACCCTGCGGGAGACCATCATCGAGCACACCCAGCCAGACAGGAACGGGTTCGGGTACGGTGTCGAGGTCATGGACGGCGCGAGCCTGGACGCGGAGGCCTGCGCCGTCCGGTGGAACACCGCAACGGGCGTAGATGCCAGCCACTTCGGCACCTCGGTCACCCTCCGGGAGACCACCGTCGAGGACAACCAGCCCGACAAGAACGGGGCGTTCGGGTACGGCATCTATGTCTCCGATGGAGCGAGCCTGGACGCTAGGGCTTGCGAGGTCCGAAGGAACACCGGCGCGGGCGTGACCGCGTACGATCCTGGCACCTCGGTCACCCTACGGGAGACCACCATCGAGGACAACCAGCCCGGCAAGAACGGGGGGTATGGGTACGGTATCGAGGTCCAACTCGGCGCGAGCCTGAAGGCGGAGGCCTGTGAGGTCGGGGGGAACACTGCCGTGGGCGTGGCTGCCAGCCACTTCGGCACCTCGCTCACCCTCCAGGATACGCGGATCGCTTCCACGACACAAGGAGAGTTCCAGACCGTCGGCATTGGCGTTGTCGCCCAGAACTCCGCGTCCGTCGTCGCGACTGACATCGAGATCTCATCGAACGAAGGACCGGGGCTCTATGTCTTCAACGAGCGCTCCTTGCTCAGCTGCTCGAATTGTGCGATCCGGGACAACCAGTTCGCCGGGGCGGTCGTGGTCTGGGATGCCACTCTCGAGATCGCCGATTCCGTCATCGAGGGCACTACCGAGCAGGAAAACATCGGCGGCGGTGTCGGCATCTACGCTGCACCCTGGTCCGCCGGCCCTCCGTCTCTCGCACTCACCGACACCACCACACGCGACAATCCCATCGCCGGCGTCTGGCTCTCCGGCCGGGGCAGCTACTCGCTCTCGGGCAACACCATCCATGGAGGAGAGGGCTGGAGCCGCAAAGGTCTCACCAAGTGCGGCGATGCGGTCTACGCACGGGACGGCGCAACAACTTGGGATGGCAGCTCTGGCCTCATGCTGGAGGACAACGAGTTCTTGGACGGCCTGGGCGCCGGCTTGTTCCTGGACAACGCCTCCGCCGCCCTCTCTGGCAACAGCTACGGGAACAACGCCGTGGACCTCATCATGCAGGGTGGGGACTGCGAGGAGCCCCCTGATGGCTACGACGACGAAGCTCTTGGCTCCGCAGAGCTTTGCCCTGCCTACGACTACGCCACCTGCGGGGACGAGTTCAGCCTTTACCTGACGCTTGAGGATCCGGAATCGGGGCTCGGCGCGGCATTCATGAGGCCCGGCCTCCTCGGTCCAGGCGAGGCCCCCCTCCCCGGGCTGCCGGTCGCACTCCCCTACATCTTCGATCCTCTGCCGCGCCTGCCTCCAGCGTCGAGCTTGAAACCACCAGAGATCCACCTGGAACCGCTCTGGCACGAGCCGGCGCCTCCGGTCCCCTTCGTCACGCCCAAGGAGCATTAAGATGCTCGCGGTGCTCCGCCCGGACCGCAAGATACGGCTCCCCATCATTGCAGCGCTCCTCCTCCTCGCCTGCGACAAGAACAAGCGCAAGAAGCCCTCGACGGAGGACAGCGGCCCCACCCATGATGCCGGCCCCGGCCCCGACTCCGATCCCGGCTGCGACACCGGCTACCTCGAAGACGACGGCGAATGCGTGCCCGCCGCCTGCGGCATCGGCACCTGGGGGAACCTGGAGGTGGGTGAGGGTACGGTCTACGTGGACATCGCAGCTGCGGGAGGTGGCGATGGCAGCGAAGCCGCGCCCTTCGCGTCCATCCAGGAGGGCCTGGATGCGGCGGGCGATGCGGACGGCGGCCTGGTGGCGGTGGCAGCCGGGACCTACCCGGAGACGCTGGAGTTGGGGAGGGGGCATGACGGGGTGCACCTGGCTGGGCGGTGCAAGGAACTGGTGACCATCGACGCAAGCGTGGGGGATGAAGCTACGCCCGGGATCTGGATCGACGCCAACTCGTCTGCGGTGGAGGTCTCGAACGCGACGATCAGGGGATCGCCGTACGCCGGCTTGCTCGTGGGCTCCGGGAGCGTGGTGATGCGGGACTCGCGCGTGGTCGAGAACGGGTACATCGGGGTGGGCGCCGGCCAGACCGGGCTCCATGAGACCTCGCTCGAGCTGGAGTCCTGCGACCTGACAGGGAACATGCGGCTGGGCGTGCTCGCCGCGGAGTCGGGCACCACGGTCACACTGAGGGGGACGACCATTCAGGACACCAAGCCCGACGAGACCGGGGACGGGGGATATGGCGTCGAGGCATACGACGGCGCGACCCTGACCATGGAGGCCTGCGAGGTGACGGGGAACACGTCCATGGGCGTCCTCGCGCACGATTCCGGCACGACGGTCAGCTTGCAGGGAACGACCATCCAGGAGACCCTGCCGGGTGAGAACGGGGAGTCCGGCTACGGCATCCTGGCTGACGACGGCGCGTCGCTGACCACGGAGGCTTGCAGCGTGACCGAGAACACGAGGCTGGGGATCGTCGCGCAGGGCTCCAGCACGACGGTCACGCTTCTGGAGACGACCATCCAGGACACCCAGCGTAATGGGAACGGGGAGTTCGGCTACGGGATCCAGGTCAACGACGGCGCCACGTTGAGCGCGGAGGCCTGCGAGGTGGCGGGGAACTCCGGGCTGGGCATCATCGCGTCGGATTCTGGCACAACGGTCGTGCTCGCCGAGACTACCATCAAGGACACCCAGCCCACCGAGACCGGGGAGAATGGCATCGGCGTCGATGTCTGCGAAGGAGCGACCCTGACCGCGGAAGCCTGCGAGGTGGTCGGGAACGCGGCGACAGGCCTCCGGGCTCTCGACTCCGGCACCACGGTCACACTCCTGGAGACGAACATCCAGGACACGCACCCCGACCCGAACCAGGCTGGATACGGCATCAAGGTCAAAGAAGGTGCGAGTCTCCGCGCCGAGGCCTGCAGCGTCGCGGGGAACACGGCGGTAGGCGTCCTCGTCGCGGACACCGACACGGCAGTCACGCTCCTGGACACAACGATACAGGACACCAGACCCGAGGACGATGGGCGTCTCGGAATCGGCATCGATATCTACGACGGTGCGTTCCTGAGCGCGGAGGCATGCGTGCTGACAGGGAACGCGACGGGAGGCGTCCTCGCGTTCGGCTCTGGTACTCGGGTCGACCTCGTGGAGACGACCATCCAGGACAACCAGCTCAGCGAGGGCGGCGACGCTGGCTACGGCATCCAGATCCAGAGCGGCGCAACCCTGGCCGCGGAGGCCTGCGAGGTGGCGGGGATCGCTGGCGTGGGCCTGGGCGCAACCGACTCCGGCACGATGGTCACGCTCCTGGAGACGACCATCCGGGATACCTGCCCCGATGAGAGCGGTCAGTACGGATACGGCATCGACGTCTTCTGCGGCGCCACGCTGAGCGCGCAGACCTGCACCGTGACCGGAAGCACGCGGGCGGGCATCCTCGCTATTGACTCAGGCACCACGGTCACGCTCCTGGAATCGACCATCCAGGACACGCTGCCAGAGGACAGCGGGGATGGCGGCTACGGCATCGCAGTCGGCTACGGCGCGACCCTGGGCACAGAAGCCTGCGTCGTGACGGGGAACACGGCCGTGGGCGTCCTTGCCGGAGAACCCGGCACGTCCGTCACGCTCGATGACACGAGGGTCACCTCAACGAGAAGCGCCGAGCTCTACACCGTCGGCGCAGGGATCTCAGGCCAGACGGGCGCTGCCATCACCGTTTCGAACACGGAGATCTCCTCCAACGAGGGCCCCGCCATCTACATCACCGAGGAAGACACCCTGCTCAGCTGCTGGGCCTGCGAGCTCCAGGACAACCAGTTCGCGGGGGCGGTCGTAGTCGCAGGCGCCAGCTTCGCGCTCGAGGACTCCTCCATCGGGGGCACCTCCGCAGCGGAGAACCTCGGAGGCGGCGTCGGCCTCTACTCCGATCCCTGGACGGGCGCCCCACCCACGCTCTCCGTCACCGGCACCACCATTCAGGGCAATCCCATCGCAGGCGTCTGGCTCTCGGGCGAAGGCAGCTACTCACTCTCTGGCAACGCCATCCATGGAGGAGAAGGTTGGGTCCGGCAAGGCCTGACCAAGTGCGGCGATGCGGTCCATGTGCGAGATGGCGTCTCATCATGGGACGGGAGCTCGGGCTTGCTGCTCGAGGGCAACATGCTGGCGGACGGCCTGGGTGCAGGCTTGTTCCTGGACAACGCCTCGGCCACCCTCTCGGGCAACAGCTATGCGGACAACGCCGTGGACCTCGTCACTCAGGGCGCGGACTGCAGCACGCCACCTGATGGCCACGACGGAGAAGCCTTCAGCTCGGACGTGGAACTCTGTCCGACGTACGACTACGCCACCTGCAG
>CAYVQL010000514.1:0-5112 GCA_964454135.1 uncultured Enterobacterales bacterium | reverse complement strand
TCCCCCTGCCCCGCGGTCCGGTTGGCACAGGAGCTGCAAGCGTCCACCGCGGACCATCACTCCGGAGCAGTCCATGAAGAAATCCTGTCGCCCCTCCACACAGACCCTGACGTTGGCCCAGGCCGTGCGGCAGGAGATCCGTGCGCGCGGTTACGCCCCCAACACCGAGAAGGCCTACCTGGGATGGATCAGGAGATTCGTCAAGTTCCACAGCCGCCACCCCCGTGAGATGGGAGCCACCGAGGTCATCGTCTTCCTGAACTATCTGGCCACCGAGCTGGGGGCCGCGCCTTCGACCCAGAACCAGGCGCGCTCGGCGCTGGTCTTCCTGTACCGAGAGGTGCTCGGGCTGGACCTGCCGCGGCTGGAGGGGATCGTGCGGGCCAAGACACCGAAGAGGCTGCCCGTGGTGATGAGCCGCGGGGAGGTGACGGCGGTGCTGGCGGAGCTCTCCGGCATACCAGCGCTGCAGGCCCGCATCCTCTACGGTTCGGGCTTGCGCGTGTATGAGTGCGCCTCGCTGCGGGTGCACAACCTGGACCTCACGGGGCAGCAGGTGATCGTCCGGGATGGGAAGGGTGCAAAGGACCGCAGCACCACCCTCCCGCGGAACCTGCTCCCCGACCTGTCCGCTCAGCTCCGAGTGGCCAGAGCGCTCCACGAGCGGGACCTGGCAGAGAGAGCGGGGTGGGTGGAGCTGCCTTTCAGGCTGGATGTGAAGAGCCCCAATGCTGGCCGGGAGTGGGCCTGGCAATGGGTGTTTCCCGGTACGCGCAGGTATCGCCACGATCACAGCGGGCAGATTCGCCGTCACCACCTGCACAAGACGGTGCTGCAGAAGGCCGTGAAGCAGGCGGTGCGTGCATCGGGCGTGTCCAAGCCGGCCACCTGCCACACCTTCCGGCACAGCTTCGCGACGCACCTGCTGGAGGACGGCTACGACATCCGCGTCGTACAGAAGCTGATGGGGCATGCGGATGTGCGCACGACGATGCTATACACACATGTCATGAACCCAGGGGCGAGTCGGGTGAGGAGCCCGCTGGACAACTTGTAGCGGGCAATCAGCCCAGCGGCATATCGCCCAGTAGGAAAGTGGTGGTGTTCGTACGAATGGGCGTGTACGCCGAACTCCGGCGCGGCATATCACCCGTATACGAAAGTCGACGGAACCATACAATACGTGTTCGCCGCACCGAAGAGGCGCAGCAATGGTGGCACAAGCGGCGTGGTCGGTGGGATTGGAGATGTCGTCGGTCACCGAGTGGAGTGCCTCCAGGAGATGGGGCGCGCTGCGCGACGCCACAGGGATGGTGGCCAGCGGCACTTCGTGCCGACTGGAGGAGAGGGCTGCGGGATGGCGAGCAGAGAGTCAGTCGTGGAACTGCGGGTGCTCGGGCCCACCACCAGGCTGGTGGGGCTGCGGGATGTCGAGCAGAGAGCCGGTTGTGGAGCTGCGGGTGCTCGGGCCCACCACCAGGTTGGTGGGTCTGCCGAATGTCGTGCCTTCGGGCTACCATTCCTCGCGGTGCTTCGCGAGCCAGATGGGCTCCGAGATGTCGGGGAAGGATGGAGGGGGAGGCCGTCGAGGAGCTGGTGGCTGGAGCAGAGTCGAGGCGGAAGCTGTCACCATGGTTGGGCTCGACAGGTCGTTGAGCTCCGTGAGGTCCATGAGGCTGCCAGCGAAGAGGGCCACGAGCTTGTGGAATGCGGCGCACGGGATGTTGAAGGGCTCCGGAGAGTCGAGATTCCCCAGCTTGGCCGTGACCGTGGCCGCGGAGGGCCGCGAGGCGTCGAGATGGTCCTTTGTCGGCTGATCGGAACGATGGAGAAAGATGAGTGGGCAGGTCAGCCCGGTGGGCTGCGGAACGTCCTGCTCTGAATCCTCGTCGATGAGCGAGCAGCGTAGGGGATCCTCACCCAGGCCGGGGCCGTACTGCGAGACGTGCGTCGAACTCTGGATCATGCGGACGCCTCATGGAGCCCGGGCTCCGGGATGGCTTCGGAGGCCTCCGCCGTGCTGGAGGTCCAGTTGGCGCCTTGGGGCGCCGCATATCTTCGGGTTCGCCGCACCGAAGAGGCGCGGCTCTGGTGGCACAAGCGGCGTGGTTGGTGGTCGTCGTGAGGTCGCCGGTCACCGAGTAGAGTGCCTCCAAGGGATGGGGCGCGCTGCGCGACGCCACATGGATGGTGGCCAGCGGCACTGCGTGCCGACTGGAGGAGAACTCTTCGGGATGGCGAGCATAGAGCCGGCCGTGGAACTGCGGATGCTCGCAGCTGCCACCAGGCTGATGGGGATGCGGGATGTCGAGCAGAGAGCCGGCTGTGGAACTGCGGACGCCCGCAGCTACCATCAGGCTGATGGGGTCGAGGCTCGTTTTCAAATGCATCCCCTTCCCATACATAGAATTCCGAATCCTACGACAACTACCACTACCGAGAAGCAGCCCACCCCTTTTGCCGCGTACGCCCAACTTGGCGTGTAGAATTGCTGATGTTGTCTTCGCTTGGCGCCGCATTGTGGGCACTTCCAGAGCGGGGCAAGACCAGTACCTGCTCCTGCAGCGCCCACGCCCTCCTCGACAGCTCGCCCCAGCGTGTCTCCAACTACTTCACCCACGACTTCCCCTGCGGCATCACCCACTACCTCTCCGGCAATTCCACCTGTCAACGCCGACCCAAACTGAATTGCCTCACCAAGAAGGTCGAATGCTGGTTCCATGGGCTCTCGGTCCCTACTACAGAGGACCGGGATAGGCGTGGCGCTACTCATACCAAACGTGACAAGGGCAACAACGCCAAAACCTACAATGAAGACGAGACTCAACACAAGCCAGTGCCGCTCAATTACCTCTATTGGTGTCCAAGCACGCCAACGTGCTTCTGCCTCCCAACTGTTAAGGTCCTCGCTAAGCAAGGCTTTCACGCCATCGGGGTAGTGCATTACCGTATCCACTACCCTCTTGACCTGCCAAGATCGTTCGCATTCGTCGACTTCCTTCTGCGCCCACAAACGAACTCCATTCGCGATAATGTCGTCATCAACACCGTTCTCTATCAGCAATTCAGTCAACGTCGCAGAACACAGGTCATCGACGTGGTTCGGCTTGATAGCGATGCAAACAAACTTTCCATAGGGTACTTCTACTCGTTCTCCGCACTCCTTCAACCAAAGGACGTGGTGCCGACATCGGGCCGAACTTATGTTGGGCTCTCGAAAGGCGTTCACGGCACTGTTCCAGAAGAGGGCATCCGGTACCGTGTTCGATTCCCGCAACTGAACATCCAGCCTAGACAGCGTCGAACGCCAGAGGTTCGCCTTGGGAGCTGCCGAAACAGCGCTCTGATGAAGACCTACTCGCTCAAATCGGGCCACTTGACCAGATCCAAAAGGCACATCCAAGCATACGGCCTCGAACGGGTCACTGGAGACATCGACTTCGCGAAATGGTTTGTCGGAGTCGCAGAAGGTTGATCCCTCGGGCGGCTTCCCAACTACGGTCCAGACATCAATATTGTATAGGCGCGACCTCGGATCAGAAGACTCGTTGAGGGCAGGCGCCTGACTGGATGCCAGCGAGATCAACAGAAGATGGATAACAATGGCCAGCATGGCTGACATTATCCATGACAACATCGCGCTGTCAAGATGAGCCTACAGGCCAGCATTGTCGATTCGCCAAGTAGGTGGCTGAGCAGGGTACGCCGGCGACCCCGCTAGGAGCGAGATGCATCCCCGTCGCCCTAGTGGGCTGTGGGGCGTCCTGGAGCTGGCGGATTGTCGAGAGCCGAGGATCGAGTGGAGAGCGCTGCTCAAGCCGAGGACATAGTGCGCAGCGCAGCGGCGAACCCCTGATCGAGCAGTCCCGTTCTCGGATCTGATGCTGGGGCGCGGTCAGGAGGTCAGCCTGGAACCGGGAGCTTCGAAAAGCGCCTTGGCGGGCTGCTCATCGTTGTGTTCGCCGAACTGAGGCTGCCGATCATCGTGGTGGAAGGGCGAGCGTGCTTGGTGGGAGTCGGAGCGCCTTCGGCTCCCGTGTGGAGTGCCTCCGCGAGAGGGGTCGCGGCTTCGCCGACGACGCAGGTCGGTGGCCAGCGGCACTTCGTGCCGACTGGAGGTGAGCTCTGCGGGATGGCGGGCAGAGAGCCAGCAGGGGAGATGCGGATGCTCGTGGCCACCACCAGGCTGTTGGGGCCGCGGGATGTCGAACCTTCGGGCAGCCCATCCTCGCGATGCAGCGCGGGCACAGCGGGCCCCGAGATGTCCAGAGGATGGAGTAGGGGAGGCCCTCGAGGAGTTGGTGGCTGTAGCTGCGCCGAGGCAGAAGCTGCCATCGTGGTTGTTCGCGTCAGGTCGTCGAGTTCCGTGAGGTCCCTGAGGCTGCCAGCGAGGAGGGCCTCGAGCCTGTAGGATGTGGCGTCCGAGATGTTGTGGGACTCCGGAGAGTCGAGATTCTCCAACTTGGCCGTGCCCGTGGCTGCGGTGGGCTGCGTGGCGTTGTGATGCTCCCTTGTCGGCTGATCGGAACGAGGTGGGCCTGCCCGTCACCTTGGTGGGCCGCGAGGCGGTTTGCTGTTGCCTGTCTGTCGAGGTGGGAGGAACAGGAGGGGATCCTCTCCGAGGCCGAGGACGTACTGCGAGACGTTCGTCGAACTCGCAATAATGCCGGCGCCCCTTGGAGTCTGGGCTTCGGTCATGGCTTCAGCAGCCATAGCCGTGTCGGTGGTGTTGCCTGCTTGCTGGGGCGCGGCATATCTCTGGGTTCGCCGCGCCGGCGAGGCGCAGCAATGGTGGCACAAGCGGCGTGGTTGGTGGGATTGGAGATGTCGCCGGTCACCGAGTGGAGTGCCTCCAGGAGATGGGGCGCGCTACGCGACGCCTCAGGGATGGTGGCCGGCGGCACTGCGTGCCGACCGGGACGAGGTCGTCGGAATGGCGAAAAAACAGGGAGAACACCACGTCGCGAGAACCGAGTGGAAGGCGGCACTCGGATCGTCGGGATGGCCCGGCAGGCCAGCCTTGGCGATGCTCGACAGCTCAGGTGGGCTCCCGAAGGTCGGGTATAGGCACCATTACCGTATCGCACCAAGTACGGCAACTATCACGGAACC
>CAYVQL010000513.1:0-5115 GCA_964454135.1 uncultured Enterobacterales bacterium | reverse complement strand
TTGGGGAGCCCTCGCAGCATGACCGAAGTCGCGACGCCAAGACAGCCAGGCGCCCCTCTGCAGGCCCTCGTCGCGCTCTGCGCGGCCACCAACTGCGCCTGGGAGGCGCCCCTGGCTCCCGACGCGGCTCTGGCCGCCGCGGTGCTGCGCGGCAGCGTGGTTCTGCAGGGCGTCGATGCACCCGACGACACGTTCTTGCTGCTCTTCGACGCGGCCGATCCGCCTCCCCCCGAAGGGATCGGCGAGCCTGCCAACCTGGTGGCGCTGCCGGCGGACCGGTTCGCAGAGGCCGGAGAGGGCTCCTACGCGGCGTCCTACCAGTTCACGGAGGTGCAGGAGGGCCTGTGGCTGCTGTCGGTCCTGGTCGACGTCGACGGTGATTTCAATCCCCTGTTGACCAGCAACGCCGGTGCCACCTGCGGCGACCTGGCTGGCGGCCACACGGGCGATCTCGACTCACTGGAGCTCGCCGCCATCGACGTCGCCGCTGGCAGCGTGACCGACGACGTGATCGTCCTGGCGCAAACCGAGCTGACCGTCGAGCGCCCCGCCATCAGCCTGCTGACCGACGCGATCGACGTGGCGGGGACGGAGCTGCTGCCCTTCGAGCTGGAGTCGGTGGGGATCGCCTCGAGCCTGCTGGAGCTGGAGGGACCCTACGACGGCGGCGACCCCTGCGGCACGGCCTTTCTGGTCCACGCGGTCGATGACGACGGAGACGGCCAAGCGGATCCCCACCCCGACGCGCAGCTGGCCGAGCTGGAGGCGCTCGACATCTGGACGCGGACCTACCTGGAGTACCTGGGCGACGGCTCCCGCGAGCTGCAGGCGGGCGAGCGTTACTTGGCCGAGGCCATCGTCGACACCGCGCTGGTCGATGAGGGCCTGGCGCTGCCAGGACAGCCCGAGCAGCTCACCGAGCTGCCGCTGCTCTTCGTACCCGCCGCCCTTCACGTCAGCGAGGAAGGCGAGGAGCAGGTCAGCGGCAACGCGCTGCCGCGCGGGAGCTGGTCGGTCACCGTGGTCCAGCAGACGGGACAGACCTGGACCGTGCCCAACGAGCTGGTCGAGCACCCCAGCAGATCCGAGGAATTCGATCCCGACAGCCAAGCCCTGGGTTTGTTGTTGGAGTAGGGGGGTGGCGCGGCCGGGGCTCCTCCAGCGCGCTACAACCTGCTGGACACCCCATCCTCGGAGGGGAACCATGCCGTACCGCTTCCTCTTCATGCTCCTCGCCGCCTGCAACGGCAACGACAGGCCCGACGACAGCGCCGGGGCCGACAGCGAGGTCGTCGACGACACCGCCGACGAATGCACCGACGGCCAACCCGGCGCCACCGAGATCTGCGACGGCCTGGACAACGACTGCGACGGGGAGATCGACGAGGGCGTGACCAGCACCTGGCATGCGGACGAGGACGGCGACGGCTGGGGCGGGGAGCTCGTCGCGGAGGCCTGCGAGGTGCCCGACGGCCACGTGGCCGAGGGCGGCGACTGCGACGACGGAGACGGGACCGTCCACCCCGGGGCCGAAGAGGTCTGCGATGGCACCGACCAGGACTGCGACGAGGAGATCGACGAGGATCTGACCTTCTCCTCCTGGTATCGGGACGAGGACGGGGATGGCTGGGGAGTGGAAGATGGGATCCAGCAGGCCTGCGCCCAGCCCAAGGGCTTCGTCGCCGAGCCGGGAGACTGCGACGACGGGGATGCGGCCGTCCACCCCGGGGCCGAGGAGATCTGCAACGACGGCCAGGACGACGACTGCGACGGCACGGCCGAGGGCTGCCAGCTCAGCGGGGATCTCTCCCTGTTCTACGCCCACGCCAAGCTGGTGGGCGAGAGCCAGGACGACCACGCCGGCCGCAGCGTGGCCGCCGCCGGGGACGTCAACGCCGACGGCTACGACGACCTGCTGGTGGGCGCCTATGGCGACACCAACGACACGGTCTTCGGCGGCGCCGCCTACCTGGTGCTGGGCCCCGTCTGCGGCCAGCACGACCTGGGCCTCGCCCACGCCGTGCTGGAGGGCCTGGACCCCGAGGACCGGACCGGCGGGGACGTGGACAGCGCCGGCGACATGGACGGCGATGGCTACGGCGATCTGCTGGTGGGCTCCTACAGAGAGGACAGCGCGGCGGAAGACGCCGGCATGGCGTCTGTGGTCTACGGACCCGTGACGGGCGAGCAGAACCTGCTGAACGCCGGCATCGAGCTGCGCGGCGAGGCCGAGGAGGACTGGGCCGGCTTCATGGTCAGCTGGGCCGGCGACGTCAACGCCGACGGCAGCCCGGACGTGTTGGTGGGAGCGCCCAAGCACGACGCCGACAGCGACGACGAGGGGGCCGTCTACCTGCTGCACGGTCCGCAGCGGGTCAGCGGCTCGCTGGCCGACGCCGACGCCAAGCTGACCGGAGAGAGCAACGGCGACTACGCCGGCTACCGCGGCGCCGGCCTGGGGGATGCCAACGGCGATGGCTACGACGACCTGGCCGTGGGCGCCTACAAAGAGGACGAGGGCGGCGCCAACGCCGGTGCCGTCTACCTGCTCTTCGGCCCGGTGAGCGCCAGCGGCTCGCTGGCCGACGCCGACCTGAAGCTGACGGGCGTGGCGACCACCGATTGCGCGGGCAAATCCCTGGGCTGGACAGGCGACATGGACGGCGACGGCCTGGCCGACATGCTGGTGGGCGCCAGCGGCTACGAGCCCCACTACAACGACTACGCGGCCTACCTGGTCTCTGGCGCGGCCCTGGTCGCCGCCAGCAATCCCATGAGCTTGTCGTTGGCCACGGCCCTCTTCCGCGACGAGTACGTGGGCGACGAGGCCGGCTTCAGCGTGTCCGGCGCCGGCGACGTGGATGGCGACGGGCTGGACGATCTGCTGATCGGGGCCTACAACGCCATCCACGATGGCCAGGAGAGGGGCGCCACCTACCTGTTCTACGGCCCGGTGAGCGGCTCGCTGACCATGGCGGCGGCCGACGCCAAGCTCTACGGGGAGGCCGAAGACAGCAGCGCCGGGTACTCGGTCTCGCGGGCAGGCGACACCGACGCCGACGGCTACAGCGATTTCCTGGTGGGCGCCATGTACGAGAGCTACGCGGGGGACGAGGCGGGGGCGGCCTACCTGGTGCGGGGGAAGGGGCTCTGAGGGGGGCCCTTCGGAAGCAATCCCTATCTCTTCAGGTCGGGGACGCCGGCGTGACGGGACAGGACGCTGCAACCTGCACGCAGGGAGGGCCGTGGAGAAGGACGTTCGTGAAGGACCGGAGGAGATATGCCGCCGCCCCCTGTCGTACACTGGACGCATCGAGATCCCGACTCGTCAACGAGGTCATGAACTTGCGTCCCATCTTCGCCCTCACCGTTCCGCTCCTCCTCCTCGCCTGTGACAAGGACAGACGCGGGAAATCCCAGACCGACGACACGGCTCCCAATCACGACACCGGCCCCGACACCGACACCGATCCCGACTGCGACAGCGGCTACCTCGACGACGAGGGCGAGTGCGTGCCCGCCGCCTGCGGCAGCGGCACCTGGGGCGACCTGGAGGTGGACGAGGCCACGATCTACGTGGACATCGCGGCCGACAAAGGCGGCGACGGAAGCGAGGCTGCGCCCTTCACGTCCATCCAGGCGGGGCTGGACGCGGCGGGTGACGCGGACGGCGGCCTGGTCGCGGTGGCGGCCGGGACCTACCCGGAGACGCTGGAGCTGGACCGCGGACACGACGGGGTGCACCTGGCAGGGCGGTGCCGCGAGTTGGTCATCATCGACGCCGGCTCAGGAGACGAGAGCACGCCGGGGATCGATGTGAACATCGGTTCTTCGGAGGTGGAGGTCTCGAGCCTGACGGTGAGCGGATCGCAGTTCTTCGGGGTGTTGGTCGGCTCGGGGACCATGACGTTCCGGGATTCGGCGGTGGGTGAGAGCGAGTATGTCGGTGTCGGGGCCTACCAGGCAGGAATCCAGGCGACGTCGCTCACGGTGGAGAGCTGCGAGATCTGGGGGAACACCACCATAGGCGCGCTCACGGGCGACTCCGGCACCTCGGTCACCCTGCGGAAGACTGCCATCGTGGACACCAAGCCAGACGAGGACGGGGATTTCGGGTTCGGCATCGAGGTCTACGGCGGTGCGAGCCTGTACGCGGAGGCCTGCGAGATCAGGGGGAACGCCACCACGGGCGTGCTCGCGTTCGAATCCGACACCTCGGTCACGTTCCGGGAGACCACCATCGAGGATACCCAGCCCGACAAGAACGGGGTTCTAGGGTACGGCGTCGTGGTCTCGGAGGGCGCGAGCCTGTACGCGGAGGCCTGCGAGGTCGGGGGGAACGCCAGCCTGGGCGTGCTCGCGTACGACTCCGGCACCTCGATCAACCTCCAGGAGACGATCATCGAGGACAATGGGTACGGCATCGATGTTCACGACAGCGCGAGCCTGCACGCGGAGGCCTGCGAGGTCAGGGGGAACACCGGCGTGGGCGTGCTCGCGTACGACTCCGGCACCTCGGTCACCCTGCGGGAGACCACCATCGAGGACACTCGGCTCGACGAAGACGATGAGGGCGGATTCGGCCTCATGGTCTCGGAGGGCGCGAGCCTGGACGCGGAGGCCTGCGAGGTCAGGGGGAACACCGGCGTGGGCGTGCTCGCGTACGACTCCGGCACCTCGGTCACCCTGCGGGAGACCACCATCGAGGACACTCGGCTCGACGAAGACGATGAGGGCGGATTCGGCCTCATGGTCTCGGAGGGCGCGAGCCTGGACGCGGAGGCCTGCGAGGTCAGGGGGAACACCGGCGTGGGCGTGCTCGCGTACGACTCCGGCACCTCGATCTACCTCTGGATGACGAGCATCGAGGACACCCAACTCGGCGAGAACGGGGAATTCGGGACCGGTATCGATGTCCACGACGGCGCGAGCCTGGACGCGGAGGCCTGCGAGGTCAGGGGGAACATCGGCCTAGGCGTGCTCGCGTTCGAACCCGACACCTCAGTAGTCCTCCGGGAGACCATCATCGAGGACACCCAGCCAGACGAGAACGGGGATTTCGGGTACGGCATCCAGGTCTCGGAGGGCGCGAGCCTGGACGCGGAGGCCTGCGAG
>CAYVQL010000512.1:0-5121 GCA_964454135.1 uncultured Enterobacterales bacterium | reverse complement strand
GGGACATTCACCAAACACCGACACAGCCGCAAACAACCATACAAACAGAAATACCCGCCACTCGGCACGACCTGCGAGTCGCCCAAAGATACGAGCCGAACTCAGCTGGCACGGCACGATCCCCGACCCCAAGCAGCGTTGGTTGGCGATGCGGCTCGTCGCAGCCGTCTGCGGTTGCAGCAGCCGTACGACGCGCGGCCTCGCCTCCATCTCTCAAACCATGTAAGATAGTAAATAGACTCTATCTCATATCTAACACGGGAGAGATAGCCATGAACCCGGAGGAGCTGGAGAGGCTGATCGCAGCGGGCGAGGGCCAGCATCTGGAGTTCAAGCGCGGGCTGCCCTCCACAAAGCAGCTCTGCGAGCTGGCCGTCTGCTTCGCCAATGCGGAGGGCGGGGTGCTGCTGCTGGGGGTGGAGGACGACGGGAACTTGCGTGGGGTGACGAGCTACGATCCGGACGCCATCCGCACGGGCATCTTCAGAGGGACGATCCCGCCCATCATCGTCGAGGTCGAGATCGTGGAGCATCCCCTTGGCACCGTCCTGGCGCTGCGTGTTCCCAAGGCGGCAGCGGAGGTCCACGGCACCACTGCGGGCCTGTACCGCTGGCGGGTGGGCAAAGAATGCCTGCCCATGGCGCCCGACGACATCATCCGTCGCCGCGTGGCGCTGGGAAGCCTGGACATCTCGGGCAGACCCGCTCCGGGGCTGGATGCGCAGCGGGACCTGGATCCGCTCGCGCTGACCGCGTTGCGTGAGGAGCTCTCCACCGACCGACCGCAGCTGGCCCGGCTCCCGACGACCGAGCTGCTAGTCGCACTGGACATGACGGCCCCCCCCGGCGCTTCGCTGAGCGTCGCGGCTCTGCTGCTGCTGGGACGAGAGGAAGCCCTTCGCCGGCACCTGCCCCAGGCCGAGTGGATTCTGCGCGTGGAGCTGCGGAGCGGCCAACAAGAACCGCCCGTCCATCTCCGCGGACCGCTCGTCCTGGTGCTGAAGGAGCTGGCGAGCCGCATTGAGCGGTACAACCGGGCCAGGCTGGTGACCACCGGGCTCGTCGGACGCCAAGTCCACGATTTTCCTCCCCTGGCCGTGCGCGAGGCTCTGTTGAATGCGGCCAGCCATCGGGACTACGCACGTCCGGCCGCCGTACATGTCGAGCTGCGCGAGGGGCGCAGCCTGTCGGTGTCGAGTCCCGGCCCCTTCCCATCCGGAGTCAATCCGCAAAACGTCCTACGACAGCAGGTTCCCCGAAACCGGCAGCTGGCGGGGGTGTTCGGCGCGCTGAGGTGGGTGGAGCGGGCGGGTCTCGGCATGGATCGGATGGTCGAGCACTGCCTCGCGGCGGGGAAGAGAGCCCCGGAGATCGGAAGCGATGCAGAGCAAGTGACGGTCAAGCTCCTCGATGGCGGCTTCGATGAGTCCTTCATCGGGCTCGTCGAGCGCCTGCGCGCAGACGGTCGGGAGATCGACCTGGACAGGTTGATCGTCCTGGCCCTGCTCCGCCGGCAGCAGGAGGCCGCACAGGGCGCCATCTCGCGCGCGATCCAGCGAGCGGAAAGGGAGACGGGACGCATCCTCGCTCGCGCGGTTGCAGACGGGCTGCTGGTGCGCACGGGCGTCGCCGACGCGCCACGTTTCTCGCTCGGCGAGGAGGCGCGGCGCATCCTTGCGACGCCTCCCCCGCCCAGGCTGGGCCCTGGCGAGGGCATCGAGGAACGCACGCTCGCCCTGGTGCGACGGCTGGGCGAGGTGAGCAACGCCGATCTGCGCCGGGAGCTCGGCTTGAGCGAGGTGCAAGCGCGCCGTGTCCTGGCGCGCATGGTGGCCCAGGGGCAGGTGTTGCGCGTGGGAGAGAGACGGTGGACCCGCTACAGGGCGGTCGACTGAGAGGCCCCTCGCGGACCGGCCGCGCGACGCCCCCCCTACCCCCTACGACCCCCCACTGAACCGACTCAGCGCGAACAGCTCCACGTACGCGCTCGGATGCGTCGAGTCCTCCAGCTGAGGGTGGAAGTCCCAGCGCTGCCCGAGGGCCACCAGCTCCATCAACAGGCCCGTGCCCGTGGGATCCAGCCGCTCCGGCCGCGCCAGCACGAAGTAGTGGGCGCACTCCAGCTCGCCGTTGGGCAGGCGATGCCGCTCCCCCAGGTGGGCCACGATGTCGGCCCGGTAGTCGTAGAGCACATCCGACAGCTCGGCCATCAGCCCGGCCTTGTCCGGGGACGTGAAGCGCAGCGTGGACAGGGAGCGCTCCGCCGCCTTCAGCCGCTTGGGGGTCTCGAAGCACTCCAGGTACTGGAACTCCTCGCGCCGCCGCACCTCGGGCAGGCCTTGGATGATGCCCTGCAGCCCCTCGGCCGGCACCTCGAAGTGGAAGTTGATCACGCCCATCGAGTCGCTGACCTTGGCGAAATCCCCGATGATATTGCCCCCATGAACGCTGATATGGTGCGACAGCCCCCTCATGGCGCCGGGACGATCCTCGATCACGCCCACCAGCATGGCTCGCTTGAGCTTCTCAGGCATCGTTCAACTCCCGGCTCTTCTCTGTCGCCGTTGTCCGTAGCGCCCCAACAGCCGGGCGAAGAGCTCGGGAACCAGCTTCATGCGCTCGGGCTCTTCCACATAGGCGATGCGCATCTGGGTGCGCCCGGGGTTCTCCTCGCCCTCTGCCACATTGTAGAAGCCGGCCATGGGGCTGACCAGCAGGGTGTGCAGCCGCCCATCCAGCTCCACCCGCCCCTCGCGGGCGCAGTAGAGCACGAAATCCTGGGCGTCGAAGCCGGGGGCCGCCGCGTTGCGGGCGTCCACCACCGAGTAGATGGAGGCGTCCGGGCTGGACACTATGAG
This sequence comes from uncultured Enterobacterales bacterium, assembly GCA_964454135.1. Taxonomy (GTDB): domain Bacteria; phylum Myxococcota_A; class UBA796; order UBA796; family JAFGLY01; genus CAYVQL01. Next base: position 2,263 of record CAYVQL010000512.1, on the reverse strand, counting down.
CCCCGGCACCTCGGTCAACAGATCCTGCGACACGTCGGTCAGCATCTGGCGGTAGTAGCTGCGCTGCCGGTCGTACCAGGCCCGCAGGTCCTGGTGGCTCTCGTCGGCCAGGGCGCCGAAGATGTGCTGGCCGATGACATTGGGGCAAAGATTGGCGGTGTTTTCGGCCACCGCCTTGGTGTGGAAGACCGGGTTGTCGGTGACCAGGGCCCCGATGCGCAGCCCGCAAGCGCTCCAGACCTTGGAAGCGGTCTCGATGCTGATGCGACGGCCCGAGATGCCCGGCACCTCTTCTTCGGTGATGCTCCAGACACTAGAGGGCGAGCCCCCCGTGTAAAAGAGCTCGCGATAGGCCTCGTCGCTGACCATCCACATGTTGAAGCGCACGCAGAGCCGGGCCAACAGGACCATGGATTCGTGGTCGTAGTAGTGCCCGGTGGGGTTGTCGTAGGGGATGACCACCAGCGCCCGGGGACGATGCCGCCGGATGGCGGCCTGGATCTCGGCCATGTCGGGCAGGGTGAATTTCCCATCCTCGCCCAGCTTGCGGCGCACGCTGACCGTGGCGCGGCCCGTGCGGCTGGCCAGGGCGATGTAGTTGGTGTACGCGGCGTCAATGAGCAGCAAGGGGCCCTCATCGCTGCCCGCCGGGCCGCAGACGCCCACGATGAGCAGCTCCATGGCGGCGCTGCCCCCGTCGGTCACCTGCACGTGCAGGTTCTTGGCAGAGCAGCCGCTGGAGGCGATCACGTTGAGGAAGGCCTGCTGGCATTCCTGCATGCCCACCGTGGGCGAGTACTTGACCACGCCGTCCGCGAAGGGGCTGGGGGGCTCCCCCAGCGTGCGGATGCGCCGCTGCATGGCGGGGTGCATGGCCAGGCTGACGTTGCCGATGGCCACGTTGACCGCGTCGACCTCGTCGCGGTCGAAGCGCTGCAGGTACTCGATCTGTGCCAGGCGGATGGCCGAGGGCTTGCGAGAGGCGTAGTGGGCTGAGAGATGTGGAGCGGGCATCTTTCCTCCGGGATCGCGGGGCAGCTTCAGCGGGTCTTGTCGTTCCATGGCACGATGATCAGCGCCAGTACGGCCACGATCCCCAGCAGCACCGTGCTGATGCCGCCCAGCCGCAGCGCGGCGACGGCCGCGGCCTCGGAGCCGGCGGAGCTCTCGACGAAGAAACCCGTGCCCCCGATGATGGAGGGCAGGGCCGCACCCAGCATGACAATCACCGGAAAACCGCGGATCATGCAGCCGCTCTTGCCGCGGATGCGGGCCACCAGGGCCACTCCCAGCGAGAGCAGCACGGCGCAGATCCCCACCGCGTCGAGCACCAGGATGCTCATCATCCAGGTGCCGATCTCGGAGGCCGCCTGCAGATCGTAGCCCATGCTCGCTCCTCACCTCACCCGAAACAGCTGCTCGCTCTCTTCGCCTATAATGCGTTTTTCCGGAGGGGGATCGCCTCGCAGGGGGGGGCCTGGCGCGGCGACTGGCACACCCGCCCTGTTCCGGGTAGGCAAGCGCCTCGCACCAGGCCGGCCCAGCCGGCCTGCAAGTTGCTCGCAGGAGGTCCCATGTCCAGCTTCGCCGAACAGGTCGCCGCAGGCATCCCGTCCTCGCTCCCCCCCTATCCCCCCGAGGATCCCGGGATCAGCCACGCTCCCGCGCGCCCCGACGTGCTCTCGCCCAGCCAGCGGGCACTCGCCGTGCGCAACGCCCTGCGCTACTTCCCGGCCGCCATGCACCAGGAGCTGGCCCCCGAGTTCGCCCGCGAGCTGGCCCAGGACGGCCGCATCTACATGCGCCGCTTCCGGCCCGCCTACGAGATGAAGGCGCGCCCCATCAGCGCCTACCCGGCACGCTGCCGCCAAGCCGCCGCCATCATGATGATGATCCAGAACAACCTGGACAAGGCCGTGGCCCAGCACCCCTACGAGCTGATCACCTACGGCGGCAACGGCACGGTCTTCCAGAACTGGGCCCAGTACCTGCTCACCATGCAGTACCTGTCGCGCATGAGCGAGCGCCAGACCCTGGTGCTCTACTCGGGCCACCCTCTGGGGCTCTTCCCCTCCCACCCCGACGCCCCCCGCGTGGTGCTCACCAACGGCATGGTGGTGCCCAACTACAGCGCCAAGACCGACTACGACCGCATGGCCGCCCTGGGGGTCACCTCCTACGGCCAGATGACGGCTGGCAGCTTCATGTACATCGGGCCCCAGGGCATCGTGCACGGCACCACCATCACCCTGCTCAACGCCGG
>CAYVQL010000511.1:0-5198 GCA_964454135.1 uncultured Enterobacterales bacterium | reverse complement strand
GCAGCAGCGCGAACAACAAGACCAAGTGCTTCATGGTGCCTCCGGAGGGGAACCCCTGCAGAGTACCAGATTTCGTCGAAGGGCACCGCGACGCCACCGAGGAAGCCTCCTGGTGAGCCGCAGGGAATCCAGCACCCGGGCGGACCGCGCCTCCCCTGCCCCGAAGCGCTACGGCCCGGGACCGGCAAAAAGTGCCGCTGGGAGCTGGGGCGGGAGCAGGACGCCAGGCGGGCCTGGATTGCCGTCTTTGCGAGCGCTGTGGTAACCTTTCAGCTCCACATTCCCAGAGACGACCGACGGGCCATGAGCGGAAAGAGCGATATCAGGATTCTGATCCATTGAGCCCTATTTCTCATCGTGTCGGCGGGACGCCTCGCCGCAGTCGTCCTCACCTGGTCCACACGCACCTGCTCGTTGTGCCCCCAGCCTGCCATCCGCCCCCGGCAATGAACCCTCCTACGCCGCCACTCCCGCATTCTCGTGCGCGAACATGCCGGAACAGGCCCTGGCTCTCAACCGCACGCTGTATGCCGTGGCCGGGGGCCAGGCGCACCCCGCTGCTGGAGTGCGGGGCTTGACGGCCCAGGAGCTTCGATGAGCGTAGTATCCATCCTTGGCCTCGCGGCGCTTGCTTCGCCCGCCCATGCGGACTGTCCCGCCAACACGCTGGCCATCCGCAGCCAGGTGGAGACGAGCCTCCAGGCCTTTGAAGACTGGGAGTGGGAGCGCTTTGTGGACACAGCAGGCCTCGTCCGGAACGACCTCGCTTGCCTGTCCGAGGTGCTTTCAGCCACGGACAGCCTCCAAATCCATCACCTTCACGTCCTCCTTGCGGCGCAGCAACAGGACGAGGCCCTGGCCAGGGCGACTCTGCGCGCCGCACTACGCATCGACGGGAACTACAAGCCATCTGCCGACTTGATCGCGCCAGGCAGCATGCTCCGCAAGGCCTTCGACGAAGTGGACGCGGCTGAAGCGGCGAAGGGCACGGAATTACCCGCCGGCACGTGGTTCGTCGACGGGACACCTGGCGCCACGTTCCTGCCCGGAGAGAGCACTGCCCTGGTCCAAACCGTCGACCAGGCCACTGGTCTCCGCACGTGGTATCTCTTGGGCCAAGAGCTGCCCGAGGACCTGACCGAGCTGATCGCGGGGGACGACCTGGTCGATGAGCAGGCCCTGTCCGAACCGCCACCTGCCGTCCCCGTATCCGAGGTCGCCCCCGTCGCTCTTACCGACAGCCCGCCACCGGTGGTCGAATTCGGGCGGCGCGTCTCCCCAGGACTGCTGGTCACAGGTCTGCTGGCCGGCGCGGCCGCAGCAGGTGGCGTGGCATGGGCCAACCACCTCGACCAGAAGCTGCAAGAAACAGACAACCAGCGTACCGCCCGCGAGACCTACGAACTGGGCCTAGGCGTGACGATCGGCAGCTATTCTTTGAGCGGCGTGGCCGGCGGTCTCGTCCTAGGCGCTTTGATCGGACGCCGCCAGCATGAATGAGGACGAACGCAGAACCTACAAGCTGGTCTCGGCCCTGGGACATGGCGGCTTCGGTTCGGTCTTCCGAGGTCAACTTGCCGGCTCATCGGGCTTCGCCAAGACAGTCGCCATCAAGCTGCTGAATGAAGAGGCAGCCAATGTCGAGGAGTACAAGTGCCGCCTGCGCGACGAGGCCAGGCTATTGGGCCTGCTCCGCCACCGGGCCATTGTGCACGTCGAGGATCTGGTGCGCATCGACGGGCGCTGGGCAGTTGTGATGGAGTTCGTGGAAGGCGCCGATCTCAAGGCGCTCTTGGAGCTTGGCCCAATCCCTCCACGCACCGCCTGCGAGATCGTACACGAGATCGCTGCGGCCTTGCAGGTGGCCCACGATGCCCGTGACCGCGAGAGCGGTGCCCCACTGGAGATCGTGCACCGCGACATCAAGCCCGCCAATATCCGCATCACGCCCTCCGGAGAGGTCAAGGTACTGGACTTCGGCGTGGCCAGGGCCGCCTTCGACGACCGGGAAGCAAAGACGAACTCCATGTCTTTCGGCTCCATGGGCTACCTGTCCCCGGAGCGCTTCGATGGCACGGACACACGAGCCGCCGACGTCTATGCTCTGGGCGTCGTGGCCTATGAGGCTTTCAGTGGCGAGAGCATGGGCCAGCTATCCGTCAACGTCAACAAGCACGATCCGGAGCTGGCGCGCAGGCTGGGCGCCCTCTCCCAACAACTTGGCTCTTCCTTCGGGAAGGACATCACCAGCTGCCTGAGGCGCATGCTGGCCTACGACTACGAGGATCGCCCCGAGAGCGAGGAGGTGGCCGATCGCTTCCAGGAGCTCATGATCGAAGCCGACGGCCCCTTCCTGAAGAAGTGGATCCCCAAGGCCCTGGAAGCCGTCGAGCAGGAGGAGCTCGCCATCGCCTCCAAGCAGATGGAGTGCGTCCCCGTGAGCGACGAGCATTCCTTGAAGCGCGAACCTGGCACTTCCAACGACCGCCCGCTCTCACCTGACTCGGGCAACTCGCTTGCCAAGCAGAAGCCACGAAAGTCGACGGCGCGCATCGGCCGCAAGGGAGTTGCCCCGCTTTCTCCTGTTCCCGAAGGCCCCCCCAGGAAAGATGGCCGAGCTCGGTCGGGCGGATCCAGCCCTGCAACAGGGAAATCCGGGCCCCGGATCATGGCCCCCGCTGACACCAGACCAAGGTCGGGGGGGGCCGGCAGCAGTGGGGAGCCAGATCTCGGTCCGGCCCGCAAGAAGCCCTGGTGGCCGGCCGCGGCCCTCGCAGTACTGGCGCTGGCTGTGGTCCTGGTCTTGATGTCCTGGCCGGATCCCGAACCCACCGAGGCCGAGGACGCCCCGACGCCCGAGAGTTCGGGCAGCAGAGCAGATACGACCTCGGAACAACAGCGGAAAGAGGCCCCCCGCGTCGCCTCCTCGAATATGGCGCCCGAGCGCGGGACCGCTGCGGAACGCCTTCCGGCCGAGACGGAGGCGGAAACAAGGGACGAGACCACCGCTGCCGAGACGGGCACGGTCCGCATCGATGGAAACATCATCGGAGCGCGCATCATCGCAGCGGATGGCACGGCGCATAGCGTGGGCGAGCTGCCCGTGGGAACCTACGACCTGCAGGTAGCCTTCCCCGGGGGCGTCAGCGTTGCGCATGCTGACTTGGTGAAGATCAGGAGTGGCGAGACAACAGTCTTGTTCTGCAGCGATGAGACGCAGAATTGCCAGTAAGGAGAAAGCCCATGCGATGGGGAGTATTCTGGGCCTGGGTGGGATTGCCCGCGTGCGGAGTCTGGCCAAATGACTGGGATGCCTGGACACGACAGCACGCGGACGACACCGGTGAAACGGAGGAGGCGGACACGGACGCAGACGCGGATGCCGACGCGGACGCGGACGCGAATGCCGACGCGGACGCGGACGCAGATGGGGACGCGGATGCCGATTGGACCGGCACCCGCGAGCTGCTACTCGCCATCGATGGCTACGGCACGCTCTGCGATATGTGGTGGGACGCTTTGGGATGGTCCTCCTCGAACATCTGCTCTGGCTGCGACTGGGCCTACGACCTGGAGTTCGACTACCTGGGCGATGACCTGGGTGCATGCGACGGGTCCTCCTACTTGCCTGAGTACACCGTCGGCCTGCACCCCGACTACTACTTCGATGGCTACGGATCCTACGACATGCTGATGCTGGAGTACGGTGGCACCTGGTACACCCAGTTCTCCGTCGCCTCCTTCGGTGGCGGCAGCATCGACTACCACACGTCTTGGGACCGACACACCGACTACGGCTACTACTACCTCTACTACTGGTACGGAGTGGCAGACTACAGATAGAACGACAGCGCCCGCCTGTCAGCCATCGACGCTCCTGCCGAAGCCGCCTCCTCCGCAGTCCCGCAGGCTGGTTGCAGCCGCGTCTGCTCGGCGGCATGCTATCCCTGCACTGCGACAGGTCGAACACCCTGCCCGGAGGTCCGTCATGCGCCCGTTTCTTCCCCCGCTGCTCCTCCTTCTGGCCAGCTGCGTCTACATCTCCGACGACCACGCCTCCTGGCGACTCGATCCTGACGGCGACGGCGTCCTCTTTCCGGATGATTGCGATGACGAGGATTCGCAGGTCGGTGCGGCTATCACCTGGTACGAGGATTACGATGAAGACGGCTGGGGCAGCGAGTCAAGCACGTTCATCCAGTGCGAACAGAAGGCCGGCTTCGTCGAGCTGCCGGGGGACTGCGACGATAGCCTGGCTGCTGTCAACCCCGACGCCGCGGAGACCTGCAACGGCATCGACGACGACTGCGACGGCGAGACGGACGAGAGCGACGCCCAGGGCAGCGCCACTTGGTATCTCGACGTGGATGGCGACGACCACGGCGATCCGGACCAGCCCCTGCAGGCCTGTGACCAGCCCAGCGGCTACGTGGCGGGCGAGAGCGCCGGGGTAGATTTCGACTGCGACGACGGCGACGCCCAGGTGCATCCCGGCGCTGACGAGGTCTGCAACGACGACATCGACGACGACTGCGACGGCCTAGCGGACGACGAGGATCCCGACGTGGAACTCGGCGATGAGGACACCTGGTATGGCGACGCGGACGGCGATGGCTACGGCGATTCCGGGACCACGGACTTCGCATGCGACCAACCCAGCGGCTTCGTGGCATACGATGGCGACTGCAATGACGACGACGAGGATGTCAACCCGGACGCCGAAGAGATCTGCAACAGAATCGACGACGACTGCGACAAGGCCATCGACGACCAAGACGACGATCTCGATGAAGACTCAGCTACCGCCTGGTATCAGGACGCCGACGGCGACGGCTTCGGGCACGCCTCAAGCCACGAGCTGAGCTGCGAGGCTCCCAAGGGCTACGTAGACAACGGCGAGGACTGCGACGACGGCGACGACGCCATCAATCCCGACGCGGACGAGATCTGCGACGAAGACGACACAGACGAGGACTGCGACAAGCTGGCGGACGACGACGACAAGGATGTGCTTAGCGTGGGCTTCGCCACCTGGTATGCGGACGCCGACGGCGACGGCTTCGGCGACAGGGATGTCGACGTTCAGGCCTGCGATGCTCCCAGCGGCTACACCGACGACGACCAGGATTGCGACGACGCCGATGCCGCCATCAACCCCGCCGCAGGTCGGAAGAGCGCACCTCTGGACTCCGCGCACC
>CAYVQL010000510.1:0-5201 GCA_964454135.1 uncultured Enterobacterales bacterium | reverse complement strand
AGCTCCAGGAAGGTCTCGCAGGCCTCCTCGTTGTCCATCATGCCCCAGTTGGTGCCGCCACCGCCCGGATCGCCGCTGTCGCCCGGCCCCGTCCCCCAGGTGGTCCCGCCGCCGCTGGCGCACTCCTCGGAGTCGGCGCAGTCCTCGTCGTCGCAGTCGACCTGGCCGTCGTCATCGTTGTCGATGTTGTCCGTGCACTCGGCAGGATAGGCACCCTCGGGCTCGCCGCAGGCCGTCAGGAGCAGGGGGAGGATGATGATACGCATGGGCCCTCCGCCTCAGCCGCAGTCGGCGTAGTCGGTGCAGTTGGTCCAACCGGATGTTTCCGGCACGCCCGTTTCTTCGTCGCAGAAGGTGTTTTCGGTCAGGCAGTCGAAGTAGTCCGAGACGTCGCAGCCGTAGTTGCTGTACAAGCCGCAATCCACGCTGTCGCTGAAGTCGTACTCGCCGCAGCTGTAGGCATCCAGCCAGTCCTGGCAGGCTTGGACGTTGTCGAAGTTGCAGTCGGAGGACCCGCTGCAGTCCTCGTCTTCGCAGTCTACGGCACCGTCCTCGTCGTTGTCGATGTTGTCCATGCACTCGCCGTCCAGGCTGCCTTCGGGGTGGCCGCAGGCGATCAGGAGCAGAAGGAGGAGGAGGGTGCGCATGTGGCTTTTCCCGTGGATGAGCGGACGACCTGCAGCGTATCGCGAGCGTTCAGAGTTTTCATTCGCAGGTGGCGAACCCCCAGCAGGGCATCTGCCCGTTGGTCGGCACGCCAGTTACCTGGTCCAAGGGGCAGCCGTAGTCCTTCTCCAAGCAATCGAAGTACTCGGCCAGATCGCACTCGACGTCGTCGTACACGCTGCAGTCCACGTGCCGACGGACCGCCTGGTCGTCGTACTCGCTGCAGGCATGGTTCAGCCAGTCCCAACAGGCCTGCATATTGTCGTAGCCCTGGCAGTCGATGAGCAGGAGCGGCAGAAGGGACAGGGGGTGCATGATGCTCTCCGTTCCGCGAACCGCCACCTTCGCTGGCGTTGATCGCATCAGGAAGGCTCGCAGCTGAGGAGGTCGCCGCAGTAGTCCGGCCAGCTCGTCATTTCTGACTCTGGGGGGCAGGGGTAGTGCTCCAGAAAACAACCGAAGTATTCTGCCAAGTCGCACTCGTAGTCCTCGACCCAGGTGCAGTCCAAGCTCTCTGAGTAATGCCTGAGGAAGAACTCACGGCATCCGCTTTCCCTCGCCCAGTCCTCACAGGCCTGCACATTGTCGTAGCCCTGGCAGCTGACGAGCAGGAGCGGCAGGAGGGAGAGGTGGCGCACGGGTATGCTCCTTCGTTGGGAAGCTTCACTCGCAGCTGGCGTACTCGGTGCAAGCACCCCATCCGGACATGTCCGGCACGCCTGTCTTCTCGTCGCAGACGGTGTTGTCGACCAGGCACTCGAAGTAGTCGGTGATGTCGCATTCCGTGTACTCGTACACGCTGCAGTCCACGCTGGTGCTGAAGTCGTACTCGCCGCAGCTCACCGCATCCAACCAGTCCTCGCAGGCCTGCACGTTGTCGTACCAGAGCCCCCCGGTGTCCCAGGGATCCACACCTCCCGAGCTGCACTCGGAAGATCCGCGGCAGTCCTGGTCTTCGCAATCGACGAAACCGTCCCGGTCGTTGTCGATGTTGTCCCGGCATTCGTTGGGGTAGGCGCCCTCGGGATCGCCGCAGGCGATCAGGAGCAGGGGGAGGAGGTTCGTACGCATGGATCTTCTCCTTTCGGCGCGCCGTCGTCCTGCTCGGTATCATAGACACCAGGGAATCTACTCGCAGGCGGCGAGCTCGGTGCACTCGCCCCAGTCTGAGATGTCCGGCACGCCATCAATGCATCCGGTGTTCTGTGTCAGGCAGTTGAAGTAGTAGGAGAGGTCGCAGTCGACCTCCTCGTAGATGCTGCAGTCCACGGCGTCGCTGAAGTCGTAGTCGCCGCACGTCATGGAGGCCAGCCACTCTTCGCAGAGCCGCACGGCGGCACTGTCGCTGCCGTCCTCATCGTCGTCGCCCTCGTCGCAGGCGAACAGCTCGCCACAGCCGTTCCAGCCCGAAAGGTCGGGCACGCCCGTCTTCTCGTCGCAGACGAGGTTGTCGGTCAGGCAGTCGAAGTACTCGGAGAGGTCGCAGTCGTGTTCTTCGTACACGCTGCAGTCCACGCTGGTGCTGAAATCATACGCGCCGCATTCCATGGATGCCACCGCGTCCTTGCAGGCCTGCACGTTGTCGAAGCCAGCCTCGTTCCCCGTATCTTGTGGGTCGCTGCTCCCCGCGGCGCACTCGGAGGATCCCGCGCAGTCCTCGTCCTCGCAGTCCACCGCGCCGTCCTCGTCGTTGTCGATGTTGTCCAGGCACTCGCCCTGGTGGGCGCCCTCGGGGTCGCCGCAGGCCATCAGGAGCAAGAGGAACGACAGGTTGCGCATGGATCCTCCGCCTCACTCGCAGCTGGCGAGGTGGGAGCAGGCGCTCCATCCGGACATGTCAGACATGCCCGTCTCCTTGCCGCAGGCGGTGTTGTCCGTCAGGCACTCGAAGTAGTCGGAGATGTCGCAGGGGTAGTCCTCGTAGACGCTGCAGTCCACGCTGGCGCTGAAATCGTACTCGCCGCAGCTCACCGTATCCAGCCAGTCCTCGCAGGCCTGCACGTTGTCGTAGCCGCCCGTCCCCCCCGGATCCCCCGGATCGCTATTTCCCGACGTGCATTCGGAAGATCCGCGGCAGTCCTCGTCTTCGCAATCGACGGTGCCATCCCGGTCGTTGTCGATGTTGTCCAGGCACTCGTTGGGGTAGGCACCCTCGGGGTCGCTGCAGGAGAGCAGGAGCAAGAGGAACGACAGGTTGCGCATGGATCCTCCGCCTCACTCGCAGCTGGCGTAGTCGGTGCACTCCCCCCACCCCGACATGTCCGGAACCCCTGTCTCCTCGTCGCAGATGGTGTTGTCGGTCAGACAGTCGAAGTAATCGGAGATGTCGCAGGCGGAGTCCTCGTACACGCTGCAGTCCACGCTGGTGCTGAAATCGTACTCGCCGCAGCTCACCGCCTCTACCCATTCCTCGCAGGCCTGGACGTTGGAATTGCCGCTGGGCAAGCCTGGATCCCAGGGATCGGTTCCCTGCTCGCTGCAATCCGAGGATCCGCTGCAGTCCTCATCTTCGCAGTCCACCGCGCCGTCATCGTCGTTGTCGATGTTGTCCATGCACTCGCCCGACAGGCTGCCTTCGGGATCGCCGCAGGCGACCAGGAGCAGGAGAGGCAGAAACGAAAGGGTACGCATGGGGTCCTCCCAGAAAGAATCGCGCCCAGCATACCACAAGATTTAGCGTGCTACTCGCAGATCCGCGGCCCCAGCGGCAGGCTCTGATCCACGGCGAAGCCCAAGGTCAAGCTGCTGCCGTGGCCGGTGCCCAGGTAGCTGTGCACCTCTTCGGTGGTGCCCCCGATGTAGTCCAGGTCGCCGGGGCCGGTCTCGTAGCCGGCGGCCACCACCACGGCCCGGCCGTCCTCGTGCTTCAGGATCATGCGCGTGCCCGCGTCCGGGCGATCGCTCCAGTACATGTTGACGTACCAGCCCTCGTCCTCCACCGGCAGCTTGGCGCCGTAGGAGCCCTGGCCGTACTCGCAGCTCTCCTGCGGCGCCCAGGGCTGGTCGCGGCTCATCACGAAGCCGGTGGCGTCCTGGCTGAGCTGGTGGTGCTGGGGGATGTTCTCTTCGATGCTGGCGGGCCAGGGGTCGCTGCTGGAGGTGCCGTAGCCGTCTTCCACCGTCACAAGGTGGGCCTCCAGGGCCATGGGACCCTCGGCCGGCATGCGCAGGGAATCCCCGCCGTCGCCCACCCGCTCCATCCAGCCGGTCTCCAGGGCGCAGTCGCCTTGCGAGGGCACGAAGAGGCCCAGCGTCAACACATAGGGCCCGGCCTGCTCCACGCCGCCCGAGACGTAGGTGTCCGCCACCACGTAGGCGTAGCCGGGCTGCAATAGGGCGCCGGCGTCGCTGTTGCCCCGATCCAGGCAGTCCTGGGCGTCCAGCGAGCCCAGGATGTGGGCGTCGATGTCCACGCCCGACGTGGAGTCGTCGATGGCCGCGCCCAGGTAGCCAGCCTGGGCCAGGTCCACGCGGTAGACCACCTCGGGGCCGCTCTCGTCGGTGCTGGTCGCGCAGGAGTAGAAATCGAATTCGCGCCGCGTGCTGTCGGTGGTGTCGCCGTTGTGCACGTAGGGCAGCGACTCGACGCAGATCAGGCCCTCGGGGCAGTCCGTTACCGGCTCGCCCGTGTCGGGATCGCTGTCCGCCGGCGGGCTGTCGCTCGGCCGCCCGCTGTCGCCGCCGTCCCCCCCGGGGGGCAGGTCGCGCACCAGCGCGTCGTCGTCGCAGCCGATCAGGAAGAGGGCGAGAAATGGCGTTCGCACGGTGACACCCGGGGCTGTGGAAGGGAAAGGACTGTAGCAGGCGGATGCGGCGTTCGCATGGGAAAAAGGGGCGACGCAGCCCCAGAGCGGGCGACCGCACCCACCACCTCCCCCCTCATCCCCTCCACCCGAACCCGCACCCATCCCCTCCACCCCCCAGCGCTTCAGGGCGGAGCGGAACGACCGCCCCGCCCATAGCGGTCCACGATCAACGACCAGGCCGTTCCCAGTGCTTGATGAGGCCCGTCAACTGGCCCGCCAAGCGATCCGCCGCCTGGACGAGCTCGATGGCATCGGCGAGCCGAACCAGCTTCATATGCGCCAGCGCCTCCGCCGCCGCGGCAGCTTCCCCGGTCTCCTTGCGTGCGATCCCGAAGCCGTTGCGCTTTTCACCTGCCATCCTGGCATTGGCCGCCTCGCCTGTATTGAACACCGCCGAGCCGGCCGCACGGAGCAGCTGGTTGCCGAACTTCGCGTACCCTCGAGGAACTTGGTCGCAGAGCCCATTCGCCAGGACGAGGACCTTCAACGCCTGGGCGTAGGCGGCCAGCTTGTGGTGGGGGAAGTGGGTTTTCGTGATGTAGTCCATGTAGTTCTCCTTTGGTTGCCGGGCGGAGCCGCCGCCCTCACCCCGAAGGGGTGGCGGCGACGCCCAGCAAACCCAGGCAGAACTCCAAACCCAAGATCCGCACCCACTTCCCCCATCACAAGCACCAGGACGAGCCCTCTACCTCCCTCCCCCCTCATCCCCTGGTGCTTGTGATGGGGGAA
>CAYVQL010000509.1:0-5204 GCA_964454135.1 uncultured Enterobacterales bacterium | reverse complement strand
CGAGGGGCAAGCCAGCGGCGGCAGCCGCGGTGCCCGCAGGGCAGGCGCAGCCCTGAGCCTCCCCCCGCAAAAAAAAACCAGCCCGCCTCATCGTTGCGGCCGAATGGCCGCAACGATGACCAAGGCCCGTGGGCCTGCCATGCGGCAACGGGATACCGTGCCGCCAGGGTATTGGTCTCGGGAGCTTTCACATGAGCGAAATCCTGGCCTGGATCGCGCCTTGGCTCGAACATTCCTGGTTCCGCGCCCTGCTCGTGCTGCTGAGTTCGGTCGTAGCCGCCTATATGGTCAACGTCTTCGTCAGCCGCGTGGTGATGGGGCTGGCGCGCAAGACCGAGACCGATCTCGACGACAAGATCGTCGATAGGCTCCAGCGTCCGCTCTTCATCACGGTGCTTATTCTGGGGGTGCTCTCGGCTTCGCGGGTGTTGGAGCTGATCGAGCCTCTGCCCGATGTGTTCGCCGCGCTGCTGAAGAGCGCCGTGATCATCCTGTGGTCCTTCACCCTCAACAGCATCTCCGCCCTGCTGCTGGAGTTCTTCTCCCAGAGCGCCCACGTGCGCCTGGTCCAGGGGCGCACCAAACCCCTGTTCGAGATGATCGCCAAGGTGCTGATCGTAGGAGGGGCGGCCTACCTGGTGCTGTTGAGCTGGAACATCAACGTCACCGCCTGGTTGGCCTCGGCGGGCGTGCTGGGCATCGCGGTGGGCTTCGCGGCCAAGGACACCCTCGCCAACCTCTTCTCCGGTGTCTTCATCATGGCCGACGCTCCCTACAAGCTGGGAGACTACGTGGTGCTGGGCAGCGGCGAGCGGGGAAAGGTGACCGAAATCGGGATCCGCAGCACCCGCATCCTGACGCGCGACGACATCGAGATCATCGTCCCCAACGCTGAGATCGGCGGCACCAAGATCATGAACGAGAGCGGCGGACCGCAAACGCCGCGCAGGGTGCGCTGCACGGTGGGCGTGGCCTATGGCTCCGACGTGGACCAGGTGAGGTCGGTCCTGATGGAGGCCGCCCTGGCCTCCGGGCACTTGCTGAAGACGCCCGAGCCGCGGGTGCGCTTCCGCTCCCTGGGCGATTCGGGGCTCATCTTCCAGGTGATGGGCTGGGTCATGGATCCGGAGCTGAAGGGCCGTGCCCTGGACGAGCTCAATGCCTCCGTCTACAACAAGCTGAACGAGGCTGGCATCGAGATTCCCTTCCCCAAGCGGGACCTCTACATCAAGGAGGGGCTGCATATCAAAGAGGCGCCGGTCCCCTCGATCTCGCAGGACGGGCCGCGTGGCAAGAAGAAGCCCCTGGCATAGCGGCGCCATGGGCCGTGTTGCGCGCCTGCTCGGCGTCCCCTGGTCGCTGATGGCTTGTGGCGGCTCACCACCCGCTCCCCTGCAGGACCTGCCCCGGCCAGCGCCCAGCCAGCTCGGTTCTCCCCCGCCCGCCGTCCTCGCACCGGTGGGCGAACAGCCGCTCCCAACGCAGCCCGGCAGCCCTCTTCAGTCGCAGGCCAAGCCGGCGCTGCCCTGCGCCGGTCTCGACAGCGGCCTGGCCCGGGCGGCCCTGGGGGACTGCGCCGGGCTGGCCCTGGACGAAGAGGGTCGCCTGCGCGTGGTCGTGGAGAGCGAGGGGCCCGTGGCCCTGCCCCAGGATTTCTTGCTGGAGGTGGAAGCTGGGGGCCTTATCCAGGGTTTGCTCCCGCCAGAGCAGCTCTGCGCGCTGGCCGCCTCCGACGGTGTCAGCCGTGTGCGGCTCGCCCATCAACCCAGCCACAAACAGGCCCCCTGATGCGCTCGCGGGCTGGTAGCTACGCCGGGGTCCGTCGCCGGAACGCGGCGCCCCTGCTCGCCGCCCTCTTGCTGGCCTGTGAGGGCCCGGCCATGGACAGTCGGCCCGATCTGCTGCTCGTCACGCTGGATACCGTTCGCTACGACCACGTGGATCTCGAGGCGGAAGACGGCAGCCACACGCCGACCCTGGCTGGCCTGGCCAGCAGGGGGACCAGCTTCGCGCGCGCCTTCACCCCGGTGCCCATCACGCTGCCGGCCCACGCCTCCCTGCTGACGGGCACCGAGCCCTTCTTCCATGGCACCTTGAACAACGGAACCTACGCCCTGCCCGATGAGCTGCGGAGCCTGGCCGAGGTGCTGGCGGATGCGGGATGGAGCACCGCTGCGGTCGTGGCGGCCACGCCTCTGGCTGCCATGCACGGCACGGATCAGGGCTTCTCGCGCTACGACGAGGGAGACCTGGCGTCACCCTCCGAGGGGCATTGGTTTCCCGAGAGACCTGCCGCGGCGGTCACCGACGTCGCCCTGCAGCTGGCCTCGCAGCTGCCATCCCCGCGTTTCTTGTGGGTCCACTATTACGATCCGCACCAACCCTGGGTGGCGCCCGAGCCCTGGAGCAACCGCTTCGCCGATCCCTACGACGCGGAGATCGCCTATGCCGACGCCGAGCTGGGCCGGTTGCTGGATGGCTTGGAGGGGGAGGGGAGCGAACTGCTCGTGGTGGTGACCTCCGACCACGGCGAAGCGCTGGGCGAGCACGGAGAGCCCAGCCATGGCTATTTCCTGCACGACGCCACCACCCGCGTTCCCCTGATCTTCAGCTGGCCGGAGCGGTTGCCCCAAGGCCGTGTGGAGCAGGGAGCGGTGCGCCTGATCGATGTGATGCCCAGCGTACTGGATCTACTGGATCTCGATGTGCCCCCGACCGTGCAGGGCACCAGCCTGGTTCCGCGCTGGGAGGGGCGCGGCCAAGAGGAGCTGCCCGTCTACGGCGAGACGGTCATGCCCCAAGAGAACCTTGGCCTGTCGAGCATGCGCGCCTTGCGCCTTGGCGATCTGCGCCTGGTGCGTACGACGCGGGATCGTCTCTTCGACCTGAAGCGGGATCCGCACGAGCTGCACGACGTCGCGGCCGAGCGCGCCGAGGACGCCGCCTCCCTGGCCGCCGAGCTGGAGCGCTACGCCACCCGGCCGGTCGACGCCCCGGCGGGGGGCTCCGACCTGGAGCTGGACGAGGCCACGCGCAAGGGATTGGAGGCCTTGGGATACGTGGCGTTGGAGCCGGGCTGGGAAGAGGAGGGGGCTGACGTCTACGAGCATGCAGACCTGGTGGGCTTCGCACAGCGCCTGCCCGACCTGGGCCGCCAGGGCTCGGAGGGAGAGGCCTACATGCTCGAGGTGCTGCGCTCCCATCCCCAGCTGGAGGGCCTCTGGCTGCAGGCGGTCTCGGCCATGGAGGCCGCCGGATCGCCCCGGCTGGGTGAGCTGGCGGTCATGGCTGCGGACCAGTTCCCCCAGAACTCCCGCCTGCAGGCGCTGCTGGCCAGCCTCCAGGCGCAGGGCGGAGAGCCCGCAGCCGCGCGGCGCAGCCTGGAGCGGGCCGTGGACCTGCTGACCGCCGAAGACTCGCAAGGCCGGCTGGCCGAGCGGGCGACCCTGGACTACGCGGCCAGCGCCGCTCAGCAGCTGGGTGAAGACCGGATTCTGCGCCTGCTCGTGGCCCGCATGGACGCCGCCTCCTACCAGTCGGCCGATGGCCTGCTGAACCGCGCCCGCTTCAAGCACGCCTTGGGACAGCTGGAGGCGGCGTTGGCGGACTACCAGGCAGCCGCTCGCTGGAATCCCGAAGATGCCGAGATCTGGCTCAACCTGGCCTACGCCGCGGCGAGCGCCGGTCGCTTGGAGGAATCCGCCGGGGCCTTCGAGCGTTCTCTGCGGCTGGCTCCCGCCCAGGTGATGGCCTGGGCGCGCTTGGCGCAGGTGCAGCTCGCCCTTGGTCGCGCCGAAGAGGCTGCGAAGAGCTGTCGGCAGCACCGCGCCCTGGGCGGGGCGGAGCCTGGCTGCGCCAGCTCAGGACCCTGAGCCGGCCAGCAGCGCCTTCGTGCGCGGGAAGGCTCCCGCGTGACCCCAGCGCGACAACAAAGCGAGCTGCTTTGCGTTCATGCCCGGCAGGCGCGTCGCGCGCTCCAGCTCCAGCGGCGCATCCACATCTGAGAGCAGCGTGTTGTCCGTACAGACGCAGACGCGCACTCCGGCCTGCAACCAGCGTGGCAGGGGGTGGTCCAGCAGGCTGGCGATGGCCCCCACGTGCCAGTTGGAGGTGATGCAGGCCTCCACTGTGATGCCCAGCTCGGCGACCAGCTCCATGAGCCGGGGATCATCGGCAAGGGTGGTGCCATGGCCGATGCGTTGCAGGTGCAGCTGCTCCATGGCCTGTCGGATCTCCCCGGGAGGACGCCCCTCGCCGCAGTGCGCAGTACGACCCAGGCCCAGCTCGCGGGCGCGCCGAAAGGCCGGGGCGTAGTCCGCCAGGCTCCAGCGATGATCCGGCGCGGGGCCGCCAGCCAGATCGATGCCCGCGACGCCCGGCCGGCTCGCCCCCAGCTCGGCCAGGGCTTCCAGCACGGCGGGATCCTCGCCGTACAGACCGCACAGGACCAGACCGGCCCGACCGGCGATGCCCTCCAGCGCGGCGTCCGTCACCTCTTCGGGTGCGGCGCCCCCGTGCAGCTGCGGGGCGAAGCGGATCTCAAGCGTGGTGACGCCCTCGGTCGCGGCGTCGCCGCAGATCTCGTCGGCCACCCTGCGCACGACGGCCGTTTCCTGCAGCAGGGAGAGGGTGCAGGCGAAGCGCGCCAGGGCCTGCTGCAGCCCCATGCCACGACGAAAGCGCAGATCCGCGGGCAGCTCGCGGCCCTGGACCTGGGCAAGCTCATGCAACGTGGAGCTGCGCAGGGATCCGTCCAGGTGGCGGTGCAGGTCCGCCAGGCCTTCTTCCCGATCCTCGACTCCCATGGTCGCCTCCTCTCTGCGCGGGAACACGGCGGGCAGTCGTCCTATTATCAAGCAGCGCGGCTCGCCTGGATTCGTTGGGCGGGAAAATTCAAACGCAAAGGCGCAAAGACGCGAAGCCGCAGAGACCTGGGCCCAGGTGGCTGCCGCTCCGGGAAATGGAAATGGGGTCATGGAAATGGGGGGAAATGGGGTCAAGGAAATGGGGTCAGGATGTCACCGTTACAATTTAGGAAATGGGGTCAGGATGTCACCATTACAATTTACGCCAACATAGGCTATATAGGCAGCATTACAGGTGCCAAGATACGCACTGGAAAACGAGAAGGCGGTGATATGGTCCGGGCTCGGTCATCCTTGCGGCCAACCGATGCATTGCCACGGTTGAAAGCCGATTGAATT
>CAYVQL010000508.1:0-5217 GCA_964454135.1 uncultured Enterobacterales bacterium | reverse complement strand
CAAGAGGAAGAAGAGGGGAAGGTTTCTCAAGCGGGCCTCCGGAGCTTGGGGAGCGCGCGAATGTTACCAGACGTTTCAGCTTTCCGCTACGGGGCCGGCGCCGGGTTTTCCACTTCCGGACAACCCGCAGCTCCAACGGGCCAGATGCGGTCCACCGAGGGCCCTAATGCGATAGGGCTAGGATCTCATCGCGCCGTCTTGCGGCGCAGGCACTCCGGAGCGCTCTTGTCCGGCACCGCAGGTCCATCCCCCTCCCCTCTCCTCCTGGCGCGACGGGCGCTGGCGACGCTGGGCCTGCTGCTCGCGCTCCTGCTGTCGCCGGCGGCACAGGCCGCCTCCTTCGACCCCAAGCTGCACTGGCGCACGCTGCGCACCGGGCACTTCAACATCCACTTCCACGATGGAGAAGAGGCCCTGGCCGAGGAGATGGGCCAGCTCTGCGACCGCGTCTACGACCGCGTCGCCGCCGAGCTCGACAGCCAGTCCGCCAGGCGCGTCGAGCTGGTGCTGACCGATCACACCGACTCGGCCAACGGCTACGCCACGACCCTGCCCATCAACACCATCGTCATCTTCGTCACCGCGCCCCAGGAGCAATCCTCGCTCAACCTCTACAGCGACTGGAACGAGGCCATCCTCACCCACGAGCTGACCCACATCCTGCACCTGGACCATGTTGGGGGCGTGCCGCGCGCCTTGCGCATGGTGCTGGGCCGCATCATCAGCGTCAACCAGGTCTCACCTGGCTGGCTGGTGGAGGGCCTGGCCACCTACGAAGAGACCCGCCTGACCGACGGCGGCCGCGGGCGGGCCTCCCAGGCCGACATGATCAAGCGCATGACCGTCCTGGAGGGCCATTTTCCGCCACTGGGCAATATGGACGGCTACCAGAGCGACCCACCCTACGGAAACCTGCGCTACCTCTTCGGCCAGGACTTCGTGCAGTACATCGCCCAGACCGCGGGCGAGGAGAAGATCGCCGAGTGGGTGCACACCTACGGGCGCTGGTGCCTGCCCTATCTGCTGCCGGCCAAGCGGGTCTTCGGCAAGCGCTTCACCCAGCTCTACAAGGACTGGCGCGCCGACATGGAGGCGCGCTACGCCCAGGTGCGACAAGATCTGGAGGCCGAGGGCCTGACCGAGGGGATCCTGGTGAGCGACGGCGACGACGCCTGCTCGGGCCCCAGCTTCTCTCCCGACGGCAAGAAGCTGGTCTACGGCTGCAACGACCGCGCCCATGGCTCGTCCATCTGGCTGGCCGACGCCGACGGCAGCGATCCGCAGGAGATCTACGAAGAGAGCACGGCCAAGAGCTTCGCCTGGCGCGGCGACAGCCAGGCCTTCGCCTTCGCCTCCTCCCACGCCTACGACCTGTACTACTCCTTCGAGGACGTCTACTTCTACGACCTCGAGAACAAGAGCATGAAGCTGCTCACCAGCCATGCGCGGGCCCGGGATCCGGTCTTCTCGCCCGACGGCCGCGAGCTGCTGGTGGTCACCAACCACGTGCAGAACAACAACCTGGCGTTGCTGACCATCGACCAGCGCCTGGCCCCACTGACCGACAACCACGACCACACGCAGTACGCCAATCCTCGTTTTTCGCCCGACGGGCAGTGGCTGGCGCTGTCGGTGTGGCAGCAGGGGCAGCGCGACCTCTGGCTGTACCGGCCCGACGGCACGCCCTTTCGCCAGCTGACCGACGACCAGGCCATCGACCGCGAGCCCGCCTGGAGCCCCGACGGGCGTACGCTCCTGTTCGTCTCCGACCGCAGCGGCATCTCCAACATCTACGCCCTGGATCTGGACAGCGCCCGGCTCTGGCAGGTCACCAACGTGCTGGGGGGCGCCTTCCAGCCCGACGTGCACCCCGACGGCCAGCGCCTGGCCTACGCCGAACACACCTGGAACGGCGAAGACATCCGCATCATGGAGCTGGACCGCGCCCAGTGGCGCGACCACGGACTGCTGCAGGGCGACTGGCCAAAGGGGGACATCCTGGCCGAGGCGCCGGCCCTCGAGCAATCCGTCGCGCTCCCCGAGCCCGGCGCTGTCTGGTCGCCGGACCAGCTGCGGTACGCCCTGGGGCTGCTGGAAGAAGACGAGGGCGACGGGGAGGGAGAAGAAGGAAAGGGAAAGGGAGAGGAAGGGGAAGAGGAAGGGGAGGATGAAGAGGAAGGGGAAGGGGAAGGAGAGAAAGGGGAGGAAGGGGAGGAAGGGGCAGAGGAAGAGTTCGCCTACTCCTTTGCCGTCGAGGACTACAGCCCCATGCGCAGCCTGCTGCCGCCGCGCTTCTTGTCTCCGGCGGTCTACATCGCCGAGTACGGCGTGCTGGGCGTGCTGGGCACGGCGGGCTCCGACACCCTCAACCACTGGGTCTACAACGGCTACCTGACCTTCCGCTCCGACAACCTCTTCGTGGGCGGCGGCGGCTCGCTGTACTACAACCGCTGGCGCTCGGTGCTGGCGGCCGGCGCCTCGGTGTACACCATCCGCTACGGCAGGGTCTACCTCGAGGATCCCCCGCCCAGCGAAGGCGGGGCCCACATCCCGGGCATCGTGCGCAGCGACCACTACTACTACGACAAGCGCACGCGGATCTGGGGCCAGTGGAGCTACCCCCTCAAGCGCCGCCAGACCCTCTTCGCGCGCTACAGCGGGCAGCGGCGCACCAACCTGGACCCCCTGCCCGAGAACACCTACCTGGGCACGCTGCCCACGCGCGGCTTTTTGTCCAGCGTCGGTGGCGGTTGGCGCTACTACAAGGCCAAGGCCTACACCTACAGCATCTCTCCCGAAGAGGGGCGCATGGTCTCGCTCAACGGCGAGCTGACCTCGTCCCTGTTGGGCGCCCACACCCTGGACGAGGGCGACGAGGATGGCGACAACCAGCTGCTGGAGGACTTCGACCAGCTGCAGCTGACCGCCGAGTGGCGCGAGTACGTCACCGTGCCCTGGCTGGCCAACCACGTGCTGGGCCTGCGCGGCGCCCTGGGCATCTCCATGGGCGACAACCTCAACTACGGCTCCTTCCGCCTGGGCGGCAGCTACGGTGAGGGCTCGCTCTACGTGCTGCCCGACGAGTACCGCTCCCTGCGCGGCTTCCCCATCGCCGCGGTCTACGGCGACCTGTACTACCTGGCTTCCATCGAGTACCGCCTGCCCATCTGGCGCATCAACCGCGGCTTCGGAACCATCCCCTTCTTCATGCGCGACCTGCACGGCGCGGTGTTCTCCGACATGGGCAACGCCTTCGACGAGCTGCCCGGCGGCGGCAACGCGGCGCGCAACACGCTCTCCTCCACCCTGGTGGGCCTGGGCGCCGAGCTGCGCATGAGCATGGTGATCGGCTGGGGCTTCGGGCTGACCGGTCGCCTGGGCTACGCCTTCTCCGTGCACGGCGACGGCTACCAGATCGGCAGCTTGGACGGCTTCTACGCCCAGATGGGTTCCAGCTTCTGATGCGCCCCCTCCTCTCCATCTCGTGGGCCGCCGCGCTGCTGGCCCCGGCCCTGGCCCAGGCTGCGCGGCAGGAGCTGCGCACGGCCTACGCTGTGGGCGACTGCGGCCGCGTGGACGCCCTGCTGGCCGCCCAGCCGGAGCTGGCCGAGGACGAGGCCGCCCTGTTGCTGGGGGCGCGCTGCGCCGCGGAGCGGGGAGATCCCCAGCGCGCCCTGGAGCTGGCGGGCTCCCTGGCGGCGGACAGCCCCCTGTGCCCATGGGCCCAGCTGGTGGCTGCCGAGGCCCTGCTCGAGGGTCCGCAGCCCGACGCCCTGCCCGATGCCGAGCTGGCTGCCATGGCGCTGGAGGCCCTGGACGGGCTCTCGCTGCCCGGCGACCTCGACCTGCGCCTGCGCCTGCTGCGCGACAAGGCCTTGGTGGCCCAGGAGCGCGGCCTGGAAGCCCGACAAGACCTGCGAGCGCTGCTGGAGACCGAGCTGGCCCCCGAGGCGCGCTTCTGGCTGGCGCGCGCCGCCGAGCTGCGCGGCGACGACGGGCCGGCCCTCAAGACCTACCGGGCCACCTGGGCGCGTCACGCCGAGAGCCCCTGGGCCGCGCACGCGGCGCAGCGGCTGGAAGGGATGGGCCAGCTCGTGCCCGAGCTGGACAGCGCAGCCGGACGCGCCCTGGCCTTGGAGCGGGTCGACGATCTCAACAAGGCCAAGCGCGCCGCCGAGGCGCTGGATCTGCTGAGCGCTATCGAGGCCCATGGCGGTCCCGACGAGGATCCCGCGGCCATGAAACAGTCCTCCTGGACCCTGCGCATGGCCAAGGCCTGCTTCTCCGGGCGCGACTACCCCTGCGCCGTCCAGCGCTACCAGCGCCTGGGGGGCGCCTCCTCCCTGGGTCCCGAGAGCCTCTTCAAGCACGCCCTGGCCACCTGCCGGGCGGGCGACTACCCGGGCTCCGCCGAGCTCTACACGGCGCTCTTCCAACGCCACCCGCAGCACGCCAAGGCCGACCAGGCCAGCTACAAGATCGGCTACCTGGCCTTCGACGAGGGGCGTCTGGAAGACGCCATCGCCGGCTTCCAGGCCCACCTGGCCCGCTACCCCGCCTCGCGCCACGCCGACGAGGCCCTGTGGTTCATCGGCTGGTCGAGCTGGCGCCTGGACCGTCCCGATGAGGCCGGCGCCGCCTGGAAGCGCCTGCTGGCGAGCCACGGCGGCTCGTCCCTGGCTCCCGGCGCGCTCTACTGGCGCGCCCGCGCGGCCGAGGGCGAGGCGCGGTCCGAGCTGCTGGCCCGCCTGCTGAAGCGCTACCCCCACAGCGGGCACGCGTGGTTCGCGGCCCAGGGGCTGGGGGGCGCGCATCCGGCCCCGGCGCCCGCGCGACCGGAGATCCCTCCCCTTCCGGAGAGCTTCGCCACGGCCCACCCCCAGGCCTTGGTGGCCGACCAGCTGCTGGAGGTGGGCCTGGCGGACCTGGCCTCGGCCGCGCTGCAGCCCGTGGCCGCGGCCGCGGCGGGCGCCCCCCAGGCCACGCGGGTGGCCGTGGCGCGTCGCCTGCTGGAGGTGGGAGATGTCACCGCGGCGCGCAAGCTGGCCCGCACGCGCTGCTCGCCCGTGCCCAGCGATCCGCAGCTGCGCGAGATCTGCCTGCCCCGTCCCCACGCCGACGTGGTGGCCGAGGCGCTCGAGGGCAGCGGGCTCGATCCCTTCCTGCCCTACGCCATCATGACCGCCGAGAGCGCCCTGCAGCCCGGGGTCACCTCCT
>CAYVQL010000507.1:0-5223 GCA_964454135.1 uncultured Enterobacterales bacterium | reverse complement strand
CGCAAGGACGTGGACGGCTTCCACCCCTGGAACATGGGCATGCTGGCCCAGGGCCGGCCGCGCTTCGTGCCCTGCACGCCCCGCGGGGTGATGCAGCTGCTGGCCCATTACCAGGTGTCCGTGGCCGGCCTGCGCGCCACGGTCGTGGGGCGCTCCAACATCGTGGGGCGTCCGCTCTCCCTGCTGCTGGACAAGGCCCAGGCCACCGTCACGGTCTGCCACAGCCGCACGAAGGACCTGGAACGCTGCGTGCGACGAGCGGATGTCCTGGTCGCGGCCGTGGGCCGCGCCGGCGCCGTGCCGGCCCACTGGGTCAAGCCCGGCGCCGTGGTGATCGATGTGGGCATCAACCGCGGGGCGGACGGCAAGCTGGTGGGCGACGTGCAGCCCGGTCCCCAGTTGGAGCGCGCGGCCTGGGTCACGCCTGTGCCCGGCGGCGTGGGCCCCATGACCATCGCCATGCTGATGGCCAATACGGTGGAGTCCGCAGAGCGCCGCCAGGCCTGAGTCCTGGCCCGCCGAACTGCGAGACGTCAGGCCCGCGCCACTGCGATCCCGGGGCGCGTCGGTTAGGAAACGGCCCTCCATTGCACGAGGTTCGCATGGCGTTGAAGCGCACTCCCTTCTACGAGTTCCACAAGGCCGGCGGCGGCCGGTTGATCGACTTCGGCGGCTGGGAGATGCCCGTCCAGTTCGCCGGCATCAAGAAGGAGCATCTGCTGGTGCGCGAGTCGGTGGGGCTCTTCGACGTCAGCCATATGGGCGAGCTGCGGGTGCGCGGTCCGGGGGCGCTGGACGCGGTCCAGGGCCTGGTCACCAACGACGTGGCCGCCATCGGCGACGACCAGGCGCTCTACACCGTCATGTGCAACGATCGCGGCGGCATCGTGGACGACCTGCTGATCTACCGTATCAGCGCGGAAGACATGGTGCTGGTGGTCAACGCCAGCAATATCGAGAAGGACTTGGCCTGGGTCGTACAGCGCAATCCCTGCCCCGACCGGGCCCACTTCGCCAACCAGTCCGACTACTGGGCGCAGGTGGCCGTGCAGGGGCGCAAGGCCCAGGCCTGCCTGCAGCCCCTGACCAGCGTGGATCTCGCCGCCATGGACAGCTTCCACTTCCAGGTCAGCGAGCTGGCGGGCGTGCCTGGCTGCGTGATCGCGCGCACCGGCTACACCGGCGAGGACGGCTTCGAGGTCTACCTGCCCGCCACGGGCGCTGCGGACATCTGGCCCGCGATCCTGCAGGCCGGCCAGTCCCATGGCATCGCCCCCATCGGGCTCGGTGCCCGGGATACGCTGCGGCTCGAGGCCAAGCTCTGCCTCTACGGCAACGACATCGACGACAACACCACGCCGCTGGAGGCGGCCCTGGCCTGGACGGTCAAGCTGGACAAGGGCGTGCCCTTCATCGGCATCGAGGCCCTGCGGGCCCAACGTCAGTCCCGCCCGCGCCGCCGGCTGGTCTGCCTGGTGGTCGAGGGGCGCATCGCGCGGCCCCACTGTCCCATCCTGCACGATGGGGAGCAGGTGGGCGAGGTCACCAGCGGCACGCGCTCGCCCAGCCTGCAGCAGAACATCGCCCTGGGATACGTACCCACGCGCATCGCCCGGCCTGGCAACCAGGTGCAGGTCGACGTGCGCGGCAAGCTTGCCGATGCGCAGGTTGTCAAGCCCCCTTTCTACCGCCGTCCGTACTGAATCCGACGAGGCGCACAGCTCTTCGTCCCCAGCCATTGAGGAGCCCCCATGCAGTTTCCTGAAGACCTGAAGTACTCCGAAGACCACGAGTGGGTGCGCTCGGAGGGTGAGCTCGCCACAGTGGGCATCACGGACTACGCCCAGGACGCCCTGGGCGACGTGGTCTACGTGGAGCTGCCCGAGGTGGGTGACGACTGCGCCGTGGGCGACGCCGTGGCCGAGGTCGAGAGCGTCAAGACCGTCAGCGACGTCAGCGCCCCGGTCAGCGGCGAGATCGAATCTGTCAACGAGGAGCTCGAAGGCAACGAAGAGATCGTCAACGAGGATCCCTACGGCGAGGGCTGGATCCTGCGCATCGCCATGACGGACCCCGGCGAGCTCGACGCCATGATGGACGCGGCTGGCTATGCCCTCTACGTGGCCGAGCAGGACTGAGCCCTCGTTGGCAGCGCTGACGCCTCCCGTGCCTCCTCACGACCAGCAGGAGTAGATCGCTGATGGATCAGAGCAGCTCCAAGTACATCCCCGCCACGCCCGACGAGATCGGGCATATGCTGGAGGCAGTCGGCTTCTCCTCCCTGGACGCCTTGCTGGATGCGGCGGTGCCCGCGGACCAGCGCCTGGTGCGCCCCCTGGATCTGCCCGGGGGCCAGAGCGAGGCCCAGGTGGTGGAGCAGGTCAGCGAGCTGGCTGCGGCCAACACGCACCTGGGTCAGGTGGCCTCCTTCCTGGGGGCGGGCGCCTATCGGCATTACGTGCCGGCGGTCATCCACCACCTGGCCGGGCGTGGCGAGTACCTGACGGCGTACACGCCCTACCAGCCCGAGGTGGCCCAGGGCACGCTGCAGGCCATCTTCGAGTTCCAGACCATGGTCTGCGAGCTGCTCGACATGGAGGTGGCCAACGCCTCCACCTACGATGGCGCCAGCGCTCTGGCCGAGGCCCTGTTCATGGCCCACCGCGTGGCCCGCGGGCGCAAGCCGCGGGCCATCCTGGCGGGCGCCATCCACCCCGAGTTCCAGGAGGTCTGCTGCACCTACACGCGCGCCGGCGTAGTGCAGCTGGTGCCCCTGGCTCCGTCCGACGACGGGCGCATCGACCTGGGCGCCCTCGACGCGCTGCTGGACGCAAAGACCTGCTGCGTGGCCGTGCAGAGCCCCAACTTCTACGGCCTGCTCGAGGATCTGCCCGCCATCGCCCAGCGAGTGCACGCCGCCAAGGCCCTGCTGGTAGTCGCGGTCAGCGATCCCCACGCCTGCGCCCTGTTCCAGGCCCCAGGCCAGGCCGGGGCCGACATCGTGGTGGGCGAGGGCCAGGCCTTGGGCCTGCCCCTGGCCGTGGGGGGCCCCTACGTGGGCCTGTTCGCGGCGCGCAAGAAGCTGGTGCGCCAGATGCCGGGCCGCCTGGTGGGCTGCACCCAGGACGTGGAGGGTCGGCGCGGCTTCGTCTTGACCCTGGCCACGCGCGAGCAGCACATCCGGCGCGAGAAAGCCACCAGCAACATCTGCACCAACCAGGGTCTCTGCGCCCTTCAGACGGCCATGTACATGTCCCTGCTGGGGCCGGCCGGGCTGCGGCAGGTGGCCGAGCGCAGCCACGCCCACGCCCTGCACCTCAAGCGCGCCATCGACGCCCTGCCCGGCTATCGCGCGTTGCACCAGGGGCCCTTCTTCCACGAGTTCGTCGTGGAGACGCCCATCCCGGCTGCCCAGCTGGTGAGCCGGCTCGCCCGGCAGGGCATCTTCGCGGGCTTGCCTCTGTCTCGCTACCAGCCCGATCTCAGCCACCAGCTGCTGGTCTGCGCCACCGAGCTGAACACGCGGGCCCAGATGGACGCCCTGGTGGCGGCCATGGACCAGGTGGCGGCGGAGAAGGGAGGTGAAGCATGAAGCGTCCCAGCACCACGCGCGGCATCTCGGGCTTGGTCCAGGATGAGCCTCTGATCTTCGAACGCTCCGTGGCGGGCCGCCGCGGCTTCCGCTTGCCCCCCTCGGAGCTGCCGCCCGCGGATGACCTCGATCCGGCCCTGCTCAGGGAGCGCCCGCCGCGCCTGCCCCAGGTCTCCGAGCCCGAGGTGGTGCGGCACCACACCCGGCTCTCGCAGTGGAACTACAGCATCGACGCCGGCTTCTACCCGCTGGGTTCCTGCACCATGAAGTACAACCCGCGGGTGAACGAGGACCTGGCCGCCCTGCCCGGCTTCACGGACGTCCATCCGCAGCAGCCGACGGACGCGCTGCAGGGAGCCCTGCGCCTGATGGCAGGGCTGGAAGACGCCCTGGCCGAGCTCTGCGGCCTGGACGCGGTCACCCTGCAGCCCGCGGCCGGCGCCCACGGCGAGTTCACCGGCCTGCTCTGCATCCGGGCCGCCCTCGAGGCGCGCGGCGACGCGCGCAGCAAGATCCTGATCCCCGAGAGCGCCCACGGCACCAACCCGGCCTCGGCGGTGATCTGCGGCTATCGCACCGTGACGGTGCCGGCGGGCCCCGACGGCCTGCTGCTGCCCGAGGACATCGAGTCCAGGATGGACGACCAGGTGGCGGGGCTGATGGTCACCCATCCCAACACCGTGGGCCTGTACGAGTCCCATCTGCCTCGCATCTGCGACATCGTGCATCGTGGCGGCGGCCTGATCTACGGCGATGGCGCGAACATGAACGCCCTGATGGGCGTGGCGCGGCCTGGCGACGTGGGCATCGACGTGCTGCACCTCAACCTGCACAAGACCTTCTCCACGCCCCACGGCGGCGGGGGCCCGGGCTCGGGGCCCGTGGCCGTGCGGGCCGAGCTGGAGCCCTTCCTGCCGCGGCCCGTCATCCGGCGCCCGTTCTCTGCCCAGCCACCCACCCATCCGCTGGAGCTGGACTGGGACCGCCCCCAGAGCGTGGGCAAGGTGCGCAGCTTCTTCGGCAACTTCGGCGTCCTGGTGCGGGCCTACGCCTATATCGCCGAGCTGGGCGGCGACGGCCTGAGCCTGGCCTCGCGCATGGCCCTGCTCAACGCCAACTACCTGCGCGTGCGGCTGGGCCGCAGCTATCAGGTGGCCTTCGACCGGCCCTGCATGCACGAGGTGATCCTGACCGATCGCCTGCAGCGCGCGGCCGGTGTGCAGACCATGGACATCGCCAAGCGGCTGATAGACTACGGCTACCACCCTCCCACGGTCTACTTCCCCCTGGTGGTACCCCACGCCATCATGGTGGAGCCCACCGAGACCGAGTCCCTGGATGAGCTGGACGCCTTCGTTGCGGCCATGGAGGCCATCGCCCAAGAGGCGCAAGAGGATCCCGAGCTGCTGCACCAGGCGCCCCAGCGGGCGGTGCGGCGCCGGTTGGACGAGGTGCGGGCCGTGAAGAAGCCGCAGCTGCGCTACGAGTTCGGGGACTGATAGTTCCCCACCGGCCAGCCTGGTCGTCTCTGGATTACCAATCCAGGGGCGGCCTGGCGCTTTTAAGGTGGGGAACATCGCGGGGGAGGGGGCGAGCGGAGCGCGGTATGGGGGCGGGGTCCTCCCCTCCCC
>CAYVQL010000506.1:0-5240 GCA_964454135.1 uncultured Enterobacterales bacterium | reverse complement strand
CGCGGACCTGCGACGATTTCAGACCTTGAGCGAGGGGGTTCCTACGAGGGGCTCACAGTTGCCCCCTTGACAGGCCGCTGGAGCTGGGGCTACCATGGTTCATTCCCCGGGCGAGGACCGCATGCCCCCCCCTGTTTCAGGCCATTACGCACCTTTAAACATAGCTTTCGCCACCAAGAGCGTCCCCATGACGGGGCGTACGCCCTGGGAGCGCGACCTGGGGGGCTCTGAGAGCGCGCTGGTCTTCGCGGCGCGCGCCTTGGCCGCGCGGGGCCACCACGTGGACGTCTTCACGCGCTGCGGCGCGCCGGGCGTGTACGACGAGGTCACCTACCACGACATCGACTCCCTCGATCAAGCCGCCAGCATCCGCGACTGGGACGCCTTCATCTCGCTGCGCTTCCCCGACCTGATTGCGAAAGACCTGCGGGCCGGGGTGCGCATGCTCTGGTGCCAGGACGTGGTGCGCCAGCATCCCATCCACGACACCCTGGCCTGGGCCGACCTGCTGGTGTTCGTGTCCGAGTGGCACCGCCGCACCACGGTCAAGGCGCGCCCCAGCATCGGTCTCGATGCCGAGGTGGTGCCCAACCCGGTGGAGCTCTCGCTGGTTCCCTCCGAGCGCGCCGAAGATGTCCCGCCCCTGCTGCTGCACCTGTCGCGGCCCGAGCGCGGCCTGGGGCCGCTGCTGGACCTCTGGCCCTCCATCCGGGCCCGCGTGCCGCGCGCGCGGCTGGCCGTGGCGCGCTACCGCTCCTTCCACGAGCCCGCCGGCTCCCAGGTGGAGGCCTTCTGCGCCAACATGGACCAGCGCGTGCGGGCCACGCCCGGCGCCAGCCACCTGGGCAGCCTGTCCAAGCCCCAGCTCTACGAGCAGATGAGCCGCGCCGCCCTGATGGTCTACCCGGCGGATTTCGACGAGACCTCGTGCATCGCCGCCATCGAGGCCCAGGCCTGCGGCACGCCCGTGCTGGCCACCCGGCGCGGCGCGCTGCCCGAGACCCTGGCCCCCGAGGCCTGCGTGCTCATCGACCCGCAGTCCGCCCGCTGGAAGGAGCGCTTCGCCGACGCCGCGGCCGAGCTGCTCTTCGATCCCGAGCGCCGGCTGGCCATGGGCGCGGCTGGCCGCCAGCGCGCCGCCCAGCACAGCGCCGAGGCCATCGCCGCGCGCTGGGAAGAGGTGATCGTCACGCGCCTGCAGGGCCGAGCCGCGCGCCAGGCCCCCGCCATCCTGCGCACGCTGGCCCAGCGCGGCGACGCGGCTGCGGCCCAGGGTACGGCCGCCAGCGCGCCCGGTCCGGCCGTGGCGCCCTGGCCCGGATGGTCCCAGGGCATGTGGAAGGCCATCACGGAGCGGCTGCCGTCAGAGGGCCGCGTGGTGGTCACCGGCCACAGCGCAGCCGCCGCCGAGCTGGCAGGCCGCGGCAGCCTGCAGCCCGAGCTGCGCCCGCCCCTGTCCGAGGGCGGCCCGGCGGCCGCCCTGCTGGACATGGGCGCCCTGCTGGCGGCCGATGACCGCCCAGCCTTCTTGGCCTGGTGCGCCAGCCAGGTGCAGCCCGGCGGCACCGTGGTCCACGCCCTGCCCGCGGCGCCCGGGGCCGTGGAAGGCCAGCAGGTCCACCCCACCTACCACGACATCAGCCAGTGGTTCGGCGAGCAGGCCGACATCGGCTGGACCAAAGAGGCCAACTGCGAGTGGGGCGTGCCCGCCCGCTGCTGGCTCGTCTCCTACGCGGCGGGCACGGCCGCCATGCAGCCCGACAGCCCCGAGCGCAAGCGCCTGCTCACCCGGCCCATCCCCAGCGTCAGCGTCTGCATGATCGTCAAAGACGCCGCCGACACGGTGCTGACCACCCTGCACTCGGTGCTGTGCATCGCCGACGAGATCCTGATCCTGGACACCGGAAGCACGGATGCCACCGTGCAGGTCATCCGGCAGTTCGAGGCCAGCTCGCCCGTGCCCGTGCGCCTGCGGCAGGGGCCCTGGCCCGACGACTTCTCGGTGGCGCGCAACGCCTCGGTCGAGGGCGCGCAGGGCGACTGGATCCTGTGGATCGACGCCGACGAGCGCCTGATCGGCGGGGAGCGCCTGCGCCGCCTGCTGCAGAGCGAGCACTACGAAGCCTACGCCATCAAGCAGCACAACCACGTCTTCGACCAGGGATCCACCAAGGTGGAGATCCCCTTCCGCGTATACCGCAACGGCCGCGGCTACCGCTTCTACGGCGCCGTGCACGAGCACCCCGAGCGCGAGCTGAACGAGCCCATCGAGCCCTGGACCACGGCCCAGGGCGTGGACATCCTGCACTACGGCTACCTGACCGAGCCCACGCGGGTCCACAAGCTGCTGAAGCGCAACCTGGCGCTGGTCAACCAGGACTTCATCCGCTACCCCGGCCGCAAGCTCTCCGACGTGCTCTACCTGCGCGACTGCATCAACCTGGCGCGCTTCGACATGCGGGCCAACGGCGCCATCCGCCCCGACCACCTGCAGTGCCTGCGCGACGCCGTGGACCGCTTCGAGCAGGCCTACTTCCCCAGCCGCGGCCGCTACTACCGCCTGGGCCGCGAGTTCTACGACCAGGGCCTGATGCTGCTGGGCCAGGGCAGGCAGATCGTGGTCCAGGTGGGCGGCGAACAGGCCCAGCGCCGGGTGCACTGGTATCGCCACCCGGCGGACGCCGTGTTCCTGGCCGCCGACGCGGCCCGGCAGCACGTGCTCTCCAGCATGAAGGAAGGACCATGAGCAACTGGATCACCGTCGGCCGCAGCGCAGACCCGGCGCTGCCCCCGGACCGGCTCACCCCAGCCGAGCTGGCCGAGCTGCGCCGCCAGCTGGCGGCGCGCGACAACCAGCGGGAGCAGCAGATGATGCTGGCGCATCAGCTGGAGCTGCGGATGCTGGCGGCCCGCGATCGGCGCGGGTTCAGCGGGAAGCTAAGGGCCGATCCCGAATCGGGAGCCATCGAACCATGCGCCGCGGCGGGAGCTGGCGGCGGAGAGGAGTAGAGCTATGGGCATCGAACAAACCGTAGATCTCACCACCATCAGCGGGCCCGACCGCGACATGCTGTGGGCTCCCCCCAACTTCAAGGCCCGCCAGCTGCGCGACTACCTGGACTTCCGGGCCAGCTTCGGCAGCGGCGATGTGTCGATCCTGCGGCTGATGTCCAACGCCGACGTCCACCTGTACGGCGAGCTGGTGCTGCAGGATGGGCCGATCCGGTCGTACAACACCATCGCCCTGGGCTGTCTGGACAAAGACCAGGACATCGTCTCGTTCAGGACGTCGAAGAATGAAGGCACCGAGGTGGCCAGGATCAAGAAGGACGGAACGGTGGAGTCCTGGGCGGGGTTTCGGGGGGTGGGGCCTGCTACGACGGTTTCTTCGCAGGATCGGGATGATGGCTACACGGCCATGACGGTCGAGGCTTCGAGCATCTGCTTGAAGGCATGGGATGTCTCGACCTCCCAGCTGCTTACGTGGGGCACGGCCAAGTGCCTGGCGGGAAACAGGATCTTGGAGGTAAAGGACACCGACTATGAAACGCTGACGATCGAGGCTTCCGACATCGCCCTCAAAGCCTTGAGTGGTTCGACGCTGGAGACATGGGGTACGTCCAAGATCCTCGCTGGAAACAGGATCCTCGAAATCAAGGATGGAAGCACCTATCACACACTGGAAATCGAGGCTTCCGACATTACCCTCAAGGCCTTGGACAGCTCGACGCTGCGTACGTGGGGCACGTACAAGTTCTCTTCGGGAGACAGGGTCCTTGAGGTCAAGGACACTGCTTATCAATCACTGACGATCGAGGCCTCCGATATCACCCTCAAGGCCTTGGACAGCTCGACGTTGCGGCAGTGGGGGGCGGTGAGCTTCCTGGGTGGACAGAGGATTCTGAAGATCTGGGACGGCACGGATTTTCACGAGCTGACCACGAGCGCTGAGAAGCATATATTCAGGGCCTGTGACGGAGCCACCACTTCGGTTTCCCAGTGGGGTTCACTGGAATTCTCAAGCGGCGACAGGTTGATCAAGGCGCACGATGGCACCGACTACAAGGAACTGACCACGAGCGCGGACAAGCATATCTTCAGGGCCTGTAACGGAAGCAGCACTTCTGTGGACAGATGGGGCTCACTGGAATTCGCGAGCGGCGACAGGTTGATCAAGGCGCACGATGGCACCGACTACAAGGAACTGACCACGAGCGCGGACAAACACATCTTCAAAGCCTGTGATGGAAGCACCACTTCGGTTTCCCAGTGGGGCTCGCTGGAATTCGTGAGCAACGTGCGTGTTCTGAAGGTGCATGACGGTGGAAGCAGCTTCACCGATCTCACTATCAAACCTAGTGTTTGCAAGATTGAATCGCAGGCCGCCAGCGGCGCGATCTTTGAGGTTGAGAACATCTCCTCGAGTTCCAGACTGGCGGTTCAACATTCCGGCGACGTCATCGAACTGCACGGGAACGAACTCACCATTACCGAGAATGTGGACCTGGCGGCGCTCGGCGGCGGAAACATGGCCACTGTCGGCGACCAGAATACGACAGCGGGCACATTGCTCGTCCACTACTTCGATATTCCAATGAGACTCCAGTGGGGGGAGGACGACTATGACATCGCCATTGACGACAAGATCAAAGTCATCGACGTCGAGGTTATCAAGACCGAAAACGCTGGATCAAACGACTGGGTGCAGGTGAGGGATGAGAACGACAACAACATCTCTGATCAGATTGACATCAGTGGGGCCGACAAGCTCATCTACAGGGCTACATGGATCGATGACGCCTACAGCACTCTTACTCCGGGGGGACTCACTAGACTGAGGGTAACTGCCTACCAAGATCCAGGTGGAAACAGAGCCTGTGATGTTTTCGTCCACTGCATTCGCGTGTCATAGCGCCAGGTTCTTTACCATGATAGGAGAGGTCAAGATCCTGCGGTTGAGCATGTTGCATATTGTTTTCGTGCTTTTCGTTGTAGTACTGGTGATGTCTGGCTGCCGGACCACCAAGTCCGATGACAGCGGAACCGAACACGCCTGTGAGCCAGCAGCGGAAGTGCCCTACGACGGCATCGACCAGGACTGCGACGGCGCGGACCTCACCGACGTGGACGGGGATGGCCACGACGGCGGCGCGAACGGGGACGACTGCGACGACGAAGACGCCTCGATCTACCCCGGCGCCACCGAAGCGTGTGACGGCATCGACAACGACTGCGACGGC
>CAYVQL010000505.1:0-5255 GCA_964454135.1 uncultured Enterobacterales bacterium | reverse complement strand
GCTGGCGGCGCAGGCCACCCGTGGAGGCTGGCTCCCGGTTCTGTCGCCTGCTCTTATAGAAACCACGCAGTTGCCCGACAAACAGGTCTTGGAAGCTGCCATTGCTCGAAGCGGGCCAGCTGCGGCCCCGGCACGCCTCCTTCCGCCGAGGCCGGACGGCACTGGGCAGTCTCGTCGAAGAAAAAGTATCAATTCCTAGTGCCTGACACCAAGAGCATGACACCAAGAGCACAAGAGCAAGAACCGTGCGTCCCCCCCCCCAACCTCTCGCACCTCTCGCCAGGTGACGCCTGACCTGCGCCCCTTAGCGGGCCTGGTGGATCGGCCAGATCAGAGCGGTCTCACTCAGGGTGGCGAAGACCACAGGACCTGCGTCGTCTTCGGCCAGGAAGGTGGTGATATGGTCGAGGGCGCTGCTGATGTTCTGTCGGATGCTGATGGACGTCGAGTTGTGGTAGCCCATCGAGTAGTTGGTCGGCTCGAACAGGGCGCCACCAGGCCAGTTGGCCTCGAAGATGGCGATCATCTCGTCGTCGCTGACGTAGTCGCCCAGGCAAGCGTTGTCCGGGACCTCCAGGATGTCGATGGCGGGCTCCCCGGCCACCGAGACATCGGCGACCGAAGGCTGGTAGGGCTGGCTGGTCTCGTCGATGGAGGCCCACTGCTTGGCGTTCCAGGTGTAGAGCACGCCGTTGATCTCCTCGTAGTTCTCGGCGTGCTCGGCCCATTCCTCGATCAGACGCCAGTTCACGGCGCTGGTGTCGACCACGTAGTCGTTCTCGGCCAGGGCCATGAGCACGTCGGCATCGGCGATCCAACCCCCGGCCCTGAAGCTGGTCGCTTTGTCCAGCCCGTTCTCCTCGAAGAGGACATCGGCCATGGCGAACATGTCGGACATCTCCTCCTGGCTGTAGGCTGACAGCATCACCGTGTACCCGGTCTCGTCCCCGGCTTCGTAGGCGAAGGACGGTTCGGTCAGGCAATCCACGCCGGCGGCCTCGACGAAGGAGCAGTAGGCGTGCACGTGCAGACCGGTCTCGTCGCCGAAGGCGGCCTCGTTCTCGCGCAGCCAGTCCACCAGCTCGGTCGATCGCTCCGCGCTGACCTCGGGTTCGGTGAAGCTGTAGGGCCCCACGAACTGCGTCAAGCGCAGATCCGGGTAGGCATCGTGCAGGCCGAGCTGCCAATCCAGCTCCATGTCGGCGGGATCGGCCCGATCCCAGTCCACCGAGACCATCACGTAGAGCGGATGGGTGCGGTAGAACTCGAGCTCGGCAAAGGCTGTCACGCCGCCGTCGGCCGAGAGCAGGACCGTATGCTCCCCCGCATCCAGGGACGAGATGTCAAGGGTGGTGCTCGTGGTCTCGAAAGAGGGCTGCTCGACGCCGTCCAGCCACACCAGGAGCTCGTCCGTGTCTCCTGCCACCTCGACCACCAGGCTGTCGTGCCCGTCGGTCACGTCGTCGCCGACCAGGTTCCACTCTCGACCCAGGGTGGCTTCGTAGGAGCTGTCCTCGACCAGAGGCGGCGCGGGAATCGTGCCGGAGCCGGTGTCGTCGTGGTTGGATTTCTCGTTGGATGAGCACGAGATGAGCAGAAAGAGCGAGAGAATCATGGAGGTCCGCCTGTCGCGCCGGAAGGAGACGGCATCAATAGTACATCTTTGGCGAGCCTGGAGAACCCGCCCTCAGGGCTCCTCGTTGCAGAGGTCGTCCAGCAGGGTGAAGAAGCCCACGCCCTGCACCAGCGTGCGCTGGCGCACACGCACCTGGATCGTCTCGCCCGCCTCGTACCAGGCGGACAGGTCCGCCACCGTCAGGACGAAGCTGCCAGCCTGCTGGCTGCCGAGCTGGATCTCCGGGAATCCCTCGATGGGCTCCTGGCCCTCGGCCAGGCCTGGCACGTGCCCTCCCGATTCCACGGGCAGCTGCTCGGCGTGCAGCAGTTCGCCCTGGACGTCGAGGATCTGCAGCTCCAGCTCGACGCCGCGTTCGTCGACCTCGGATATCTGCTGGATGGTGAAGCTGGGCGTCTGCGGCACGAAGGGATTGGTGGTGATGGAACCCCAGGTATCCGTGTCACCGTCATCGTTTGAGCGGATCACCAGGGCGTACTGGCCGAAGAACTCGATGTCCTCCTCGCCGAGCAGGCCCGAGAAGTCCTCGCCCTGCTCGAACAGGGCCGCGATCCCGCCATCGTCGGAGGCGGCCCAGGTCACGCCCGGGTGCTGGAATCCGGACAGCTCACCGGTCTCGAAACCGCAGACGCGGACCGGGTCTCCGGTATCCACGCCCGTGTCCTGGCTGCCCGTGTCGCCTGTCGCCCCACCGGAATCGCCGGAATCACCGGAATCACCGGTATCGACAATGTCAGTGGAATCTCCGGAATCGCCCGACGGCGCCCCGCTGTCATCGCCTCCCTTCCCTCCGCCGACCTGCGCTCCACCCACGCTGCACGAGCAAGCGGGCTGCAGCGTCCACAACACGAGCGCCATGAGGAAGCCGACAGAGCGCAAAGCGCCTCCAGTGAGTAGGCTTTCCTTCCGCAGGATAGCAGCGGAGGACTGCAGCATGGCCGAGCGGAGCGCAGTTGACAAGGGCCATCCCCATCCGTCAGGCTGCTCGTGCAGGGCGATAGCGCCATGCGAAACGGGAGCTTCTCCATGAACCGCCTGCTCTTCCTCGTCGCCACAGGAGCGCTGCTGATAGCCTGCAATCAAAAGGGCGACGAGCCTCCGCCCAGCGCTGGAGGGAAGGCCCGGCCCGAGGCGCCCCCCGCACCGCCCGATCCGCCCGAACCGCAAGACGAGCCCGCGCAGAGCCTGGCCGACTGGTCGTACACGACCCAATGGGGCGAGGCGATCAGCGACGAGCAGCTCGACGAGACGGATCCCGCGTGGAAGGGCCGGCGGGACAAGTGCGTGGCCGCCGTAACGGCGCAGGACCGCACGCTGGAGGGATTCGAGCTCGTCAACATCAAGACCGACGCCAAGGGGGTCTACTTCCTGTACTTCACAAAGCGCAGCCGCCCGACGCCACGACGCTCGACTCGGGCGGCCACCTGGCCTGCCGCATCCCCCATCCCGATGGCGAGGTGCTGATCCTGGACGAGGGCTAGGTCGCTCCAGGGGCCTGGCGTGCTCCCTGACCGCCGCCGACCTGCTGGCGAAGCTGGACCCACGCATGGCCGCCTGGCCCGCAACGCCCATGGGATCACGTCGTGGCGCCCAACGCAGATCGTCGAGATGGGCTACCTGACGCTCCGCCCGGAGCAGTCCGCCATGTTCTTCCAGTTGATGGAGGAGAGATACGGACGCAGGTCGCGTGGCCCCGCTACCCGCAGTCGCCCTTGGTGGCGTACTCGATCTCAACGTTTGCGCCGCCTGTGGGGAGGTGGTCGCTGTCGAACACCACGGCACCGGCCTCCTCGTCGTAGGTCCAGCTGTCGCTGCAAGGAACACCGTCCACGCGGACGACGATGGTCTCCGACACGGGCTCCTGGCTGAGCGGGAAGCGCTCGAGGCCGGCCTCATCGGCGATGACTTCGAGGCCGCTGGCCCAATCTGTGGCGCAGAAGGAGAGAAACTGGCCGCCTGTGGCCACGGTCGCCTCGTACATGCCGGTGTAGGCGGTGGCAGTCCCACCACCGCAACCACCTGGATAGTCGCCTCCGACGGCGTGAATTACCAGATCGTCCGCATCGTCCTTGTAGGACTGGAAGAGGGCGACATAGGCGGACCAATCGTAGGCGCTCTGCTCGGGCTCGTCGGAGATGCCCACCAGGTGGAGCACGGCGGCATCGCGGAGCAGACCCTCGTTGCAGCCGCCGCTGCTGGCCTCGGCCAGGCAGGCCTCGAGGAGCGTGAAGGCGGCCTCGGCGTTGCTGGCCTCTTGACCGCCGTTATCAGCCATGGCCTTGATGGCGGCCTCGACCTCGTCCGTCGAGAATCCGCTGTGGATCCAGGCATCGGGGCCCGCGATGCAGCCATCGTCGGCCAGTGTGACGGCCACATGGAAATCCAGGTCCAGTTCGAGCAAAGCCGAGACGAACGTGGTGAGGTTGGACAGCACGCCGTCGAGGTCATCCTCCATGGATCCGGAGCTGTCCAGGGCGAAGATGATGTCCGCGCTGCCCACCAGGGGCTGCTGGAAGACATCCGTGGTGGTGCCGTAGTAGAGGCCTTCACCTTGCTGGGTGAGCGCCAGCTGGGGATTCAGGGGATCGTTGGAGCTGATGGAGAGGATGGCGCTGTCCAGGGACTCGTCCAGCGGCTGGTAGGAGACGTGGACGACCTCGACCTCGGCGGGGCCCAGGGTCACCAGGCCCTGCTGGCCACCATCGAGCTCGTCGATGCCTTCGAGCTGCAGCTCCGCACCCTCCGTCTCGTAGGAGATGCCGCTCAGCACCAGGTCGGCGTTGCCCAAGTTGACGATTCCCAGGGCCAGCTCATCCTGGCAGCCGACCTCGACGCTGCCGAAGTCGTAGGAGACCGGATCCGCCGCGATGACCGGGGCGATGCCCTCGCCCAGCAGCGGGATCTCAATGCTGGGCGTGTCCGGATCGTCGCTATCCACGACCACCCGCGCCCTGTCCACGGCCGCCGTGGTCGGCTGGTATTCGACCTCGAACCAGCTGGCCTCACCGGGAGGCACCAGCACGGATTGGATGCTTCGGATCAGGTATGGGGCATCGGGATCCGCGAGCCCGACCTCTTGGATGTGGAGATCGGCCGCGCCTCGATTCCTGACGGTGACGGTATGGACATGCTCGCTGTCGTCCCCGACCTCGATGGCGCCGAAGTCCAGCAGCGCGGTATCCACGACGATGTCCGGATGCGTGTCCGACGAGCGGACCACCCCCTCGGCGCATTCGACTGGCGGTGGAAGGTCGCAGCTCAACAGCAGAAGTGGAAGGAGCTGGGTGATGTTCACCTCGCAGGGCAAAGTGCTCACAAGAGCTGTGCTCTCAAGCGGTTGTTGCGATCACTTTCGGGTGGGACTCGTCCTTCGGTCCATGATGGACGGCAGGCGGTCTCCGGCTCTACGGGGCCAGGGGGATCGCGCGCCGATCTCCTCAGGCCATCCCACATGTCCATGGCTGCAGGCGGCATGACGATGGCGCACACGCGCATTCGCGCTGCGCAAGTGGGGCTCCGAAATCCCCTGAACCGGAGACCCTCTGCAATGGCCGGGGAAGCGGTCCGGCCTTGGTCATCGTTGCGGCCATTCGGCCGCAACGATGAGTCGGCCTGTTTT
>CAYVQL010000504.1:0-5264 GCA_964454135.1 uncultured Enterobacterales bacterium | reverse complement strand
AATCCCCCTCTACACCGCCCAGTTACGGTGCCCAACCGCTATCTGACGCGGTACCCAAAAGGCCTCTTGGCCTGCCGATCCAATATGAATAGAGGAAAGCGACGCCGCGCAAAGCGGTGGTCGAACCCCTCCGGTGGCATCCATGGCAGTCTTCAGACAGCGACGAAGAACACCTCCTTTGGAGCTACCCAGCGCCGAGCCGGGCCTGCAGCGCAAGTTCTTCGACACCGAGTCCAACACGGCCACGGTCGAGCTGTCCCGCGATGGCGTCCCCGACGACATGGAGGAGCGGCTGCCCCTGGTGCGCGTGGTCGCCGGCCAGGATCTCTTCTCCTACGTCTGCCTGGACGAGGGCATGACCGCTATCGTGGGGCGGGATCCCAAGGCTGAACTGGCCCTGACCGATCCCAGCGTCAGCCGCCAGCACGCCGAGATCAGCTGGATCGACAATAACCGCTGCCAGGTCAAGGATCTGGGCTCCACCAACGGCGTCAAGCTGAATGGCACCCAGATAAGATCCGCCGTGCTCAGCCGAGGGGACGTGCTGCTGGTGGGCAATGTCAGCCTGCGCTTCGAGGTGCTGGGCTTGCTGGAGTACAAGCACCTGCGGCGGGTCAATCGCCAGCTGCGCCGGGCCAAGAACCGCGATCCCCTCACCAACCTCTACCTGCGCACCTATCTCGACAGCGACCTGCCCAAGCTCATCAACACCTGCGAGCGCTACGGCTACGCCTTCAGCGTCGCCTTCATGGACCTGGATCACTTCAAGAAGGTCAACGACGGCTTCGGCCACGCCGCGGGCGACGCCGTGCTGCAGCAGGTGGCCCGGCTGGCGTTGCACAACAGCCGCGAGACCGATGTCTGGATCCGCTACGGCGGGGAAGAGATGGTGGGCCTGCTGCCCATCACCGACGAGCCGGGCTCCAAGGTGGTGGGCGAGCGGTTGCGCAGAGCCATCCTGGCCCATGACTGGTCTCAGACCGCCGCGGGCCTGTCGGTCACGGCCTCCATCGGCTTGGCGGAGCGCCTGCCCAACGAGCCCGTGTCCGAGTGGCTGGATCGCGCGGATCGCGCCATGTACGCGGCCAAGCACGGGGGGCGGAACCGGGTGGTGCTGGCCTCGACCTTGAAGAGCTGACCCGGTTCCGGGACCAGCCACCATGTCCGTCGCCCTGTCCCTGCTGCTGGCCGCCCTGGCCGCCCCGCCGCTGCTGGCCGCCAGCGGCGGCCCCGACGACTTCGGCTACGTCTACGTCGACTCCGACGAGGCCGAGGGGCCGACCTTCGACTGGATCGACATCAGCGCCAGCGGCACGGCCACGGGCATCAGCAGCGACGGCGAAGCCGAGATCCCCTTGCCCTTCACCTTCTGGTTCTACGGCGACCCCTACAGCTCGGTCACCGTGGGCGAAGGTCTGCTGCTGCTGGGGCTCGACACGGGCATCAGCGGCCGCAATCAGTGTTTCCCCGCAAACAACCGCAGCGGTGACGACAGCCTGATCATGGGCCTGTGGGACGACCTGGACAGCGAGGCCGAGGGTGCCGGCGATGTCTACTGGGAGGTGCTGGGCAAGGCGCCCGCCCGGCAGCTGGTCGTGCAGTTCGAGCAGCTGCCGCCCGACGACGGCGACGGCTTCTTCAGCTTCGAGATCATCCTGGAAGAGACCAGCAACCGCATCCTGCTGCAATACGCCTCGGTGGAGGAGGGCGACGTCGTTTTTGCGGGGGGCGCTTCGGCCACGGTGGGCATCCAGCCCGACGGCACCGAGGGCGATGACGGCCTGGAGTACGCCTGCAACAGCGCCGCGCTGCACGACGGGCTGGCCATCGCCTTCGACGCGGTCTGCGAGGACCTGGACGGCGACGGGCTGGGCGCCTGCGACGGCGACTGCGATGACGAGGATCCGGCGGTGGGTCCCAACGCCAGCGAGCAGGACGACGGCCTCGACAACGACTGCGACGGCCTGGCGGACGAGGACTACGTGGCCGCAGGCGACCTGGTGATCAACGAGTTCCTCTGCGATCCCCAGGCCGTGCAGGACCGGGCCGGAGAGTGGTTCGAGCTGTACAACGCCTCGGAGCGCATCATCGACATCGTCGGCTGGGTCCTGCAGGACTCGGGCGCTTCGGTGGTGGTGGACAGCAGCACGCCCATCGGCCCGGGGGGCTACGCCCTGCTGGCGGTCGAGGGCAACGCCGCGTTCAACGGCGGCCTGCCCCAGGCCGATTGGGTCTTCGACTACGACGAGGTGCACCTGGACAACGGCGGGGACAGCCTCAGCATCCGCATGGGCAGCACCGAGATCGACAGCATCACCTACGATCCGGCGCTCTGGCCCGTGCAGAGCGGCATCTCGGTCTACCTGGACCCGGGCTACGCCAACGCCGAGGCCAACGACAGCCCCCATCCCTGGTGCCAGACGCCTTTGGAGCCGGTCTACGCCTACGGCGAAAAGCCCTACGGCTTCGGTACGCCGGGCCAGCCCAATCCCGCTGACCTGTGCTGCTTCGATGAAGACGGTGACGGCCACTCCACCTGCGATGGCGACTGCGACGACCAGGACCCGGCGCGCTTCCCGGGCAACCCCGAGGTGCGGGATCTGCTGGACAACGACTGCAGCGGCATGGCCGACGAGGAATGGGTGGCCGCCGGCGACATCATCGTCAGCGAGCTGATGGACGATCCAACAACCGTGCAGGCCGAGGCGGGCGAGTGGTTCGAGCTGCTGAACGTGGGTCCCTACGACCTCAACCTGCTGGGCTGGCAGGTGACCGACGAGCGCGAAGAGGGCTTCTTCATCGACCAGGACGTGATCGTGCCGGTGGGCAGCTACGCCATCCTGGCGGTGCAGAGCGATGCCGCCCTCAACGGCAACCTGCCCTGGACCGACTACGTCTACGCCTACGCCGACTTCCCGCTGCGCTCCTACGACGACGACCAGATCATCCTGAAGATGGGCGAGCTGGAGGTGGACCGCATGGGCTGGTCCAACGTCAGTCCCTGGGACAACGCGGCGGGCCAGAGCAGCTTCCTGGACCCCGACGACCTGGACGCTGTCTCCAACGACAGCGTGGACAGCTGGTGCCTGGTGCCCGCGGACAAGGCCTACGACTACGGCGGCGCAGGCAGCGGCGACTACGGCACCCCCGGGGCCGCCAACCCCAGCATCGACGACGACGGCGACGGGCACAGCGCCTGTGGCGACTGCGACGACCAGGATCCCGCCATCCACCCCGCGGCGACCGAGATCTGCGACGACGGCCTGGACAACGACTGCGACGAGGCCGTGGACCAGGAAGACGCCGATTGCGGCGCCCAGGACACGGCGGACAGCCCGCCGCCGGGGGACAGCGTGCCAGAGGGAGACACAGGCGGGCCCGTCCACATCCAGGAGGACTGCGTGGGTTGCGCCGCTCCGGCGGGCGGGGGGCTGCTGGCGGTGG
This sequence comes from uncultured Enterobacterales bacterium, assembly GCA_964454135.1. GTDB lineage: Bacteria > Myxococcota_A > UBA796 > UBA796 > JAFGLY01 > CAYVQL01. The sequence goes on along the minus strand of CAYVQL010000504.1, from coordinate 1,820 downwards.
TGCTGGGGCTGCTGGGGGCGGCCCTGCGCAGGCGGGTGAGCTGACGGCGGCTAGGCCGGAAGAGCGGCGCCGCGTCTCGTCACATGGCGAGCTTCAGCAGGAACATCAGCGCGATGACCAGGGCCAGGGCTGGGGCCAGGATTACGATGAAGAAGCGCTGGCCACGGAGCGCTTCGGTCCAGCGTTCCTTCTGCCGGGTCCTGGATGCCTGGCGGCGATGGCGAGCCTTGGGCTGGTCTTCTTCTTCCATGGATGTCGGGGCCTCCTGCCTGTTTGCTGGGCAGGGTAGCACGGATTGGGGGTCTGGGTGGGGAGGGGGCGCCGTTCATGCCGGGATCTGCTTGCGCTCTCGCCACTCTGACATGGCGATGGTGACGGATGTCGCTTCAGCCGGTGTCTCCGGTGTCGCTCGCGACGCCCTCGAACTCGCAGATGTAGCCCTGGTTCCAGCCATTGCCGGTGCACCAGATGTCATTCCAGACAGCGGAGCTCGAAGAGTATTTCTCGAGGCAGTCCTCGCCGCCGTTGTCGTTGGGCTCGCCGCTGCCCCAGGCGGTGTAGGACCAGACCTCTCCGGTCACCCAGGTCCACGTACCCTCGGTGTCGGCGTCGCAGCCCCCGAGGTAGGGACGGTTGTTCAGCCCCTGGATGAAGGCATCCTCGCCCGAATCGCCGATTGTGGCCAGGTAGCCTCCCGCCGCGACGCAGCTGGCGCGGGCGTCGGCCCAGTCGATCTGGGTGGAGACCGCGTAGTAGCAGTGGTCGCCGTACTGCTGGAAGCCCGAGCCCGCGTCGCAGTCGCCAGTCCAGGTGGGCACCAGCCCGTCGTCGCTGCCCATCAGGCTGCTGCAGATGCTGCCGTCGTCCGCGTAGTCCCCGCAGTCGGTGGTCAGAGTCGCGTCGCCGTCGTCGCAGTCGCTGCAGTCCTCCACGTAGGCCGAGGGCTGAGAGCAGCTGTGGTCCGTCACCGAGGCGTCCCCGTAGCCATCGCCGTCCGCGTCCTGGCACCAGTCCGTGCCGTCGCTCAGGCTGCCGTCCTGATCGTCGGTCAGGCCGTCGCAGTCGTCGTCCACGGAGTTGCAGACCTCGGTTGCGCCCGGGTTGACGGCGGCGTCACCGTCGTCGCAGTCGCTGTCTCCCGAGGGGACGTGGCCGCTGGGCTCGGCGCACTGGACCAGGGGGCTTCCGCTCGTATCGCCATAACCATCGGCGTCGGCGTCCGGATACCAGGTCTCGGGGTCGCCGACGTCGCTGTCATCGTCGTCCGTCAAGCCGTCGCAGTCATCGTCCGCCGAGTTGCAGACCTCGGCGGCTCCTGGGCTCACCGCGCTGTCGCCGTCGTCGCAGTCGGTGCCGTCGGCTACGTAGCCCGAGGGCGCCGAGCAGCTATGGTCGCTGACGGTCGGATCTCCGTAGCCGTCCCCGTCGCTGTCCTGATACCAGGTCGTGCCGTCGGCCAGGCTGTCGTCCTGGCCATCGATCAGTCCGTCGCAGTCGTCGTCCACGGAGTTGCACACCTCGGTGGCGCCCGGGTTGATGGCTGCGTCGCCGTCGTCGCAGTCGGTGGCATCGGCGACACGCCCGTAGGGCTTGTCGCAGGCGGGCATGCTGTCGTCCGCATCGCCGTAGCCGTCCCCGTCCCCGTCGGTGTACCAGGTGGGCGGATCCTGCAGGCTGTCGTCCTGGCCATCGGTCAAGCCGTCGCAGTCGTCGTCGGTCTGATTGCAGATCTCGGTGGCGGCGGGGTTGACCGCCGCGTCCGTATTGTTGCGTCGCACGCCCAGCGACACGACATGGCCGTGCTGGTTGCAGTTCCGTTG
>CAYVQL010000503.1:0-5297 GCA_964454135.1 uncultured Enterobacterales bacterium | reverse complement strand
ACGGGGAGAAGTCGCTGGAGTTCATCCTGGGGGGGCGCGCCGTGATCCCCTACCGCGTGGCCTTCGTGCTGTTGGCGGCGGTGGGTGCCGTGCTCAAGCTGGAGCTGGTCTGGAACCTGTCGGACTGCATGAACGGCCTGATGGCCTTCCCCAACCTGCTGGGGCTGCTCTTCCTGTCGGGGGTGATTGCCAACGAGACCCGCAAGTACTTCGAAGGGCGGCGCGGCGGCGGCTGAGGTTCAACCCGGATCGCTCACCGTCTTCAGGGCATCCACTCCCGGCGCTCCGCGACATGCGAGCGGCCCACGGTCCGTCTGGCCGCTTCGCGCCCCATGGTCCAGAACAGGGCCGGCCGCAGCATGAACTCGAAGAGCGTGCAGGTGGCCAGCCCGCCGATCACCACCGTGGCCACGGGGTAGAGCAGCTCGCGGCCGGTCTCGCCGGCGGACAGCAGCAGGGGCAGCAGGCCGACGCCGGTGGTCAGGGCGGTCATCACCACCGGGGCGGCGCGCTCGCGGCCGGCGCGCACCAGCAGCTCGGGCGTCAGGGGTAGGGACTCGCTGCTCATCAGCTGCAGGTAGTGGGAGACCAGCAGGATGCCATTGCGGGTGGCGATGCCCGCCAGCGAGACGAAGCCCACCAGGGCGGCCACGTTGAAATGTTGGCCCGTCAACAGCAGCAGGGCGATGCCGCCCACGAAGGCGGCCGGCACGCAGATCAGCACCTGCACGGACAGGTTGATGGACCGGAACTGGCCGTAGAGGATGGCCAGCATGGCCGCCAGCGAGAGCAGGGAGAGGGCCAGCACCCGGCGCGTGGCCCGCTGCTGGGACTGGAACTGGCCCTCGAAGCGCAGGAAGGTGCCTTCGGGCAACTCGGCTTCCAGGGGAGCCAGGGCCTGGCGCAGATCCGAGACCACCTCTCCCAGGGAGCGCCCCTCCACGTTGCAGCTGACAGCCAGGCGGCGCAGCATGTCGTCGCGCGAGATGCTGTTGGGGCCTGCGGCCACCTCCACCGTGGCCAGGTCGCCCAGGCGCGCCCAGCCCCCCAGGGGCAGCTCGACGGGCAGGCGCCGCAGCTGGTCCACCGAGTCGCGGGCCTGCTCGTCCAGGCGTACGAAGAGATCGAAGGCCCGCTCACCCTCCATCAGGTGGCCCACCACCTCGCCGCCGATGGCCAGCTCCAGCACATGGGCCAGCTCGCCGGGGCTGAGGCCCACCTCGGGCAGGCGCTGGCGGTCCGCGCTGACGTGCACCTGGGGCACCAGCACCTGGGGCTCGACGTAGAGGTCGGTCACACCCTCCACCTGCTTCGCGATGCCCTCCACCTGCTTGGCGGTCTGCCGCAGCACGGCCAGATCGGCGCCCAGGATCTTGATGGCTATCTGGGCCTGCACGCCGCTGAGGATGTGGTCGATGCGGTGGGCCAGGGGCTGGCCGATGTTGAGGGTGACGCCCTTGACCCCTTCGAGGCGCTCGCGCACCAGGGCGAACACCTCTTCTCGGGAGAGATCGCAGTCGGGAGCCATGGTGAGCAGCAGGTGGGAGATGAACACGGGCGCCGCGTGCTCGTCGTGCTGACCACGCCCGGTGTAGCGGCTGACAGCCTGCACGCCTTCCAGGCCGATCAGGCGCGTCTCCACCTCGTGCACGGCGCGATCGGACTCCTGCAGCGAGGTGCCGGGCGGCAGGAAGGTCATCACCAGCACCGTGCCCTCGTCGAAGGGGGGCAGGAACTCGCTGCCGATGGTGAGGGCGCCCCCCAGGCTGAGCAGGGCTGCCAGGGCCGATGCCAGGATCACGCCTCGGCGCCGCTTGACGGAGACCCGGATCAAGCGGCTGGCCAGGCCGCGCAGCCAGCGCAGCGCCCGTGGCGTCTCTTCGGTCTTGGGCTCCTCGTGGGACCAGTTGCGGAAGAGCAGCAGGGCCAGCACCGGCGTGACCGTCAGGGAGACCACCATGGAGGCCAGCAGCGAGACGATGTAGGCCACCGCCAGGGGGCGGAAGAGCCTGCCCTCGATGCCTGAGAGGGCGAAGAGCGGCACGAAGACCAGCACCACCAGCAGGGTGCCGGTGAAGATGGGGCCGCGCACCTCGCTGGAGGCCTCCGCCACCAGGGTGTGCAGCGAGCGCACCGGCGCCCCGCTGCGCAGGCGCCGCACCACGTTCTCCACCCCCACGATGGCGTCGTCCACCAGCTCCCCCACGGCGATGGCCAGGCCCCCCAGGGTCATGGTGTTGATGGTCAGATCCATGGCCGCGAAGACCAGTCCGGCCGCGGCGAAGGAGAGCGGCAGCGCCGCCAGCGTGATCAGCGAGGCCCGCCAGTTGCCCAGGAAGAGCAGCAGCACCAGCACCACCAGCACGGCGCCGTCGCGCAGGGCGTCGATCACGTTGTCCACGCCCCGCTCCAGGAAGGTGGCTTGGCGGAACAGGTCGCTGCGCAGCTGCATGCCGTCGGGCAGGGCCAGGCGGATGCGCTCCACCTCCTCGTCGATGCGCTCGGTCAGCGCCAGGGTGTTGGCGCCCGGCTGCTTGAAGACCACCAGCAGCACGGCGGGCTTGCCCTCCACCGTGGCCGTGCCCCGGGGGTAGGCCGCCCCCTCTTCCACGCGGGCCACGTCCCCCACGCGCACGGGGCGGCCGCGCTGTCCGGCCACCACCACGTTCTCAAGCTCGCGCAGATCGCGCACGCGGCCCAGGTGGCGCACCAGCAGCTCCTGGGTGCCGCGCACCAGGTAGCCGCCGCTGCTGTTCTCGCTGGAGATGGCTACCGCCTCGGCCACCTGCTCCAGCCCCACCTCGTGGCGCAGCAGCAGGTCCGGATCCGCCAGCACCTGGTACTGCTTCTCGTCGCCACCGATGATGACCACCTGGGCCACGCCGGGCACGGAGAGCAGGCGCCGGCGCACCACCCAGTTGGCCTGCGTGTTGAGCTCCATGGGGCTGGCCGACTGCTCCTCGCTCACCAGGGCCAGGTTCAGGATCTCGCCGGTGATGGACGAGATGGGGGCCATCTCGGGCACGACGCCGGCCGGGAGGTCATCGCGGGCCAGCTGCAGGCGCTCCTGCACCATCTGGCGTGCCAGGTAGATGTCGGTGTCCCAGTCGAACTCCACGCGCACCATGGACAGGCCGTCGCCCGAGGAGGAGCGCAGCTTGGCCACCCCAGGCATGCCGCCCAGGGATGACTCCAGGGGCAGAGTGACCAGGGTCTCCACCTCGTCCGGGGCCAGCCCGTGGATGTCGGCCAGCACCGTCACCATGGGTTGGTTGAGGTCGGGGAAGATGTCCACCGGGCGCTGGGTCAGCTGCCAGGTCCCAAGGCCGAAGAGCACGGCGGCCAGCACCAGCACCAGCAGGCGGTGCTGGAGAGAAGCGCGGATCAGGCGGTCGAGCATGGGGTTCGCCGCCGGCGCCTAGTGGGAGTGGCCAGCATGCGGGTCCGCAGCCGCAGCCCCGCCACCAGCGGCCTGCTTCTGGGCCAGGTGCACCTGCAGCGCGCCCACCACCACCACCTCGTCGCCCTTCTCAAGGCCGCCGTCGGGGGGGAGGACGGCGCTGCGACCGTCGATGGACTCCACGCGCACCTCCACGCGGTCGAAGTGGTCGCCGTGGCGGCGGAAGGCCCAGGTGCTGCCGCCCTCGCGCACCAGCGCGGCGGCGGGGATCACGATGCGCTGGCCCACCTCCTCGGTGGCCACCAGCACCTGCACGCGGCTGCCTGCCCGGTTCTCCCAGTCCAGGTAGCGCACGCCGCCCTGCTTCTTCTCGGAGATCACGCGGTTGGGCAGGCGCACGAAGAAATGGGTGACGCGGTCTTCGCCATCGAGCGCGCCCTCGACGGAGAGGATGCGCAGGTCGGCCACGGCCCGCCCCTCGGCGGAGAAGAGCAGGCTGACGGGCAGATCGTCGCGGGCGGCGCGTCGCACGGTGGGCAGGTCGGCTTCGAAGGCCTCGCCCCAGACCAGCAGCTGGTCCAGGGCCACCAGCTCGTACAGGTCGCTGCCCGCCTCGACGGTCTCTCCCTGGCGTACGTGCCTGGCCGCTACCTCCAGGTCGGGGGAGCCGGGCAGGGTGGGCGCATGCAGCTGGATGCGGGTGGCCACCTCGCCTTTTTCTTCCAGGGCTTTGCGCTGCTCGGCATTGAGGCCGGCCACCTCCAGCGCGGCCAGTACGGCCTCCAGCGTGCTCTGCTGGGAGCGCAGGCGCGCCTCCTGAACGGCCAGATCGCTCTCCACGCGCCTGCGCTCCTGGGCCGCGCTCGCGCCCTGGGCCGCCAGGGCGTCCAGGTAGGTGCGGTTGCGGTCGCGCTCGGTGCGCGTGGCCAGCAGCTCGGCGCGCGCCTCCACGGCCCGGATCTGCAGCTGCCGCACCTCCGGGTCCACCAGCTCCAGCACCGCCAGGCGCTGACCGGCGCGCACCGTGGCGTGGGGCGGCGCGTCGAGCTTGACGATGCGGACGACGGTGGGGGTGGAGACCGTGGCCTGGCGATCCCAGTCCACGTGCACGGTGCCGGGGATCTTCACCTGGTCGTACCAGGTGCCCAGGCGCACCTCGGTGGTCTCCAGGCCCAGGTTGGCGGCGGCGGTGGCGGTCAGCACGAAGCTGGATTCTTCGTGGTCGGCGTGCGCTTGGTCGTGGTCGGCGTGGTCGTGGCCCTCGTGGGCCTCGTCCTCCAAGCCTCCGTGCTCGCCATGATCGTGGCCCTCGTGGTCGGCGTGGTCGTGGCCCTCGTGGGCCTCGTCCTCCAGTCCCTCGCGCTCGCCATGATCGTGGCCCTCGTGGTCGTGGCCCTCGTGATCGCCGTGATCGTGGCTGGTGTGGTCGTGGCCGGCGTGGTCTGCATGGTCGTGGCCTTGGTGAGCATCCGGCTCGATGGTCTCCCGAAGGCCGTCGCATGCGCTGAAGAGCGACAGCGCCAGGATCGCGCCCGCCAGGCCCAGGTAGCGGGCGGAGGGAAAGATCATGGCGTGCTCCTTTTTTGCGCGGTCATGGAATTCCGTCGGCCCGGGGCAGGGGACCAGTGGCGCTGCCGGCTACTCGGTGGTGGGCTTCTCTTCGGCGGCGGGCTCGGCAGCGGCCTCCTCGCCAGCGCCTTCCGTGGCAGCTTCCTGCGTGCCAGCCTCGGCGTCGCCCTCGGCCTTCTTCTTGGCGCAGTCGCAGTCCTCGGCCTTCTTCTCGGCGCAGTCGCAGTCCTCGGCCTTCTTCTCGGCGCAGTCGCAGTCCTCGCCCTTCTTCTTGGCGCAGTCGCAGTCCTCGGCCTTCTTCTCGGCGCAGTCGCAGTCCTCGGCCTTC
>CAYVQL010000502.1:0-5335 GCA_964454135.1 uncultured Enterobacterales bacterium | reverse complement strand
GGGGGGTGGTGGCCCACCTTCTTGCCCCCCCTGGGGTTGCGGGGGCCTGGTGGGTGGGGGGCGGGGGTTGCCTTGGGGCGGGGGGGGGGTAAAGGGGCGCCAGGCCCCCGTAGCTCAGTAGGATAGAGCAACGGCCTTCTAAGCCGTGGGTCGCGCGTTCGAGTCGCGCCGGGGGTGCTTTCTTTACAAGGGGGTTTTCGGCGGGGATGCCCGAGTCGGGTTCCTACGAATGCATCGACATGGCTGCCCTAGCCAGCTCGTCGTTCAGGGGGAGCGTGCGTGGCAGGAGGAGGTCCCAGTGGGATTGCTTGTACGAGCGCAGCAGCGCTTCTCCATTCCGCTTCCAGGAGAAGCCGGGCTCATCGAGCAGGACTGCGAAGAGTCGGGAGACGCCCTGCGGATACTGCTCACCCAGAAAGAGCAGGGGTAGGGGATCGATGTCCCGGGCCTCGAGGAAGTGGAGCAGAATGTCGGCCTCGCCGCGATCGAGCGCGGTCTCCGGATCCTGGCACGCCGCGCGTAGCGAACGGTAGTTGCTGTAGAAGCCCAGCCCCCAGCGGGGGTGGTGCAGCACGCCTACGTCTTCTTCGTGGAGCAGCGACTCGGGGAGCGGCATGCTTGGAGCGGGCGCCTCTCTCAGTTGCTTCACGAGCACCCCCGAGCCCTTGACCCTCCGGCGCGCCCGACTCTGCGACTCGGCCATGAATGCGTTCATGGTCGCCTGCAACTCCGAACCCGGCAGCATGAGCTCGGAAGAGCCGAAATGCTCCACGAAAGTCTCGTAGTTCTCCCGCTGCAGCTCCCAGCCGCGCTCCAGGTGCGCCGGGTTGCGGAAGAAGGCCCGCGGGTCTTGGTGGGCGAGACGGGCAGCGCCCTGCAGCACGTGCTGACGGACCGAGGGAGGCAGCAGGTCGTGGGTTCCGCTGAGGAGCCACTCGTCGCCGAGCGGGACCACGGCGCCCACCAGGAAGTGTCCCGGGGAGACCTGGCGCAGCGCGTCGCTCCCCATGTTCGACCGGATCCGGTAGGAGAGATCGTCGACGAGGTTGGTGGCGACGAGATGATCCCCTCTGTGCTGCTTCACCTCGAAGACGCTCTCGACCCTGTCCTCCCAGCCCAACACGATGGCGCGATCACCGTCGTGGAGCTCGTCGGCCCAGGCGGCGAACGCACGGTGCAGGCTCCGCCCATCTTCCAGGCGATGGTGGGCGAGGAAGCGCTCGAGCAGATCTTCGGCGGAGGTGTCGCCATCGTCGTCCCGCTCGCACCTGAAACGCGCCCGCTCGTCGGCCATGGCAGGCGACGCCGCCCAGAGCACCAGGCAGCGCTTGAGGGTGGCACAGCGATCGAGGCGCTCCTCCAGGCCAGCGGCGGTGGAACGGGACAGCTCGGCGAGCAGAGATTCCAACTCCAGCGCGTCCTTCGTGTCTCCATCTGCGGGCGAGATGAAGTGAAACCCCTGGGATCCCACACGCTTCTCCAGGTGACGGATGATAGCCGCGCTGTCGTCGTGGGGTCCGGCGATGTACAGCGGCTTGCCGTCGTGGCCGCACTGGACCTCTTGAACGCAGGAGTCCGGATCCGGGTCGCCCAGAACGAGCATGGCGCGCTCCCAGCCAGGAGCAGGAGCGAAGCCCAGGGACGAGGCGTATTCCACGCCCGCCCGCGCGATGCGCGCGGCGAGGGCGGGAGCGCAGGGCTGCAGCCGATCCTCGCCGCCCACCCTCCGCAGGAGGCGTTGGTAGTCGTGGCGGTCCAGATCCTCATGGACGTCGGCGTCTTTTATCCCGAGGCAGTACAGGTCGACCAGGAGCGCTCCCACAGCGATGCCACCGTCCGGACGAATCCGCGAGACCACGATGGTGACGAGGCCTTCCTCCTGCCACTGCGGGGTGGCGAGACATTCGTGCAGGGGCCACGTGGAGGCGCGCTGCAGCGGGTCGAAGCGGGCCTGGCGCTGCCTCTTCAGCTGCTTGCGCCTGGCCCTGCGCCGAGATTTCGCCTGCCGACGGGCCGCCGTCGCCTTTTTGTTCTTCTTTTTTCGGGCCATGGCAATCTCCAGTCCTTGAGGCTGGGGGCAGGGGCCAGGGGTCCTTGACGCGCAGCAGGTAGTGGCTCCAGCCGAGCACCGGTGGGAAGCCGAGCGGATTGGGGGATGAGATCCCGAGCGTCGAAGCCTCTGATGTCTCGGATCCGGACCCGGTTGAGGTGCGCCAGTCGCTCCTTCAGTGGTTTTCGCGGAAGACGGTCTGGAGCAGATACTCGCGGAGTATGGCGGCGTCCACCGCGGGCAGCTCCACCAGCGCCAGCAACCCGTCGAGATCCAGGCCGAGGAACTCCAGGCTCTCCCGGTAGGCGTCGAGGTTCTCCTCTACCTCTACCAGCCGACGGCGCTGATCTACGTCTTCCAGGGTGAGGGGCTCCTCTTCGTCGAAGTCCTGCCCCAGGCCGTTCAGGGGGGCCAGGCAGCACTGCACCGCGAGCCGGTGACCCAGCTCCTGCGGGATGGCATCCAAGGGGCTCTGTGCGCCGGGGGGCAGGGAGAGACCTTCGCAGTAGGCATCGATCAGCTCCTCCAGTATCCACCCCCCTTCGAGCTGCGCCTGGAAGTAGGCTTCGCTCGTGTGCATGGGGCCATCGAGCAGCAGCAGCGGTGCGAGGCGGCGCACGGAGGCGTACCAGGGCTCCAGGGGTCTCGGCAGCTCGTCCAGGTAGAGCATGCGCTCGTCGTCGTCCGAGAAGCTCATCAGTCCGTCGAGGTGCCTCTCCTGCTCTGGAGTGAGGGTGAGCCCCTGTTCTACGCGGATGATGGCCTCCCAGGGGGGATAGCGACCGCCGAGCCAGGAGCCGAGGGCATCCAGGGCCGCCTGAAGCGAGCCGGGATCGCCGTCTTTCAGCTCTTCGAGCACGTCCGTTGTGGGGACACCCCGGGTGGCCAGGGCCCAGTCGATCTCGCCATCCACGGCGGGCTGGGCCGGCTCTGCCGCGGATTCCTCCTGCAGGTTCCACGCTCCGCCAGGCTGCACCCTCTGGCAAGCCTCGGCGATCTCACCCACGGGGTATCCTTGGACGGTGCGCTCCGGGAAGCTCCAGCCGGCCACGATGAAGCTGTCCCCGTCGAGCCGGAAGACGGCCTCCCAGGCGATGATGTAGTCGCCGTCGGTCTCCCTGACATCGTAGTTCTGCGGCTCCCCGGCACGAGCCAGGCATGTGGCGTTGCCGTCGCCCGGATCGAGCATCCAGGCGTCTCCTGCGGCGGAGGAGAAGAAGACCAGGCTGCCAAGGGAGACGACGTGCACCTCCCCGGCCTGGGCGCAGGCGATGATGTGGCGGATCTCTGCGTGGATCTTTGTCTCCTGCCGTGACAGGAGCCGCTCCTCGCGCTGGACACGGGCCTGCTCACGGCGCCGGGCCTTCTTCCGCCGACGGCGCTCCCGGCGCCGCTGGGCCTTCTCCCTGTTCTTCTTCCTGGCCATCACTGTCTCCCTCTGGTAACGGAAGCCCTCGTCATTGGGCGGTGGCTGATGCTCTTCTGCACGATCTATTCGAAGGGCTATGTCGGCTGAGAGCACGCAGAGGCCGGGCAGCCCCCCCCTACTCCTCTCCTCCCATCAACTCTGCCTCCATCTCCTCCACGCTCGGCAGACGACCCTTCAGGTCCTCGGGGAGCGAGGCCACGATGCGGGTCTCCCAGTCCGCGACGCCCATGGGTTTGTTCACATCGCGCAGGGCGTACTCCACCAGCACGTTGTTCTTCTCCTTGCACAGCAGGATGCCGATGGACGGCTGATCACCCGGATGGCGCAGGAGGTCATCGACCGCGGACAGGTAGAAGTTCATCTTGCCCGCGTACTCGGGAGTGAACGCCCGGCCCTTCAGCTCCACCACCACGAAGCAGCGAAGGGAGAGGTGGTAGAAGAGCATGTCCAGGTAGAAATCCTGGCCGCCGACCTCCAGGTGGACCTGGGAACCCACGAATGAGAAGCCCACTCCGAGCTTGAGCAAGAAATCACGGATGTGGGCGACGAGCCCTTGCTCCAACTCCCGCTCACGAGCGTCAGCGTGCAGGGTGAGGAAATCGAAGCAGTAGGGGTCCTTGGTGATCTGCTGGGCGAGATCGGACTGCGGGGACGGCAGGGTGGCCTCGAAGTTGGTGAGGGCCATACCCTGCCGCTCGTGCAGGTGGCTCTCGATCTGCAGCAGCATGACATCCCTCGACCAGCCGTGGGTGCGGGTCTGCTCGATGTAGAATCGACGCACCTCGGGCTCCTTCACCTTGTCGAGGATGCGCACGTTGTGACCCCAGGGGATTTGTGCAACAGCCCGTTGCACATATCCCTGTTCGGGCCAGGCCACGGCGAGGGCGCGCATGTACTTCATGTTTCGCGTAGAGAAACCCCTCATTTCCGGAAATGCGCGTTTCAGATCCCTTGAAAGGTGATCGATGACCTTGGCTCCCCAACCCAGCGCCCGCTGACGGTCGAGGATGTCGCAGCCGATCCCCCAGTACAGCAGGATGACCTCCTGGTTCACGGAGAGGGAGGCTCGAAGCTGGGCGCTCCGGACTCGCGTCTTCAGCTCGTCGACCAGCTGGAGGTACTCGTCGGAGAGGTTGAGCGGCAGGCTGCGTTCATGGCGACGGGGCATTGTGCGGCGCTCCACGGTCCACCAATTCTCCTATCAGGTTCCGATGCGAGATCGCTGGCGGCGGCGCTCCTTCTTCTTCTCCGCCACACCAGCGCCACACAGAGCAGCCTCGCTCCCAAAGCCCACCAAGCCCACCAAGCTCAATTTGCCGCCCACCAAGCCCATTCTGGTTCGCAAAGGGCACCTGGGTGTCCTTCCAAGCCGTGGGTCGCGCGTTCGAGTCGAGCCACGTACGTAGTGGGGGTGCTTGCTTTACAAGGGGGATATCGGCGTCTATGCTGAGGCTGGAATTGCCACCTGGCACATTCTCACCCCGCGAATGACACCTGCTCGCAGAAGCCGTCCAGTTCCATAGCGAGGGCGTTTTCGTCTTCCATCCACCCCCGATGGTGGCAGCTGCGCTCGAGGGGAGCGCTGGAGCTGCCTGCCCGCTGGAGCGGTCGGCTAGTGAGGGGACCAGGACCTGGAAGATGCCACATGGCGCATACCCGAGCGGCGGCATATCCATCCGCGGTTTCGCGAAACAGAGGCCGCAGATGGGCGTGAAGATGGTGTTTCTCGTCGGTCCCCCAGGCGTTGGCAAGACGACCCTCGGCCGTGAGGCCTGCGAAGCTCGAGAGCTTGCATTCCTCGAATTGAACAAAGCCGCTGGCGCGGCAACTGGTGGTAGGCGCAGCGCTGGCGGCCA
>CAYVQL010000501.1:0-5337 GCA_964454135.1 uncultured Enterobacterales bacterium | reverse complement strand
TCGACATCAGCCCCACCTCCGACGGCGCCTGCGCCATCGTGCTGGCCAACGAGCGCATCGCCCGGGCCCGCTGCAAGGCCCCGGTCTGGATCGAGGGCGTGGGCTTCCGCCTGGACACGGCCTACTGGAACACTCGCGACCTGGGCTTCCCCACCTACGTGGCCGAGGCCGCCAAGGACGCCTACAAGATGGCCGGCATCACCAAGCCCGAGGACCAGATCGACGTCTGGGAGCCCTACGACCCCTTCGATTACAAGGCCCTGCACCACATGAACGGCCTGCTGCTGGACAAGACGGGCCAGAAGGCCAAGAGGCTGCTGCTCGACGGCCAGTTCGCCCCCGACGGCAGCCACCCCATGTGCCCCTCGGGCGGCGCCCTGGGCGTGGGCAACCCCATCGCCGCCACCGGCCTGATGAAGATCGCCGAGCTGTACTTCCAGCTCTCCGGCCAGGCTGGGCCCCGCCAGGTCAAGAAGGATGCCCACCGCGGCATCGCCCAGGCCTGGGGCGACCTGATGCAGGTGGGCACCGTGGTGATCATGGGCTCCGAGGGCCACTACCCGGGTCGCAAGACCATGTGGTCCGACATGAAGAAGGAGGACCTGCCTGGAACGCCGCTGCGCGACGTCAAGGACGTGCCCCACACCTTCTACCACCCGGAGATGAACTACTCCTGGGACAACGGCAACGCGCTCACGACCTACCTCGACGGCTTCAAAGCCGGCAAGATCCGTGGGTCCAAGTGCAGCCGCTGCGGCCGCGTGATGATCCCGGCGCGCGCCTTCTGCGAGATCTGCAACCTGCGCCTGGTGGACGATTGGTACGACCTGCCCGACACTGGCAAGGTGGAGACCTTCACCCTGTCGCGCGTCGAGTGGGACTCCTCCATGATCCCCGACGGCAAGATCCGCATCTTCGCTGTGGTGTCCATCGACAACACCACCGAGTACATGGGGCTCTGCCACTGGCTCGACGAGGTGGATCCCTGGGAGGTCAAGGTCGGCATGCGCGTCAAGGCCGTCTGGAAGCCCGAGGAAGAGCGCAAGGGCTGCGTCACCGACCTCAAGTACTTCCGCCCGCTGCGCGACGACGACCCGCCCGCGGGCCAGCCCGTGCGCATCAAGCCCAGCGAGCTGCTCTCCACCACGCTCAAGTCCCATCCGGGCCGCATCCCGCTGGACTACGCCTACACTGCGGGCCTGGCCGGTCGGAAGTTCTACGCCGACCTGGCCGAGGGCAAGCTGTCCGGCACACGCTGCGGCTGCGGCACGGTCGTCGTCCCGCCGGCGGCCTTCTGCGAGAAGGACATGAGCCTGCTCGATCCCGAGAAGGACGCCGTCGAGCTCGACGCCGCCTCAGGCGTCATCCAGGGCGCCACGCAGGTCTTCGAAGACCGCGATGGTCGCGTGCTTGACGCGCCCGTCTGGATCGTCCAGGTCGTCTTCGACGGTGCGGTGGGCTCCGTGTTCGGCTTGCTGCGCGCCGAGGGCGCCGTCGAGCCGGGCATGGCGGTCAAGCTGGTCGCCAACGAGGGCGTCGGAGCGGAGAACGTCGAGTTCGAGCTGGCATAGGGCGAACAGCCCCTTAGATAGGAGAACTGGCCCGCAGCGGCGCCTCGGCGCGGCTGCGGGCCAATATCGTTGACGAACGGGCCTGCAGCGGGCATGGTCTCTCTCTCCAGGAAGGTGACCATGAGAATGCGCGCACGAGCCTCCGCCTGGTGGCGCTGGCTGTTCCCCGGCCTGGCCGGAGCCCTCGGCTTGGGCCTGGCGCTGCCCCGAGCCAGCGGTTGCTTCGTAGAGGAGCGCTGCTACGGCAGCGAGGACTGCCCCCAGGACTTTCTCTGCGACGACGGCCTGTGCGTCTTTCAGGGCTTCGAGTGCGTGGTGGACGAGGACTGCGGGGGCCTGGGCTTCCGCTGCGTGGACCAGGTCTGCGTCTTCGAGTGCCTCGAGGGTGAGCTGAGCTGCCCCGACGACATGGCGGACATCTGCGGCACCTACTGCATCGACATCTGGGAGGCCTCCCGTCCCGACGCCACGGAAGAGAGCGGCGGCAGCGACAGCTCCATGGCGCTCAGCCAGCCCGGCGTGATCCCCTGGTACTCCTCCGACTACCTGGGGGGCATGAACCAGGAGATCGCCAGCGCGGCCTGCGAGGCGGCGGGCAAGCGCCTCTGCACGCCCCAGGAGTGGGAGGCGGTCTGCCGCGGCCCCGACGACCTGGAGTACTGCTACGGCGACGACTACAGCGCCTCCATCTGCAACGGCATCGATACCTTCTGCGACTGTGACGGCGATGGTCAGCCCGACGGCGATGGCGCCTATCCCCACTGCCGGCAGGAGTGCGACACCGACTTGCACGTGGTCCCCACCGGGAGCTTCGCGGACTGCACCAACGACTTCGGCATCTTCGACGTCAACGGCAATGTCTGGGAGATCGTCAGTACCGACGACGGCATCAACCACTACCGTGGCGGCGCCTACAACTGCTCCGACTCCGAGAAGCTGCACAACTGCGGCTACGACGGCGCCGAGAGCGGCAGCTTCCCCTCCGCCAAGGGCTTCCGCTGCTGTGCCGACGGGGAGCCCGGGCCATGAGGCGCCTGGCCCTGCTCGGTCTGCTCTGCTGGCCGGCCGCCGTGCTGTCTCAGAATCCCGGCGAGTGCGCGCAGGACTGCCAGGCGGACGCCACCTGCCAGCTCCAGGTGGCGCGCTGCTACCTGGCGGCGGGCGAAGAGCGCCAGGCCATCGCGATCCTGAAGGCGGCTTGCGAGGCGCAGCCCGGCGATGGGGCGCTGGTGCGGCAGCTGGCGCTGGCCTACCTGCGGAGCGGCAACCAGGTCTGGGCCGCCAAGCGCCTGCTGGAGCAGGTGCAGGCCGTGCCCACGGATGCGGAATCCCGCGCCTGGGCCGCCTGGGTGGTACTTCAGCAAGGCGACATCCTGCGCGCCCGGCAGTTGCTGGAGGGCGCCGCCGAGGCCGAGCCTGGTCCTGGAGCCCAGCGCCTGGCCTTGCTGGGCGCAGCCGTGGACCAGCTGGATGGCCGTGACGCAGAGGAAGCCCTGCGCGTCCTCTCCCGCGGCGATCGCCTGTTCCCTGAGGACCGCGCGCTGTTGCTGCAGATGCGGCAGCAGGTGCTGGGTGACCGGGGAGAGCCCATCAGCGTGCGCCTGCAGCTCTCGGGCGGCTACACCTCCAATGCGGTGGAGAGCGCGCCCCAGGACGCGGGCTCGGGCCAGGGGGAGGACACGGGAGCCCCGTTGGCTTCGCTGGACGCCGTGCTGCGCTTCGAGCCCTGGATTTCTCCCCTTGTCCGGCCTCTGGGTGAGCTGCGCGGCAAGGGCTTCGCCCCCTTCTCGGACGAGGCTGAGGGCTACGGCTACATCAACCTGGCTGGCCGGGCAGGCACCGAGCTGGGGCAGGCCGCGGGCAGCCGCCTGCGCCTGCTCTACGCCTTCGACCTGATGGGCCTGCGCGGCGACGCGTTCATCGACGGGGCCACCGGACTGGTCGTGGAGACGGTGGAGCGAGGTTGGTACACCGAGGGGCACCGGGGCGAGCTCGAGCTGGATCTGGGTTCCCGTACGCAGCTCTTCGCCGGGGCCGGCCGCCGCTACTACAGCCAGCAGTCGCGCTCGCGCACCGAGATGGACGGCGGCCTGGCGGGCGTCCTGCCCCTCGGCCCCGGCTGGAACCTGACCGGCATCGCCACCGGGCGCTACCAGCTGGCCCGGCTGCAGGCCTTCGACGCCTGGGGCTTGAGCGCCATCGCGCGCCTGCGGGCGCCCCTGCCCGGCGATCATATGGTCAAGCTGCGCGCCATGGCCCTGTGGGACAGCTGGCCCCAGTCCGCCGACTACTACCTGAGCCAGGAGCCGCGCGCCGACCTGGGCCTGAAGCTGAACATCGGTCCGTGGACGCGCGCCTTCGCGGGCTGGCGCTTCGGGCTCACCTACGGCATCACCATGCGCTCCAGCAGCATCGAGGACTACAGCTACCGCGATCACCGCGCGCTGCTGGAGCTGCGCTGGCAGCAGGGCTGGAGCCCCTTCCTTCCCCGCGCCGCCGAGCTGCCGGCGGACCACCTGGAGCTGCCCTACGGCCTGGAGCGAGCTGGCGACGAGGGCCTGGATCGAATCCAGGACCTGCTACGCCAAGAGGACAGCGCGCGCCGCGGCTCGTCCTGCGCTGACTGAAGGGCTGGCTGGAGCGACCGTCCTCCAGGCGCGCTACCATGGAGTCTTGCACAGAGGTGATCTCATGAATCGCTCCCACGCGCAGCTCATGACCGCGGCCCTGGGCGCGCTGGCCGCCGGCCTGCTGGTCTTTGCCAGCTGCGGTCCGGACGAGCAGATGGAGCCCATCGACAGCGGCGGAGGCACGGACAGCCCGGCCCCGGATCCGGGGGAGACGGGAGACAGCGAGCCCACGGGCTGCATCGAGGAGACAGGCGACTCCGAGGCGGATGCCGATGCCGATGCCGATGCCGACAGCGACAGCGACAGCGACAGCGACGCGGACGCGGACACCGGCCCCCTGGTGGGCTGCCCCAGCGACATGGTGTCCATCGAAGACCTGTTCTGCATCGACACCTGGGAGGCCTCGCGCCAGGATGCCACCGCGGACAGCTCGGGCAGCGACGAGAGCGTCGCCACCTCGCGGCAGGGTGTGAAGCCCTGGAAGATAAGCTCCAACGAGGCGGCTGAGAAAGCCTGCCAGGCGGCGGACAAGCGCCTGTGCACCCCCGACGAGTGGTACCAGGCCTGCATCGGTCCCGCAGAGACGGCCTACGCCTACGGCGACAGCTACGAAGCCAGTACCTGCAACGGCATCGACACCTACTGCGACTGCGGCGGGGACGCCTGCCCCGACTGCACCGAGCCCTACGCGGGTTGCTACTCGGCCTGCGGCGGCTCCTACTCGCTCCTGCCCACCGGCTCGTTCCCCGACTGCACCAATGGCTACGGGGTCTTCGACATCAACGGCAACCTGTGGGAGCATATCGCGGGCGGGGACAAGACCACGGTGCGCGGCGGCGCCTACAACTGCGGCGACTCCGAGGCCTTCCATCGCTGCGACTACATCCCCGGTTGGACCCCCTCGGCCCTGGGCTTTCGTTGCTGCCACGACGGGGTGTTCAAGTAGCGTTCTATCGAATGGGCGGTGACTCCTACATGGGCGCTGACGGGCTCGGTCATCCTTGCGGCCGACCGATACATTGCCAGGGTTGAAAGCCGAATGAATATCCGGGGCATCTCGGATGCCCCGGCGCGCCCATACGGCGCGGGGCTCAAAGGTCCTGCGGACCTTTGAGGGGCAAGCCAGCGGCGGCAGC
>CAYVQL010000500.1:0-5375 GCA_964454135.1 uncultured Enterobacterales bacterium | reverse complement strand
GCCAGCGCCAACGGCGAGGACGACCAGTTTCTGGCAGCGTCACCCCCCGAGACGACTTTCACTGCCAGAACCCCGAGTGCCGCCGCCGCGCGCTGCGCGCCCTGGGGCGGGTCGAGATGGAGCTCATTCCCTGAGGATCTCCCTCAAGTTGGGCAGGGAGCGCGCCACGCGCTCCCCGAAGGCCTCCCTCAAGTTGCGCATGGAGCACGCCAAATACGTTGGTGGCTGACGAACGACGGATGGAGGGCGCTTGCGATGAATGGTGGGCGCTTGAGCTCTGGCGCTACCCAGGTCGTCTGGTCGTGGTCTTCTGATGCCCCGCAACCAGCGCCCGCAAGGCCCGCTTCAGCGCCCGCTGCGCCGCGTGGACGCTGGGCAGGCCGGCCTCCCGGGCCACCCGCGCCCAGCCCCGCCGCCGCAGCACGCGGGCGCGGATCAGCGCCACGGACAAGGGATCCAGTTCATCCAAACCAGCCGACAAGACCTCCACCGTGCGCTCCAGGGCGAAGGCCGCCGCCTCGTAGTGGCAGGGCCCGAACAGGTAGTCGTCCACGATCCCCTGCCGCTCGCGCTCCCCCAGGGGCAAGGCCGGCGGCAGATCGGCCGCCAGCTCTCGCACTAGGGCCGGATCCAGCTCAGCCTCGGCGCGCAAGAGCTCCAGCTGCAGCGGCAGCTCGCGCGCCAGGCGGCCCCGCAGCCGAGCCACCAGCGCCTGAGCGGCGGCGCTCACCGGCCGCAGCATGACCGCCGCAGGCTCCCCACTGCGGGCCCCCAGGGAGCTGCCCAGGCGCACCAGCTGGTAGCCCAGGGCGCGCCGGAAGCGCAGCAGCTGCGGGGTGGCGCCGAAGATGGTCCCGAACAGGTCGCAGTCGCACGTGCCGTGGACCTGCGCGACCAGGCGCCGGGCCAGCCCGCGCCGCCGCAGGGCCGGGTGCGTGGCGATACGCACGCTGCGCACCATGGAGAGCTCCCCGGCCGCGCGCTGGCCCGCGTGGCAGATCAGGGTGTCGGGCAGGGCGTGCCCGCGGATGCGCAGCCCGCCGCGAGCCATGCGCTGGCAGATGTCAGCGGCCAGGCCGCCCTCCTGCGCCAGCAGGGTCGCGGCCACCACGCGGCCGTCCAGCAGCAGTACCTGGGCGCCCAGGTTGGGCGCGTCCAACAGGCGCTGCAGGTCGCTGGGCACCGTGCGGTAGTGGGCCTGCACCAGCAGCCCGAACAGGTCCCGCAGCAAGCGTTCGTCGCGGGCCAGGGCATCCCGGTCCAGCGCAATATGCCGCAGGCGCTCCGCGTCCACGGGCTCGCGGGCAGCGATGAAGGCCTCGCCAGGGGGCTCGGCATCCAGGGCCAACGCATCGAAGACCAGGCGCTCCAGCGGGTCCCCGGCATCCCAACGGATGGGCTGCTCCAGGCGCAGGATCTCCAGCGGGCGCGGCAGCTGCCCCAGCCACTCCAGGAAGCGCAGCACGAAGCCGCGCCCCGTGCCCTCGTAGCCGCGCACCGTGGAGGCGAAGGCGATGCGGGCCGCGGAATGGCGCCGCACCAGCTGCTGCAGCAGAGCCACGGGCAGCTGGGCGGCCTCGTCGATGACCAGCAGGTCGAAACTGCCGGAACTGTCCACCAGCTCCCGCGGACTCAGAAAGCGCAGCGGGCCCTCTCGAGGCGCTTCGTGAGACCCCGTC
Organism: uncultured Enterobacterales bacterium; assembly: GCA_964454135.1. Lineage (GTDB taxonomy): Bacteria > Myxococcota_A > UBA796 > UBA796 > JAFGLY01 > CAYVQL01. The sequence continues at coordinate 3,696 of CAYVQL010000500.1, read as the reverse complement.
GCAAAGCGAAGGACCTCGGCGCAGGAGCGCGCGCTGGGGGCCGAGACCGCCGCCCGCAGCTGGCCTGCCCCCAGCACCTGGCGCAGCGCCAAGCCCAGCGCGGCGGACTTGCCGCGGCCGCGATCGGCGATCAGGGCCAACACCGAGGGGCTGCTGCCACCGAAGACGTGCACCAGCCGGCGCACGGCCCGGGCCTGCTCCGCGCTGCCCTGTAGCTCGCGCGGCGCCGCCTGCAGAGGCTGCGCAGCCCCGAGCTCCGCCCGCTCCAGGCAGCGCTCGAAGCGCTGCCAGAGGCGCTGTCCCACATCCGAGACCGAAAAAGGATGCACCGCCAGCGTCGGATCGCCAGCCGGCGGCTCCCCACCAGGGGGCAGGCGCAGCAGCAGACCCCCGCCCCCGCGGATGAAGCCGTGAGTCCGCCCCAGCAGGTCACCGTCCAAGCCGGCGTGCAGGTCCAGCACCACGGCGTCAAAGCCGACCCCCAACAAGCGCTTGACCTGCCCGGGGCGCCGCGCGACAAAGCCCAGCCCGTCGCCACCGGCTCCCACCCAGAGCACTTCTTCCGGTGCCAGGTCCCGCAGCAGCGCCAGCGCCTGCTGGCGCGTCTCGTCAGAGCTCCCCCGCAGCGCGATGCAGCGGCGGTGACGCCGGCTCGTGATCTCCATCTCGTCAGGACCATAGACCGCTGGCCCAGTCCTGTCAGGCCGTGCTTCGACAATTGCGCCGCGCAGCCCCCTCCGCTAGAGGAAACGCCGTCAACCGAGGAGCAAGGATGTCACCACTACCCCACCCCGACGACGAGGCCGTCTACGTCCAGGGCTTTTTGGGCAAGATCGGTCCCATGAGCCGTCGCACTCTGAAGAAACGCGTGGAGGCCGGCGAGTACAAGCCCACCGACGCCTGTTTCTGCGAAGGCATGGCCGACTGGATGCCCCTGGCGCAGTGCGGTTTCCTCTACGAGAACCTCGATGCGCCCGCCGGCCCCCCGCCAGCGCCCATCCCCCGACCGGCGCCAGCGCCCGCCGTGCCGCAGCCAGCGCCGATGCCAGCGCCCACGCCCCAACCAGCCGCGACAGGCCCCGCCGTGCCGCAGCGCGCCCCTGGCGAGAACCTGGACGACTACAAGGACCGCGTCTTCGGCGAGCTGGTATCCAAGAGCTGGGACTACTACAACGAGCACGCCTACGCCACGCACATCGACGAGGTCTTCCTGGGGGCGGTCATCACCTCCACCCTGGACACGGGCTACGCCCTGATCGACCTCACCAGCGACGGCACCTACCACTTCGTGCGCTTCGAGAACCTCCAGGACAAGAGCCGTATCATCTTCCGCATCCGGCACCTCACCACGGGCCTGATAGCGGCCAAGGTGCTGGGCCAGCGGGTCAGCATCGTGGTGGGCTACGGCGAGATGATGCCCAACTTCGGCAAGGTCTGGCAGGCCCTGCAGGCCGAGTACAAGAGCGGGCTGATCGACACGCCCGAGCCCGGCACCATCACCATCGACGGGGACATGTCCACCCAGTACGTCTACGTCAACGTGGACCTGTTCTGGTCATTGGACGACTACATCGACAAGTACCAGATCCACTACGCTGTGCTCGAGGAGCACATCTCCGCCACGCTGCACGCCCTCAAGAAATACCTGCGCGGCCGCTTCTCCTGAGCCAAGGAAACCGTCATGTTCGGACTGTTCAAAGCTTTCAAGCACAAAGCGGAAATCCGCGAATCCCAGGACGAGATGCTAGTGGGAGAGATCGTGCGCATCATGGCGCGCCGCGGTTGGCCCTCCATCTTCTTCCGTGCCACCGGCGACTACCAGCGCGTGCGCTTCATGACGCCCAGCGATCCCATGCTGCACAGCGTCTACATCACCCTGGATCGCAAGACCGGCACGGGCGCCCTGTCCGAGGCGGTCTTCGGATCCAAGGCCACGCTGCGCATCGCCGCCGAGATCAAGAACTACATCACCGATCCCGACGACCTGCTGGCGATGTACAAGACGGATCTGGCCAACCTGTTCAAGCTCTCCTACGGCTCCATCAAGCTGAACCACGAGCTGAACAGCGTCTACGCCACCACCTTCAAGGTGATCGACATCAGCAAGTTCGTGGGCAAGGGCGACAAGGGCCTGACCAAGCTGCAGAAGCACCTGGAGAGCAACATCGCCAGCCTGCGCGAGAAGCTGGCGCCCTACAAGAAGGGCTGATTCCGTCAGTACTCGGGGCCGCCGAAGACCAGGTAGGCGGTCCCGGCGCTGGACCCGTTCCGATCGTTGTAGTGGGCGCTTATCAGCAGGTCGGCGTGGGAATCCTCGTCCACCAGGCCCCCGGCCAGGGCGTAGCCGGCCTCGTCGCCCTCCGTCTCGCCGAGCAGCTCGGTATCGGCGCTGTCGGCGTCGATCACGCCCCCTATGCTGCCCAGCACCAGGTAGGCCGCGCCCGAGTTGTCGCCCATGTCGTCGGTGGCGTAGGCGCCGATGAGAACATCGTCCAGGCCGTCGGCATCCACATCGCCGGCCGCCGCCACCGTGCCTGCGTGGTCCATGGACTGCGACCCCTCGAAGCGAGCGTTGGCCGATCCCAGCGACAGGTCGGCCTCGATGGGACCCAGCACGATGTAGGCCTTGCCGGCCTGGTGGACGCCCCCAGCGGCGGCCAGCGGCGCGCCCACCAGGATGTCCGCCTTTCCGTCGCCGTTGACATCGCCCGCACCGGACACCTCCTGGCCGGCGGCGTCCTCATCCTCCTGGCCCGCCAGCACGGCGTCGGCCGACTTCAGCGACACCTCGCCCTGGACCGGCCCCTGGACCAGGTAGGCGGCGCCCGAGCCCACCACGTCGCCCTCGGCGCTGGGAGCGCCCACCAGCAGGTCCGCCGTCCCGTCGCCGTCGGTGTCGCCCACCACGGCCACCGCATAGCCCGCGGAGTCGTTGTCCTTGATGCCGGAGAGCTTGGCACGCGCCCCGGACACGCTCCCGCCCTGTTCCGCCGGACCGGCCAGCAGGTAGGCGGCCCCCGCGTACTGCAAACCCCCGTAGCCATCCTCGCCCGAGTATGCCTCGGGCGCGCCCACCAACACGTCGTCCAGGCCATCGCCGTCCACGTCGCCGCCGCCCGCCACGCACCACCCCAGGAAAGACTCGCCCGTCTCGGCGCTGAAGGCGACGCCTGCGGCGCTCACCGCCATGGTGCCCTCCACAGGGCCGTGCACCACGTAGGCGATGCCATCGACCAGCTGGGCCCAGCCAGCGCCCAGGACCAGGTCGGCGTAGCCGTCGCCATTCACATCTCCGGCCCCCACCTGGGACTGCCCCAGGTAGTCCTCGGAGCTATCGCCCTGCAGCTTGGCCACAGCGGCGGACGCCTCCAGCTCGCCCGCGCCGTCCGCCAGATCGGCGCCCGAGAACAGGTAGGCTGCCCCCGCGTCCGCCCGGCCCGAGTCCTCGTTGGCGGCGCCCACCAGGACCTCGCCCAGGCCGTCGCCGTCCACGTCGCCCACCACGGCCACGTCCTCGCCGAAGCAATCGGCGTTGTTCTCGCCCACCAGGATCACGCCGGCACCCGACAGCAGCATGCTGCCGTCTTCCCGCCCGTCGCAGTCGTTGTCGATCCCGTCACCGGCGTACTCGAAGGCGCCTGGATGCACCATGGCGTCCTCGTCGTCGCAGTCGTCGCCACCGTGCTGCCCGGCGTC
>CAYVQL010000499.1:0-5382 GCA_964454135.1 uncultured Enterobacterales bacterium | reverse complement strand
GGGGGGGGGGGGGGGGGGCGGGGGGGGGGGGGGGGGGGGGGGGGGGGGGGGGCGGCGGCCGCCCCCCCCCCCCCCCCCCCCCCCCTCTATTTTCATGTTAGGTTATAGGTTCCTTATCGTGAATCGGGCAGGCCTATGACGCAGCAGCTCTACGACAGCCTCGAGCTGGAGGGCCCGCTGTGGCACATCTCCGGCGCACGGGGCCGCGGCCTGGTGGAACCCGCAGCACTGGACCTGGCCGTCCATTCCAACAGCAGCGCCCTGCAGCGCGGCTGGTTGGCGCAGTACGGCCTGCGCCAGGGGCGCTTGCGGCTCTGCGCGCTCTACGCCTGGCCCGCCGGCGAGCGCTCACCCTCCATCGACGGCGTGCGGCCGCTGCGGCCCGACGCGCAGCAATGCCTGCGCGCCCTGCAGCTGCTCGAGCGCGACCGCTCCGAAGAGCTGGCCCAGCTCTGCGCGCCCCTGCCCCCCTGGGCCGTCTGCCTGGGCCTGCACGCCTGGCTGGGCCTGTCGCGGCCCGTGCGCTTCTCCGGCCACCTCTACCTGCTGAAGCGGGCCGCCCAGCGCGAGCCCCTCTTCGCGCGTTCGCCTGAGCGCTTCCTGCCCGCCCATGATCGCTGCCTCGTCTTCCAGGCCGGCCGGCTGCAGCGCGAAGCCTCCTTCGACGAGCCCCACCCCTTCCACCTGCAGATGCGCCAGGCGCGCGTTCGCCTGGGCCAGGTGATCGCGCTCAACTCCTGGTCCGGCGCCCTGCCGAGGGCGGAGCCCCAGGTGGACCGCAGCGAGGCGCTGGCGCACTGAGGCGGTGGCTCAGCCCTCGAATTCCAGCGCGCTGCGCTAGTCGCCCTGCAGGCTCTCGGACAGCTCGGCTTCCCCGGAGAAAGAGGGCAGCTCCAGCCTCAGCTCTTCGATGTCGTCGTCGCCGACGAAGACCGAGATCCACGTCTGCAGGTCCGTCTCTCCCTCGAGGGCGGCCTGGAAGAGACCGCTCTCGGGATCGTAGCTGCTGCTGACGATGGCCGAGCTGTGCAGCGCGCGGGCGTAGCGCGCGCCCTGGTCCTGGGTGACGTAGATGGGCCCGTAGCTCTCCAGCCCGGCGGTCACGCCGGCCAGGATGTCGTCCCAGTCGTCGTCGGCGATGACGCCTACGTATTGCTCGTGGGAGAAGAGCGTGGCCAGCACACGGCTGTCCAGGGCGCGCTGCGTCTGGCGCAGGCCGCGCCCCACGCTGCCCTCCACGTCGCCGTCGGGATACCACTCGTAGCCGGCGTCGTCGCGGATCTCGGTCACCACGTTGAAGAAACGCCCATCGTGCTCGGGGTGTCCTGGTACCTCCAGGTAGTGGGCGTAGTACAGGGGCCGGCTCTCGCTGGCCGTGCCCGCCTCGTAGCTGCGGTAGGGGCCGCCCATCACCCAGGCCGAGCCGTAGTAGGGATTGCCCGGATCCATCTGGGTGCCCACGAACTCCACGTCCCAGTCCGCCAGCCCTTCGAAGACGTTGGTCCCGAGCTCGTAGTAGTGGGGCAGCACGTAGGCCGAGATGGGGATCTGCTGAGCCTCGTGCCAGGCCGTGGCCTGGGCGAAGGCGGCTTCCATGTCGGCGTCGGAGCGATCGTCGCCCGCCGAGTGGTCGAAGTAGAAGAAGTCCGACGAGGTGTAGGCGTGCACCGATGCGGTAGCCAGGCCTGACTCCACCAGGTCCCGGAGGTGCGAGGCTTCGTCCTGGTCGATGTCGGACAGGAAGAGCCCCGCCCACGGCAGCAGGCCGTAGCTGTTGGCGATGTCGATCCACGAGAAGGGCCCGGACACGTCGTCCACGCGCATGGTGACCAGCGGGGGCATCAGCTGCATGGCGAAGGGCTTGCGCGCGGCCCAGACCAGGCTGCGCCAGACCAGGTCGTCCAAGCCGTAGACCGGGCCCTTGACGCCGTGGCTCATCCAGTCCGTGCTGGCCCACTGCACGGCTCGGCCAGCGCCGCTCTGCACCACGGCCAAAAAGGGTGCCGAGTCGCAGGTCGCCAGGACCGTGGCCAGGCCGGCGTCGTCGATGGCGGCCAGGCTCATCTCGCCGGTCTCGATCTGCTCGTCGGCCTCGTGCCCGGCGGTCACGTAGTGGCTCTGGTCGTCTCCCGTGGTAGGGACCAGCCGCAGCCAGGCCCAGCCGAAGTAGGGGTAGCTGCCGCTGACCAGGTCGGCGTCCAACACGTAGAGGGACAGGCTGCCCTCGTCCAGCTGCAGCAGGCCCAGGCTCTGCTCCACGTGCTGGTCCGTGCCGCCGTCTCCGGCCGTGACCTCCACCGAGTGGGACTTGGGATCGTCGGCCGAGAAGCCGTAGTGGTAGCGCAGCCCCGCGCCAGTGTAGAGGTTGGCGAAGACTTCGTACTCGCCGGGTTCCAGGCCGCTTATGCTGAAATGCATCACGGGCAGTCCGTAGCTCTCCTCCTCCACGCCGGCGAAGACCGCCGGAAAGGGGCGCCCGCCGGCCGTGTAGTGGAACTCGGTCCACTGGCCGTCGCTGGCGTCCAGCTGGCTGGCGTCGGTGGTGGTCTCGAGCACCGGCTCCTGGTGCTCGTCGTCCCAGCAGTCCAGGGTCGTGCCCTGGCCGAAGCTGACGTCCGTGCCCGCGCTCTCGCCGCCGTAGCTGAAGCCGAAGAGCTCGTCTGTGAAGGCGTAGCGGCTCTGCCCGTCTTCGTCGGCCAGGTCGTCGTCGAAGCTCACCAGGCCCGTTCCGCTCTGCACGGCCTGCAGGAGGATCTCTTGCGCCGCGTCGTCCAGCAACTCGCCGCCGCTGTCCAGCCCGCGATGGCCGACGACCAGCAGGGCGTAGTCGGCCACCGCTGCGGTGATCCCGGTGGAGGCCAGGTCGAGCGTGTCGCAGGGCAGGCCGAAGTTCTCCAGGTAGGGCAGCAGCAGCTGCTCGTAGCGGGCGTAGTGGGCGCTGTCGGAGTTGACGAGCACCAGGGCGTCGGCGCGCTGGTCCCCCGGAGGGACAGGGGAGGCGCTGTCGGGGGCGACCGAGTCCGCCTGGCTGTCCTGCCGGGTGTCCGCTTGAGTGTCGTAGCGGACGCCGCCGTAGCTGTGGCAGGCGGTGCAGATCAGGAGGCCCAGTGGCCGCGGCGAGTGCGCTCTCCGCTGGTTCATGGCGTGCGCTCCGGAGGGATCCGGTTGGATGATAGCAGGCTGGTCAGCACCACACTAAGGGAACATGTCCCCCCCGCGGAGAACCCATGTCCGACGATCTCCTTTCCAGAGAACAGCTCCTGGCAGAGGTCGCTCGGCTGCGCAGCCGCGTGGCGGCGCTGGAGCGGCAGCAGAGCGGGGAATCCAGCCCTGTCGCAGACAAGATGCAGCTGGCCGAGATCGGTCCGATGTTGGGCAACATCCCGTGCGGCGCCGTGGTGGCCTCCACCTCCGCTTCTGGCGAGATCCTCTTCGTGAACCTCGAGTTCACGGCCATCACCGGCTATTCGCTCGAAGATCTGCCGACGGTCACATCCTGGATCGAGCAGGCCTACCCCGACCCGGCCTACCGGGCGCTGGTGATGGACAACTGGGAGCGCGACGTCAGCGAGACCAGCCGCGACGTCGTCTACCAGGTGCGCTGCAATTCGGGTGCTGACAAGCAGCTCTTGCTGCGCGCCGCGCTCCTGCCTGGGGAACGCATGATCGTGACGGCGGTGGATGTCACCGCCCAGCAGCAGGCGCTGGCCGAGCTGCGCTCCAGCGAAGAGCGCTTCCAACAGATGGGCGACCGCATCGACCAGGTGTTCTGGATGGTGCAGGTGGAGCCTGAGTGCATCCTCTACGCCAGCCCGGCCTTCGAGAAGATCTGGGGTCGCAGCGTGCAGGATCTCTACGCCGAGCCGCGCCTGTGGTCGGCCTGCATCCATCCCGAGGATCGCATCCGGGTGAACCAAGCCTTCGACCGCTGCATCAGGCAGGAGCGGGAAGGGATCAACGAGATCTACCGCCTGATCAGGCCCGACGGCAGCGAGCGCGTGGTCGAAGACGTCGGGCGAGCCGTGCTCGACGAGCAGGGCAAGGCCTACCGCATCACCGGCATCGCCAAGGACATCACCGAGCGGTACGTGGCCGAGAAGGAGCGCCGCAAGCTCGAGCGGCGCATCCAGGAGTCCCAGCGCATCGAGAGCCTGGCCACCCTGGCCGGCGGCGTGGCCCACGATTTCAACAACCTGTTGGTGGGCATCCTGGGCAACGCCGATCTGGCCATGCTGCAGCTGCATCCCGAATCTCCTGCCCGCCCCCAGCTGGAAGGCATCGAGCTGGCCGCCCGCCGGGCCGCCGATCTGGCCCGCCAGATGCTGGCCTATTCGGGCCGGGGTCGCTTCGTGGTGGAGCGGCTGGACCTGCGCACGCTGGTGGAGGAGATGGCCCACCTGATGGAGGTGTCACTCAGTAAGAATGCCGTGATCAAGTACAATTTCACCGATTCTGTGCCAGCGGTGAACGGTGATGCCACCCAGATCCGGCAGGTGATCCTGAACCTCTTGGCCAACGCCTCGGATGCCATCGGCGACGCAAGCGGCGTGATCTCCATCTCCACCGGCTTGATGGACTGTGATGACGACTACCTGCGGAGCGCCTTCGCTGGTAGCAGCCTGAAAGCAGGCCCCTTCAGCTTCATCGAGGTCTCGGATACCGGGATCGGCATGGACGAGGATGTGCGTCGCCGCATGTTCGATCCCTTCTTCACCACCAAGTTCACCGGCCGGGGGCTCGGGCTGGCGGCAGTGCTGGGCATCATCAAGGGGCACGGGGGCGTCATCAAGGTCTACAGCGAGCCGGGCAGGGGTAGCACATTCAAGGTGCTCCTCCCCGCGCAGATGGAGAAGAGTTCCGCCAGCGAGGAGGTGCTGCAGGAGGCGACCGAGGGCACAGGTCGCACCGTGCTGCTGGTGGACGACGAGGAGACGGTGCGCAGCGTGGGGGCCGCCATGCTGCGGCAGGCGGGCTACGGCGTCATCACCGCCCAGGACGGGCATTCCGCCGTGTCGCTCTTCGCCCAGCGAGCCGACGAGATCGACTGCGTGCTGCTGGACCTGTCCATGCCCCATATGGACGGGCAGGAGACCTTCCGCGAGCTGCGGCAGATCCAGGCTGATGTGCCCGTGGTGCTCATGAGCGGCTACAACGAGCAGGAGGCGGTGGTTCGCTTCGCGGGCAAGGGCCTGGGGGGATTCATCCAGAAGCCCTTCAAGCTGCAAGATCTGCAGCAGGTGATCCAGGACGTCCTGGGCTAGTGCCCCCGCCCGGAGGTTCCTGACCACCCTGTCGGGCGGCCAGGAACCTCCAGCGGCGCTGGCGCGCCGGCCGCTTCGCGGCGCGTGAGCACTAGGCTTTCCAGGGGGGCTGCGCCCCCCG
>CAYVQL010000498.1:0-5408 GCA_964454135.1 uncultured Enterobacterales bacterium | reverse complement strand
GTTCCGGGGCGGCGCATCCAGGGAATCAGGACGCGGGATTGCGCGGGTCCCTACATCTGGTGTATCCTGGGTGCAGCTGGCAACGAGGTGCTACCATCCCATTTCCTCGCTTTCGAACCCTCTCCTTCAACGCTGCTGCCTGCCTGCTGGTGTGCGCGGGATGCAAGCAGGGAGAGGACACGGCCGGGGATCCCGTAGAAGGCATCGACACGGTAGTGATGATCACCGTCGACGCCCTGAGCAAGCGCATGCTCTGGGGCAACCATGGCAATTGGGAGACCGCCCCCGAGCTGTGGAAGTTCTTCGACGAGTCCGTCGTGCTGCGCAACGTGCTCACACCGCGGGGCCTGACCGCGGTGGCGCTCACCTCCCTGTCCACCGGTGTCTACCCGCGGGATCATGGCCTGCGCGTCAACGGCAACCTGGCACGGCCCAGCCGGGACACCCTGTTCGAGCGCTTCCAGGCCGCCGGATACTACAACCTCGGCTACTCGGCCAACCTCTGCTACGTGATGGACTACGGGGTCGATGAACGCGTATGCACCTGGCGTACGGAAGAACCTGACCTGGGCGGCCTCGAAGAACGCGACGAGCTGCTGGTCTCCCAGCTGATCGAGCGCCTGGACAGTCTCTCCACCGACCAGCCTGTGTTCATCTGGCTGCACCTCAACCAACCCCACAAACCATTCCGCCCGGTAGTGGAGTTCTACAAAGAGTTCCACCCCCAGCCCTATACCGGTGATCTGGACCTGGAAGACGTGATGGCGGTCGACCGCGTGGCGCTGGGCGTGCAGGATCTCTCTGGGAAAGAGCGTCGCCACATGGAGGCCACCTACGCCTCCCAGGTGCGCGCCGTCGACGGCCGGATCGCCCGCTTGCTGGACAAGCTGGACGAGGTAGGGCGTTACCAGGACTCCCTGATCGTGTTCGGCGCCGACCATAGCGAAGAGCTGGCCGAGCACAACAACTTCTTCTACCACGGCTGCCCGCCCTACAACGACACCCTGGGCATCAGCTTCGCGTTCCACGCCCCCGCCCACCTGCCCCAGGGCCTCGTGATCGACGACTGGGTCAGCAACACGGACATCGCGCCCACCATCGCCGAAGTCTCGGGTGCCTTCCGCTGGTCGGGCGATCCCGTCGGCCGCTCGCTGGCCAGCAGCCTGCAGTCAGGCATCGTCGAGCCACGCCCCATCTACCTCGAGCGCGGTGTGGAGACGGCAGGCATCATCGACGGCCTGGACAAGTACATCATGTCCGGCACCGAAGGTACCAACGACTGCACGCCCTACAACAAGTACGACGCCGTCTACCCCGGCGAGCTGGAAGAGCTCTACGATCTGGAGTCGGATCCCGGCGAGCTGAACAACATCTTCGATGAGCGAACCAGTCTGCGCGACGACCTGCGCACCCAGCTATGCGAGTGGATCCAGCAGGACGACTGGGTCCCTTGGGAAGACGTCGACAACAACGCACTCCTGACGCAGTGCGCCAAGTGGCTCGCAGACTGAGACCGCGTCACAGGGTGACATGTGAGGTGACAGCCCAGGGCTGTCCTCCTGTCATGAAGACGGAATAGCACCCACAGGCGAAGGCAGCATATCGCCAGAATCGGCATGGCACGCCCCTTGCTTCCTTATCTCTGCGAAAGGAGCGCGCCATGCCCTCTCTGCAGCACCGCAAGCCCAGTCCGCAGCCGGTCCGCACCGCGCAGGCCACGCCTTCCTTCTCTCCCGACCTGCAGGGCCGCGTGGGCAACCAGGCCCTCTGCGCCCAGCTGGCCCAGCAGCCCGTGCAGCGCGAGCCGGCCGCAGCCCCCCGCTGGGGCGCCCTCGAGCTGGACGCCATGCCCGGCGGCGGCGGCGCGACCGCGGTGCAGCGGCGAGCCAGGGTGGCCGAGCGCGACGGCCCCACGCCCGCCGCCATCCGCTTCACCATGGCCCGGCCGGGCAACTTCGAGGCCTTCCTGGCCACCATCCGCAGCGACCTGCAGGCCGCCCTGCACAGCAGCCACGCCGAGGCCATCGGCAACGGCCTGGGCGGCTGCAGCCAGGCCCTGGAGACCTGGTTCGCCGAGCAGCCCCAGGACGCCGAGCTGGAGTTCACGCTGCGCTACGCGGCCCAGGAAGGCACGGTCAGCTTCGGCGGGGGCCAGTCCGCCGGGGGCGGCGAGCAGCAGACAGAGGAGGGCGGAGAGGCAGCGGCGCTGGAAGGCCCCGACCAGGTGCACCTGGAGGACATCCCCATCGGCGGCTCCTTCGACGCCTTCGCCGACGCCGTGGCCGCGGCCCTGGCCCCGCACATGGTCTTTCACAGCGATCCCGAGATGGGGCGCGGCGCCGACCAGGGCGCCCACGCCCGGCGCCAGCTGCGCTCCTCCCAGCACAGCAACCTGCGCGAGATCTGGGAGCCCGCCCGGCACGAGGGCGCCGAGCAGCGCATCGTGCTGGACTGCGCCCTGCTGCGCGATGAGCGGGACACCATCCAGTTCTGGCGCTTCAGCCGTCCAGTGGAAGAGGTCCCCCAGGCCAATCTGGACTGCGAAGAGGGCGAGAACTACCGCTACACGCCGCTGTTCGAGCAGAATGGCCTCATTCTGGGCGAGGTGCTGGCCGAGTACCAGGCCGGGGGCGATATTCCGCCGGGCGGCTTCTACGAGCGCCTGCGGGAGTACGTCAGGAGGCAGCAGGAGCAGATGCTGCGCAGCCTGCAGGTCTCCCCTGAGGACGCCCCCGACCTGGATCCCCAGACCGCCATCGCCGCGCTCTACCAGGAGGTGGACGCGCTGATACGGGCCCACCTGGGCCAGGGGGGCTTGAGCGAGCGCAGCCGCGTACAGATCGACCTGCAGGTGGTGGCCGTGCCCGGCAACTTCTGCGACACCGACACCGGCCAGAACCACGTCACCGAGCTGCGCCTGGTGGCCGAGAGCCTGAGCGTCAGCGACTCGGGCGCCGAGCGCCCCGAGAACAACGACGTATCCAGCGCCCACCTGCACATGGCCCCCGGGACCTTCGGCCACTGGTTCGCCACCGAGTACCGCGACAGCTACCTGTCCGGCGGCGGATCCGCGTCCGTGGCGGGGCACGCCAGGACCATCGCCGCGCCCTGCTTCCGCGCGCCCAACTCCGCCGAACTGGAGCAGATGCAAGCGCTGATGTTCTCGCAAGAGAACTTCGACCACCCGCCGTACCTGACCGACCAGATCGACTACTTCCGCAGCAACCGCGAGCGCTTCCAGGAGCACATCCTGGACTGGGCCTGGTACTGGAGCGACGCGGGCATCGAGTCCGAGCAGGGCGAGCGCCGCGGGGATTTCATGGAGGACACCGAGTTCCAGGCCTTCGCCAGGATCTTCGGGCGCCTGCAGTCCGCAGGCCTGCTGGACAGCGAGCTCTGCGTGCCCGACTATTTACCCCGCGATCTGTCCACGCCCGAAAGCGGCTTCTGGCCCAGCTTGCCGTATCCGCGGCGGGAGCACGATGAGCAGTGTCGATAGGGTAGGGGGCCGCTGACGCCAGCTGCGACTGTATGGCGAGGTCACATGTTCTCGAGGACTCCACCAACGCAGACGGGTTCGAGCGCCAGTTCCTCGATCTCGACCACATGCCAACCCACCTCGATCTTCAGATCGTACAGCGTCATTTCCGCAATCGCGCCGGCGCAGCCATCTTCGCCTCGCCAATACGTACCTTCCTTCCACTCGTTTCTGGGGGTGAGTCTGGCGTAGTAGTCCGAAGAGCAGTCATAGTGCCTCCTCGTATCCTCACCCGGAAAGGTCCCAAACTCCGTATTGGCGACGATGTCCTTGCCGGTCATGACCTCACACCCGTAGCGTTCCATTTCAATCGAGCCTTCAAGCTCGTAGGTCGCTCCCATCCCAACGCTCGCCGTCTCCGCTGAATGGTGGATCCACAACACGACGGTATCATCCGCGTTGTAGGCCCAGATGTCAAGATCGCAACATCCAGTGTAGCGATCCAGTCCGGTGATGTCCGCAGCTGTCAGGCTGGCGCAGCCAGTCTGCAGGGAACCATGCGCGATGCACACCGCAAGAGCGAAGCGGCCGCCGGTCCTCATGGCTTTCCCTCGAGGGGCGTCAGTATTGCTCCGGACATGTCCTCCACGCCCGCCACGGGCTCACCGGCCAGGGCGCGGTCCCAGCCGCGCAGCAGCGCGTAGCGCGCCAGGGGCCGCAGGGAGAAGATGGCGGGATCGGGTTCCGCCCACAGGTCCGCAGACCTGGGCGGACTCAGGCCCGGCCGCGCCAGGGCCTGCTGCAGGGCCTCCAGGGCCGCACCGTGCTCCTTCCAGGCCTCCCGATCCGCCTCCTCTGGCGGCCCCTCGCCGCGCAGCGCCTCCCTGGCACCCCGCCGATCCGACATGGTGAGGGAGGCCTCGGCCAGCAGGGCCCAGGCCGGCTCGTCGCCGGGCAGCTGGGCTGGCGAAACCTGGATGGGCTCCACCTGGTCCAGCTCGGGCCAGCGAGCGTCCTCCAGCAAGTAGATGAGCAGCGGGATGCCGAACAGGGCAGCGAAGATCGACCAGCCCAGCCACTTCGTGGCGCACGCACCACCCATCTCGTCAATCCCCCTCGAGCTGCCGCAGCGCCTGCGCCAGCGCCTGGGATCCCGGCAGCTCGCGCCGCAATCCCGGAGCGCGCTGCAGCAGTCGCCAGACCCGCTCGCCGAAGTCCAGGGCGCTGCGCAGCTGGGGGGGCTGCTGCGCCCGCTCACGCGGCGGCTGGGCAGCGCCCAGGGCGCGCTCCAGCTCGGCGGGGATGCGCGCCAGCTCCGGCACGGTGGCGAAGCCGCGGCAGAGCCCGGTCAGCATGGGATTGTCGCTGCCCAGAAAGGCCGTGCGCGCGTCGTGCTTGTAGGCCACCAGGGGCTTGCCAGCGCCAAAGGCCAGGGCGGCCTCCACCACGGCGCCCTCGTCGGGCACGCGGCCGTTGAGGTTGACCACCAGGGCGTCGCAGCGCTCCAGCAGCTGGAAGACATCGAGCGAGAAGACCGCTCGCCGCAACAAGCGGCTCAAGGGCTCGCTCAAGCGGGCACCCGCTCCGGGCGCCTTCATCAGGCGCAGCAGCAGCGGCTCCAGGCCGTCGCGCTGGGGCAGGAAGCAGGCGTAGCCTTCCTGCTCGAGCAGGGCCGCCATTTCCACCATGGCGGCCCTCTCCTCGGGGGAGAACAAGGGCCCCGAGCAGTAGATGAGGGGCGTGGGCTCCACTCAGGGCTCCGGGCAGGGGACCGGATCCGCCTATCCTATTGCTGGTAGGCTGGGGACCACTCCAGCCTCCCGGAGGTCCCGTGCTCGCAGCCCTGCTCCTGGCCCTCGCCGCCACCGCCGCCGAACCCCAGTGCAGCCGCAGGAACTCGGTTCGGCGCATCGTGGGTCAGGATGACGGG
>CAYVQL010000497.1:0-5426 GCA_964454135.1 uncultured Enterobacterales bacterium | reverse complement strand
TACGTAGATGCCGGCCAGCAGGGCGAAGAGCAGGGTGCTGGCGCCAAGGAGAGTGGGGCGACGGGGCGTGGGTGGTCCGTCGTTCAGCGTCGCTCCCCCCATGGGCCCCTCATTCCCGGGCCGGCACCAGCACGCTCACCTCGTAGCTGCCGAGCAGTACGGTCTGATCACCGTAGACCTGCAGCGTGAAGCTGAAGAGCTGGTCCTCGTCCGCAGCCGCCACGACGCCGCGCAGGGTCATGTCGAAGTTCAGCTCGGCCTGGCCTTGGGTCCAGTCGAGGTCTTTCAGGACCGTGGGGGAGATGTCGATGACGAAGCCCTGTTCGTCGCCGTTGAGCACCAGTTCGGCCTGGTCGAACCAGAGGGAGTCGGCGGCGTCGTCGACGGCGCTGACGATGGTGTTGCGCAGGTCGGCGTTCTCGTACAGCCAGGTGAAGACCAGCGGGTCGTCGGTCTCTCCGTCACCGTCGGTGTCGGCGTAGCTGCCCGTGCGCTCGGCCAGGTCTTCCATCTGGGCCACGGCGCTGTCGCCGGCCACGGAGATGCCTATGAGGCTGCCCCCCAGGTCGGCCAGGGCATCGACGACATCGGTGGCGCAGGCGTCGAAGGGGCAGCCGTGGGGCGAGGGATATACCTGCTCGTACCACTTGTCCTTTTCCCGTACCTCTGGATCGCGCAGTTCGGCGTCGGTGGCGTAGACGAAAAAGGCCCAGGCCGTGTCGCGGAAGCCGAAGCCGCCGCGCTGGCCGCCGCCGGGGGTGGAGGCGTCGCAGCTCTGGCCGGCTGTGCCGCCGAAGGGATCGTCCTTCGAGGCTAAAAAGGGCAGCACGTCCTGCAAGCCGTAGTAGACGCCGTCGCAGTCCTGGTCGTAGCCCCTGCCGGCGATGCCCTGGTAGAGGGCCTCCATGGTCGATTCGGGCCAGTCCTCGCCGAAGTGGTTGCGGGTATCCTCCAGGGCGGCCTGCACCAGGGAGCTGTCGGTGGTTACCTGCTGGCGCAGCTCGAAGGGTTTGTCCAGGCCCGAGCCCAACGTGCCGTGTTGGTCGGTGTCGTAGTTGTAGTCGTCGAAGGTGGCGTAGCCAAATGCCAGGTTGGGGATGGCCTGGTCCAGCTCGGAGACCAGGTTGCCGAATTCGGCGACCAGGGCCTCCAGGGTGGGCTCCATGGACTCGGTGGTGTCCAGCAGGATGACCACGTCGGCCACGGAGACGCTGGCCTGCAGCGCGATGCTGCGCGTGACGTCCCGGCGCGCAGGGATCACGATGTAGATGCCCTCGTAGCGGCTGTCGGAGTCCAGGGGATCGCTGCCCAGCTCCGCCTCGGCGCGGTCGCCCTGGCCGTCGCCGTCGGTGTCGGCGGCCAGGGGATCGGTGCCCAGGGCCAGCTCCTCGGCGTCGGCCAGCCCATCGTCGTCCGAGTCGCTGTCGCGGAAGTCGTAGCTGCCGTCGCCGTCCGTGTCGCGGGGTTCGGCGCCCTCTTCTTCGACGCCGCCTTCTTCAAGGTCGCTCAGGCCGTCGTCGTCGGAGTCGTCGTCCTGGAAGTCGGGCCTGCCGTCGCCGTCGCTGTCGACAGGGATGGGCGCGAAGTCGCCGGCGCCGCCCTCCCAGAGGTCCGCGATGGCGTCGTCGTCGGAATCGGCGTCCAGATGGTCGTCCTGGCCGTCGCCGTCCGTGTCCGGGGGATCCTGGGGATCGGCGCCCAGTTCGTCGATGTCGGCGATGCCGTCGTCATCGTTGTCGGGGTCGCGGTAGTCGTCCGCCCCGTCGCCGTCGCTGTCGCGCGGATGGCCGTCCAGGGGGCGTCCCTCGTCCTGGTCGGGCAGGCCGTTGTCGTCGCTGTCCGTATCCAGGAAGTCGGGTAGCTGGTCGTTGTCGGAGTCGATGGGCCAGGACCAGGGACCCTGGTCGCCGGCCTCGTCGGCATCGGCGATGCCGTCGCTGTCCGCGTCGAGATCCAGGTGGTTGGGATTGCCGTCGCCGTCGGCGTCATCCCAGCTTCCGCCCTCCTGGCAGTCCAGGATGCTGTCGCCGTCGCTATCGATGGCGGCGGAGGGCGCGGCGCTGTCGCCGGGCTCTTGCTGGCAGGCTGCGGCCAGCAGGAGTGCGCAGAGAAGCTGGGTGCTTGCTTGCACGCGCATCATCCCAACTCCTCCTCGTTCACCAGGCAGGGCCGCTGCTCCTGGTGGCGGTAGACCAGCATCCTTGGGATGCCGTTTTCGCGGGGGTAGACCTGGGGCGCTGCGTAGCAGCGCTGCAGGTAGACCTTGAAGTAGGGATCCTTGGGGTAGTACCAGTTGGGGGTGATGAAGTGGGTCACTCCGTCGGCTTCCACCTGCTCCACCACGGACTGGCGCGAGAGCGTGCCCATCTCGAACCAGCGCGGGGCGATGTCGGCCAAGTCGGCGGAGATGCGGGCGCCGGTCTGCAGGGCCACCAGGTCCACGATGGTGGCGTGGCCGAAGAGGGTTCCGTGCCCTTGCGCCGCCAGGTCGGCCGAGATGCGCTGCGTCACCACGGGCTCAGAGACGCGGCTCATGCGGGCGTGGGTGCGGTAGGGCAGCAAGGAGTAATCGTCGCGCTTGTCGCGCTTCTCGAGGCGCGCCTGGGCGCCTGCCCAGCCCGCGATCACGGCTGCGGCCGTGGCCAGCAGGGTGGTGGCGGCCAGGCGGGGCACCAGGCTGCCAGGCTCTTGTTTTCGCAGCCCGTGCGCCAGGCGCCAGGCGCCTAGGCCGGCGGCCAAGGCCAGGATGGGGATGGCCGGCCCTACGTAGAGGCTCAGGCCGCCCTGCATGAGCAGGATCGAGGCGATGTGCAGGCCGGCCATGGCCAGCAGCAGCGCCTCGGGCTGGTCGGACCAGGAACACAGGGCGCCGAGCCTTCCGGCGGCGGGTCTGGCGTGCAACAGCAGCGCGGCCGCCAGGGCGAGCAGCGGCAGGTGGGCGTTTTCCATCGCCATGATCCCCAGCCACCAGGAGAGCTTGGCGCTTTCGGTTGGCGCGGAGTCGAGGTGGTAGAGGTGGTGGCCCACCAGGTCCTGCCAGATGCCGTGGCTGCCGGTCAGCCAGAGGCCCGCGCAGACGCCCGCGGGCAGGCCGCCCGCCAGCAGGGCGAAGCCGGGCAGGGCGCGGGGCTGGCGGCGGGCGATGACCAGGGCCGAGGCGCCGATCAGGACCAGGCCGTGCTGGCCGGTCAGCAGGGAGGCGCCGGCCGTCAGGC
Organism: uncultured Enterobacterales bacterium; assembly: GCA_964454135.1. GTDB lineage: Bacteria > Myxococcota_A > UBA796 > UBA796 > JAFGLY01 > CAYVQL01. The sequence goes on along the minus strand of CAYVQL010000497.1, from coordinate 2,211 downwards.
CGGCCAGCTTGCAGCGGCCCAACAATGTGGCGGTGACGCAGAGCGCAGTCCACAGGGCCACCAGGCGTATCCCCGTGAAGGAGTAGACGGCGGCGATGGTCGGGGCGAGCAGGTAGCAGACCGCCGCTGCCAGGCCGGTCCAACGACAGCGCAGGCGCCAGCCCGCCCAGAGCAGGAGGATGGCGGTGAGGAGGGTGGCGCCTACGACAAGGCAACGTCCAGCCAGCAGGGGGGGCAGGCCGAGCTTGATCAGGGCGGCGGGTGCCAGGATAGCCAGAGGCGGGCGCGCGCTGTGCAACTGGTCGTAGAGCCTGGCGCCCTCGGCTACGCGGCGGGCCACGTAGAGGTGCACGTTCTCGTCGGACCAGGTGCTGTGGATGTTGGCGGCGTGCTGCCAGATCAGGAAGCCGGCGCTGGCCAGCAGGCAGAGCCAGAAGAGGGCCCTCCGGAGCAGGGATTGGGTGCGGGCGGGCATCACATGCCCAGGCCGCCGAGCAGGAGGTAGACGGCGCCAGCGCCTTCTTCCATTCCATCCGCGTAGTGGGCTGCGACGAGCATGTCGGGTATGCCATCCCCGCTCACGTCACCTGCGCCTGATAGGCACCCCCCCGCGAGATCCCCGGAGCCTTCCCCGATCAATCGCGCGTCTGCGTTGTAGAGGTCATACGCCCCGCTGACCGGGCCGAGGACCAGGTAGGCGGCACCTGCGTTTTGACCGCCAGAGGAGTCGTATGCTGCGCCCACCAAGATGTCACCGAATCCATCCTGGTCCGAATCCCCGACCAGCGCCACGGCGCCCGTTGCGAAGTTGGCTCCGTACCCTGACAGCTGGGCGCTGCCCTTGCCCAGGTCCAGTTCGCCGGTGATCGGGCCATATTGCAGGTAGGCCCCGCCTTTGCGTTCGAGGCCGAGACCTGTCGCTCCGATGAGTATGTCGGCTCGGCCGTCCCCGTTCACATCGCCCGACATCGAAAGGTGGTAGCCGGCATGCGCACCAGCTTCGCTTCCGAACAGCGTTGCGTCCGAGGTGGCTGGCGACTGGTGGCCTGCGACGGGTCCCCGCAGCAGGTAGGTCGTTCCGCCGGAGTCGTAGTAGGAGGACGAGAAAGGCCCGCCGACCAGAATGTCGTCGAAACCGTCGCCATCCATGTCGCCCGCGGCGAGTCCGTAGCCGGTGCCGCCGCACTCCTCTTCGCTGGTGAAGACTGCCGCTGCGGATTCCAAACCGTAGGATCCCCCTGCGCTCCAATCCAGACCACCAGACATGAGGTAGACTCCCTCGTATGGTGCTTCGCCTGTGGCACAGAACATGAAATCGCCGAAGCCGTCTGCGTTCACGTCCCCCGCTCCAGAAACTTTGTATCCAAACCCGGCAGATCGCGCTCCGTGGAAGGTTTGGTCAGCCTGGAGCAGAGTGTGCGTTCCCGACAAGGGTCCCAAGAACAGGCTGACCATCCCGGAGCCCTCACCAGCTTGGTCGTTCCCCCAGGCTCCGACAAGGACATCTGCGATACTATCGCCGTTGAAATCCTCAACTCCTGAGGCCTCGCCCGAGTAGTCCTTGCTTGCTTCTCCAAGCAGCTTGACATCTGCTTCGCCCAGGGATTGGCTACCCGAGATGGGGCTGAAAAAAACATAGATAACACCTGTACTATCTTCAAAATATTCGGATCCTACAAGTATGTCGCTTTGTCCATCCCCGCTCACGTCAACGTTGCCGGCCAAGGCTTCGCCGGCGTGGTCGTCCTCCTCCTCGCCCAGCAGCTTGGCATGCGCTTCATCCAGATACATCATGCCTTCTGGAGGATCGCAGATCCCACCCCCGCCGTCGCAGTCTTCGTCGATGCCGTTACCACAGATCTCCTCTGCGCCTGGGTTGACCCCAGGATCGCCGTCGTCGCAGTCCTGGTCATCGGCCGACCAGCCCGCGGCTTGCTCGCAGGTCTGCCTGGTGCTCTCCGGGTCACCATAGCCGTCGCCATCCGCGTCTCGATACCAGGTGGCCGCGTCCAGCGCGTCGTCCTCGTCGGTCTCCCCGTCGCAGTCGTTGTCGACGCCGTCGCAGAGCTCGTCGGCCGCCGGGTGGATGCTGGGGTCGTCGTCGTCACAATCCGCCTCCTCGGCGATGAAACCGCTGGGAGCCTCGCAGCCGCTCCGCTCGCCTTCGGGATCGCCGTAGCCGTCGCCGTCCAGGTCCGGATACCAGGCTGG
>CAYVQL010000496.1:0-5464 GCA_964454135.1 uncultured Enterobacterales bacterium | reverse complement strand
TCCGGACTGCCTCCGCTCAGGCAGGCAACAGGCATCGAAGCACTCCGAGTTCCTGGTATCCACCGAGATCGCCTGCAGGCTCCGCGAGCGCCTGCGACTCGTACGCGAACTGGGCTCCTGCCGCAATCGGGCCTCGGAACCACCCATCGCGGAGCCCGGGCCTCTCGCGTGCACCGAGTCCCTCTTCCTTCCTGCTGCGGCGCGCCAAGCCTTCCAGCGTACTTTCCGCGGCGCCACCCTGCATGTCGAGGTCGAGTTGGGCCCAACCGAGCCCCTGGGGCCTGCGCTCGTTGCCAAGAGCGCTGCAGCGCGCCAGAGAAGACGGCTGACCTGGGAACAGAACCGGGCTCGCTACCAGCTGCCGCCGGGAAGCAAGGTCCGTATCGAACTCGCTGCAAGCGCCACCCTCAGAGCCATGCTCGGTGACACATCGCCGCGTGATTCATGCGTTGGAAACTGCGGATGATGGAACCGGAACGGGTAGGTGCTTGGCGGGATCCCGTCCTGGGATCACCCAGTCCCCCATGCGCTCCACCCCCCGCAGCAGCTCCACCGTCTCGTCGTCGAGGGGCATCACCTGCGGCTCCCCCGCCTTGGGAGAAGGGATTCTCCAGCTACCCTCGTCCAGGCCCATGTGCTCCCAACGCGCGGCGGCCATGGCCAGGTAGCGGATGTCGTGCCGTGGCTGCGCCGGAGGCGGGCGTGCGGCGGTGGGCGGATCACTCCTCGCGGGTCTCGAGAGCGCTCAAGACGGAGAGCAGCGTCGCGTGGTCCTGGTCGAAAACATCTTGGTCGAAGGACATGGGATACTCGCCATCCACCGGTGTGTAGTAGGCGGCCTTGTAGATCTCGACGGCTCGCTTCAGGTGAACCATCGAGTCCACGTCCTCATCCGACTCCGCGTGCTGCCAGTGCCGGGCTCCCAGGTCCCACATGAGCTGCTTCCAACCCTCTTCAGGGACGGGCGTCTCCTCGAAGAGCTGTCGATGGGAGAGCAGGGCTTCGCCCAGGACGATCGCGTAGGTGTTGTAGAACGTCCCGTCGTGGATGTCCACCTTGCTCGCGATCCAGTCCACCAGCCCCTGGTCCAGCGGGAAGACATCCAGCAGCTTGCGGATCCCATCGTCGAGCCGTTCCACAAAATATTCGTTCATCCGGTCCTCCACATTGCGTCCTGTCCACGAAGAATTGCGCGCGAGTTGCTCGCTGCTAGGCCTCCCCCATAGTGCCACCACCGAGCCCATCGAGTCACCCCCAGCATCGCAAGCCCCAGGTCGGTTTCCGGCTCCACGCCTATCCAGCCCTCATCCGCGCCGATGGGCATCTCCTGCAACACCTCCGGTTGCCCCACCGGCCTAACAGCCTCTCTCCAGGCCTCCAGGTGGAGCATGGCCCTCGAACAGAGGCATGCCGCGCGCCTATTCCCGCTCCAACAAAGCCAGCCACTCATCAGCCGTGACCTTGGCCGCTTCATGGGAGCCCGCCAGCATGCGCTGCGCCAGTGCGCGTTTCTCCCGGTGCAGCGCCAGCACGCCCTCCTCGATGGTGCCCTGGGCGACCAGCCGGTAGACCGTCACCGGTCGGGTCTGGCCGATGCGGTGGGCGCGGTCCGAGGCCTGGTCTTCCACGGCTGGGTTCCACCAGGGGTCCATATGCAGCACGTAGTCGGCGGCTGTCAGGTTGAGGCCGAAGCCTCCCGCCCGCAGGCTGATCAGGAAGAGGTCGCCCCCACCGGCCTGGAAATCCCGCACGGCCCTGTCTCGGGCTGCGCTGGGGGTGGTGCCGTCCAGGTACTGGTAGGGGATGGCGCGCTCGTCCAGCGCCTTCCGCAGGATGGCGAGGTGGCCCACGAACTGGCTGAAGACCAGGGCCCTGTGCCCCCCGGCGCGCAGTTGATCCACGAGCTGCTGGAACGCCTGCAGCTTGGCGCTGGGGGGCGGGTCCTTCGGCGTGGCGAGGGCCGGGTGGCAGCAGGCCCTGCGCAGGCGGGTGATCTCGGCCAGCACGGTCATGGTCGCGCCGCCAGCGCTGCGCGCCTTCTTCAGGGCGGCCTGGCGCAGCGCTTCGTAGTGGGCGGCTTCGCGGGATCCCAACACCACGGGGAAGACCACGTCGCTGCGAGGGGGCAGCTCGTCGAGCACCTGGCTCTTGGTGCGGCGCAGGATGAAGGGCCGCAGCAGGCGCCGCAGGGCCCGGCGGGCGGCGGGATCCCTGTCACGTTCGATGGGAAGGGCGAAGCGGTCGCGGAAGGCGCGCAGGCTGCCCAGCAGGCCGGGGTTCAAGAAGCGGAAGAGGCTCCAGAGCTCCTCCAGCCTGTTCTCGATGGGCGTGCCGGTGGTGAGCAGGCGGAAATCGGCCTGCAGGGCGACGGCGGCCTGGTGGCGCTTGGTGCGGGGGTTCTTGATCGCCTGGGCCTCATCCAGCACCACCGTGCGCCATGAGATGCCGCAAAGCGCTTCTTTTTCGGCCACCAGCAGTCCGTAGCTGCACACCAGCAGGTCCATGGAACCCAGGGCCTTCAGCGCGGCTTGGCGGTCGCCGCCCCCGAAGCGCTGGGCCCGCAGCGTCGGGGTGAAACGCGCGGCCTCGGCCAACCAGATACCGCATACCGAGGTGGGCGCCACGACCAACGTGGGCCCCCCCGGCGCGCGCTGCAGCGCCAGAGCCAGGGCCTGGACGGTCTTGCCCAGCCCCATATCGTCGGCCAGGCAGGCGCCGGCGCCCCAGGAGGCCAGGCGGGTCAGCCAGGCGAAGCCCTGGCGCTGATAGGTCCGCAGCTCGCAACGCAGGGTGGAAGGCAGGGCCTGGTCCTGCTCCTGCGCTGCGCGCATGCGGTCTCTCAGCGCTCGCCAGGCCTGGTCGGCTTGCAGCTCGGCCGCGCCGTCGCAGAGCTCCTCCAGCAAGAGAGCGGCGAAGCGCGGAACGCGGCAGGACTTGTCCGCCACGCGCGCCAGGGCTTCGAGGCGCTGGCGGAACTGCTCGGTCAGCGCCACGAAGCGGCCTGGCTCCAGGCGCACGAAGCGGGACGGGGAGTCGGCCAGCAGGCTCAGCAGCCTTCCCAGATCCAGGTTCTGTTCACCCAGCTGCAGCCTGCCGGCCAGGTCCAATGCCTCGCCGTGCGTCCGGATGCGCAGCTGAAGGTGTCCGGCGTGCCGGTCCGGACAGACGCGCCAGGGGGCGCTGCGCGACCAGTGGATGCGGATCCGGTCCTCCAACTCGTCGAGCCTCTGCAGCGTGGCGAGTGCCTGGTTGAGGGGCAGCTCGCAGGCCATGTCTTCTCCCAAGGCCTCGGCTAGCGCGGGGCAGGTGAGCAGCATGGCCTGGACTCTGCGCGTCTCTTCTTCCATGGCCCGCTGGAAGCGTCGAGTATGCCCCTGCACCTGCGCGACCAGAGCGGCTTGGCCTGCCCCGGGCAGCAAGGCGGGGCCCTCCTGCCCCAAGGGGCGTACGCGCAGGGTGAAGGCCAGCCCTTCGGTGGTGGGCGTGATGCCCAGCCAGGGCGTGGTGTCGCCCTGTTGGGCGTCGCGCGACTGCGAGGCGACCGCCTCGCCCAGCTGCAGGGGCATGCGCGGGGCCATGGCCTCGGCGGCTGTGCGCAGGCGCGCGGCTTCCCGCGCGGGCACCCACAGGCCCTCGCCCAGCAGCTTGGCGAGCTCCCGCTGCTCGGGAGAGGCGGCGAAGAGCACGGCACGGCGCTCGCCCTCCCAGACCAGCTCCCATTCCCCTCCGGGAATAGGCGGCTCGACGCGCAGCTGCAGCCCATCGCCCTCGCTCGTCAAGCAGAGACGGGGCTCCGCCTCCAGCAGCTCTACCGGTTCGCCGAGCGCGTCTTTCTTGAAGACCAGGGCGTGGCCAGCCAGTGCGGCCAGGGCCTCGGGTTGCTCGAAGTAGTGGTAGGTGGAGTTGCCGTAGCGCCCCCATTCCACCTCTTCTTCGAGGTTGGAGAGCACCTCGCGATCCGCCTGGGCGAGGAAGGGGAAGGAGCCCGGCTCGTGGAGCAGGCGCTTGAGGGCCACCTTGCGCCCCTTGGTCCAGCCCTTGGCCCCACGCTTCTGGATGCGCGGCTCCAACTCGCCATCATGGTCGATCAGCCACACCAGTCGTTCATCGCCCCTGGAGCGTCGCACGACCGCGGTCCGACGCGGCTCCGGCGCGCTGTCGAGCCGCTCCAGCTCTTCGAGCCTCTGGAGCCATCTCGGCGCGGGCACAACCAGCGCGCGTAGGCTGCCGCTGGCCCCGGCACCTGCGGCGGTCACGCCTCGCAGCTCTGCGGCCAGCCAGGTGTAGCCGGCCTTCTTGCACTGCGCCGCGGCCAGCGTCAGGGCCTCCAGTCGGGGTTCGTCTAGCTCGCGTTCGGACCAGCGCCTACCCAGGGCGACGGCGAGCAGCTCCAGGGGGTGCAGGCCTCTCCAGCTCCCGCGGCTGGAGTCCCAGCCCAAGCGGCTACCCTGGCAACGCAGGCTGGCCTGTTCGAGCTCGTGATACGCCTCGTGACTCCCTTCGGATAGGTTCCGACCGAGCTTCGACAGGGCCTGCGCCTGGCGGGCATGCCCCACCGCCAGCGTGGCCACTACGTAGAAGAAGCCTTCGGGCCGCGCTGGGTAGAGCTTCCGCTTGCGCGTCAGCTTGCGCTGAGCCTCCAAGGAGGCTTCCCATTGCGTGACGGCGCCGGCTGCGTCCCCTTGTGCAAGTAGCACCAGGGCCATCAAGGAGCGGCTGCCGCTGCTCGTGCATCCCAGCAGGGCCGCGCTGGCTTGGACGTGCAGGTCGCGGACCAGCAGTTGGCGCGCCTGGGCCTCCAACACGTAGTCGTCCTCTGCGCCGTGCTCCTGTACCAGGGCGCACAGCGCGCGGAAGGCTCCTTGGCTCGGTAGGGCGAGGCGCAGGGCCGCATCGCAGGCCTCGGCAGCCATCAGCGTCGCGACGCGAGGCGGCAAGCTCTTCAGCCAGCACACATCGGGCAGCGCCCGGTAGAAGAGCGCCAGGGGACCGGGATCGCCGTACTCCATCATGTAGAGGCGGTACTCCTCCCGTGTCACCAGCAGCTCCTCGATCTGTCCCTGGTACAGGGCGAAGCGGATCTGTCTTTCGGCTTGCTCGGCGGCGCGATACTCGTTCACGATTATGGATGAGCCGTACTCTTCAGGTACACGTTTCACGGGCGAGATCCGCGTTGCGATTTCGGCCAGTTGGTCGAAACGCTGCCGCTCCATGGAGCGCGTCAGGCGCTCCAGGAACGCGGGCTCGCAGCCCCAGCGGCCCCTCTCCCGCACCCAGCCTGCGCTCTTCAGCTTCCCCAGGATCGGCACCAGCTGATCGCTCTTATAGCGGGTGCCCCTCGGGGTGCGCAGGTCGAGCAGCGCCAGGGCCCGCAGCATCTCGGTGCGGGTGAGGGGCTCCCAGGCCACCGAGAGCAGTTCGAGCAGGGTGCGCTGGAGGGCGGGGAGAGAACGGAGATCGTTCA
>CAYVQL010000495.1:0-5502 GCA_964454135.1 uncultured Enterobacterales bacterium | reverse complement strand
GGGGGGGCGCCCCGGGGGGGGGGGGCCCCCCCCCCCCCCCCCAAAAAAAACCCCCCCCCCCACCCCCCCGCCCCCGCCGCCCCCAAACGATGACCAAGGCCGCATCCAGTCCATCTGTGGTTCCTCCGCCGTGGCGATGGCTCTCGGAATCGGAGAGGCGAAATCCTCGACCCCGTCGATGGCGAACTCCAACCCCAGGATCGCATTGCCGACACCTGCCTTCGTCTTGAAGTCGGCCCATTCGCGCTCCATCCGGCCGTCCTCGGCCATCAGCTCGCGGATGTCGGCGAAGACACCATGGCCGGGGATGGATCGGCGCCGCGGGCACGGCACAGAGGTCTTCTCACGCGGCGATTCGAGGAATGCTATGGTCATCCCGCCCCGCCTCCCTGGGTCTCCCCCTGAAGCGCAGGCTGGGCTCCGGTCGTCCAGATGCGTAGGCTCGACAGAGCGAGGAAAGACCGTGCACCGAGCCAACACGATTCACAAGCCGCTGCTCTTGCTCACCCTGTTCCAGCTCGGGCTGGTGATGGCGCTGTCCCACTTCGCCATCTCCCTGCAGCTGTCGGTGGCGCTGACGCACCAGGACAGCTCCACGCGCACCATCCTGATGTTCCTCTTTCCGCTGGCCTATACGTTTGTGGGCTTCGGCGCCATCGTCGAGGAGCGGCTGCTGCGCCCTCGTCTGGGTGGCCGCGCCGACGTCTGGTCGCTGCGGGCCGCGGGCCTGGTGCTGTGCGTGTTGCTCGGGGTGTTCTTGCGCCAGGGGATACCGATCGAGGCGGACGGGAGCATGGTGGCCCACGCCGCGCTGCTCTCGGCCACGCTGGCGACCTGGTTCCTGCTCCTGGGCAGCGGCCTGTCGCAGCTGCTGGGGCAGCTCAAGCTGCTGGGCCACCGCTCGCTGGCGCTGGGCTGGGCGCTGCACCTGCTCGGGCTATTGGGCGGCTACCTGGGCAACCACGCGCTCACCATCCACGTCGGCGCCACCGCCATGCTGTGCTGCATCGCGGTGGCCTTGCTTGCGCTGCCGCGCCGGGGAGCCGTGCTGCTGGTCGTGCTGCTGATTGCTGCCGTTCCAGGTCAGCTCGACACTCGCCTCGAAAATCTCCGCGCGCCTCACTCCATCGAGGGCGTGTCCGTCGGAATGGCAGCTGGGCGCACGGCTGACCAGAGCCAACAGGTCGATCCCGCGGTGGTCACGGATCCGGTCTACCGCGGCTGGAGCCTGTACTCGCTGTTCTCGTTGGCCCCCTTGGGCCGGGGCCAGCAGGGCTACGCCGGGTACTACAACTTCCGCCATCAGTGGAACGTCGAGCCGCCCGAGCAGATCACGCCCATGAAGCTGCTCCGACGCGCGGTCTACAGGGTGATGGAGCCCGAACACGACGTGCTGATCATCGGTGTCGGTGGAGGGGTCGGGGTCGACTCGCTGAGCTTCGAGCCTCACGCCGGCATCACGTTGGTCGAGCGGGACGAGGCGGTGGTCCGACTGTTCGCGGATCTCGATCCCAGTCTGAATCACCACCGCTTCGCGGCGGCCACCGTGCTGGCAGCGGACGGGCGCTTCGTCGCCGAGACCCTGCGCGAGCCGGTGGACGTAATCGCCGTGGAGTCGGCCGTGTTTCAGCCTCCTCGGGCCCTCGTGTCGCTGATCGAGCCGTACTGGCTGTACACCGAGGAGTCGCTCGGCTCACTCTACAGGGCGGTCGGGGACGACGGGCTGCTGCTGATCAACGTCAACGTTCCGGTGGGACAACGTGCCTACCTGCTCATGCACACCTACGGCGTGCTCAAGCGCCTGGGGGCAAAGGTCTCGGTCATCGGATTGCGCCACAACGCGAGAATCACGCGCCGCTATGTGTACCTGGTCGCGTCGCCTAGCGCCGAGGCCCACGACCGCGCCTGCGCGCGCATGGGGGCCGAGGTCCGGGCGGTCATGGATGAGTACGGCGGGAGCGAGGTGAGCCTCGCTCGCGGGAGTGGGGACCGGACCGGCGTCTGGGGGGTACAACTCGGGATCGGTCCGTGCAAAGATGTCATGGAGGCCACGGGTTTCAGCGGAGCGCGGGATCTCGTGCTGGAGGACGATCGGCCGTTCCTGGCCTGGATCGCCGTCGACCATCGGCGGCGCGTCTCGATGATCCTCGCGGGCGGCCTGGCGTGCATAGCGGCCCTCCTGGTGGCGATCCCGCTGGGGCTGATTTCCCGCCGGCGCGAGGGTTGGAACCCCATTGGCTACTTCTTCCTGCTCGGGCTGGGCCACACCACCATCCAGATGGCCGCGTTCATGCTGTACCACAGCTTCTTCGGCGACGAGGTGGTCACCATGATGCGGCTGATGGCCTACCACCTGCTGTGGGGGGCGGCCGGCGCCATGCTGGTACGACCGCTCGCGCAGCGGCGCCTGGCGCACTGGAAGCTGGTGGCGGTGGCCCTGGCCACGCTGGGGCTGCACGGGTGCGGGCTGCTGCTGGTGCCGTTCGACCAGAGCAGCGCCCTGTTGCGGGAGCTGTTCGCGGCGCTGGCGCTGCTGCCGGGCGGCATGCTGCTGGGGCTGCTGTTTCCCCTCGGCCTGGCCCGTTGCCGCCCCGAGGAGATCGGCCGCTGCCTGCTGGCCGACGCCCTGGGGGTCGTGGTGGCCTACGGCGTGCTGGTGGTGGTGGCCATGCCCCTGGGCATCCGGGCGCTCCTGGGCGTCGCCCTGCTCGCCTACGCCCTGGCGGTCACCCTGGGTTGGGGCCGGGGGTGGATCCGGACGGGTGAGGGCGCCACCACTTGAAGGACCCGCCTTCCCTGGAGCTTCGGTGGGCTCGTCAGGATCAAGCCCGACCTGCACCCGCGCTGCGAGGGCGATGGACGCAAGCAGGCGTACCGAAGCGCGGAAGACCTCCACCACGCGGTCTCTGCGCTCGTGCGGTCGCGATGTCGTAGAAGTCCTTGAGCCGGATCAGCGTCTTCCCGGGGAAGCCGGACACCACGGTCTCGACCTTCTCGGCGAGGAACGCCTCCACAGAATAGGCGGGCATGATCAGCTCGTCCCCCCCGTCGAACATGCGAGGCACCTCGATCTCCTCGCCCTCCGGCACGACAGCGTCGCCGTAGCCGATATCGATCAAGGCGGAAGCCGGCAGGCCCGCCACCCTTGCTGACACGGTGACCTTCACGCCGTCGTATCCATCTGGGTCTCGGGTCGCGAGGCGCGTCCTGGTTCTCTGATAGGTGACGCCATCATCGACCTCCAGCAGCTTGATCCGCTCGAACACGGCTCTCACCTCGTCAGGGTTGGCACGGCCCTCTCCAAGTACGTCCGCATCCCTGGTGGTCCGATGGAAGTCCTCCAGGATGGCTCCGACGAACATCCCACCCTTGAGCTTGAACCTGTCGGCGTGCTCGCTCCGCTGGATCCGCACGAGCAGCTGTCTCACGGCGTAGAGGTCTCACGCGGCGATTCGAGGGAATGCCATGGTCCTCCTGAAACGCCTGCAGCGCGGCGCGAAGCTCCCTCGTCTTCATCCCAGAACCTCCATGTAGGGTCGGAGACGCGTCCACAACCCCAACCGCCGGGCCAGCCGGTACATCGCCCGCCCGTCCCAGTCCCCCGAACTGTGCAGTTCCCGGAGAGCCTCCAGGGCGATGGCGTGGGATACGCGCCGGGTGTACTTCCAGCAGTCCATCACCGTTCTCGTCGGGTTCGTGATCCTCACGTCGACCCCATGGACTTCGATGGTATCGATTCCGAGACTCGTATCGAGGAGGTCGCGACGCACACGGACGACCCGCAGTCCCTCCTCCTGCGGTGGATTCTGGTTGCGCGGAACCATGATCCAGATCCCGTCGGGCCAGGCGGTCGTCAGCTGATGGTATTCGAGGGCTGTGAGAAGACCGACCACGGCCCGCGGCGTTCTCTTGACTACGGCCGCCGCTTCAAAGAGTGGGTGCGGATCGATCGCGGCCCCGAGGTACACGCCCCGGCGGACGCGTTGGAGCTCGCCATGGCTTGCGAGCCGAGAGAGTATGGCTGGACAGACATTGAGATCCTGGCTCCCCATCAGAAGGCCTCGCCTTGCTGCCGCCCGCACACGCTCTGTCGGGCTCTCGTTCTTATGCCATTCCATCTCATGTCGCATAAGATGCTTTTAGCATATGCGTCTAGAGCATGCCATTAGAACATCAATGGAATGTTTTAAGAACATCCAGCATCCTTGTCACGATGCCCTGCAGATCGCGGCAGTACCGACGCCGTCACCCGTGCTGAGCCCCCGATATGGCACGACGGAACCTCATCCCTCCCCCTGGTCGGGGAATCCGGTGGGGCACACCCGGTGCCGCTGTTCCACGTTTCCATCACGACCCGCAGCGACGTCGTCCATGGCCGCGTTGCAGAGCGCATCCACGTAGTCGCGCCTGGGTCCGCAGCTTGAGCGGACACCCACATCACCTGGTGCCTGCCCAGATGCTCGTCCAGCATCCGGACAAGTTCGAGGTTCTTGACGACGACGACGCCGGTCCTCTGCCAGTCTCTCTTCTTCCAGGATGGCAGCCTGGCGGCAATGTCCTGCAGGCGGGTGCTGCCAGTCCTGACCTCCATGGTCTGGCCCTTGCCCCTTATGGCCTTCAGGGCAGCAACGGCTGCGATCATCTCCATCCGGTCGCGCGTGGTTCTTGCAGCACCGCCCCTGCGGTCTTCGGCTTCTTCTCGCCTCCGGAGGCCTCGAATGGGTGACGTATCGATAATGCCTATCAAAAGCCAATAGTTAGCCACCAGGTGTAACACTCGTGGAACAGACCGGCCTCGAGGCGAACCTCTCCAACTACGATGCCGTCACCATCTCAATCGTAGACCATGTTGGCGGCGGGCCGCCACGGACCATAGGCACCCACATGGTTTCTTGGCGATAGCTCGCATTGAAAGCCAGGTGATGAAGGCCCCCTCATACGAAGACCCGATTGACGAGTCAACTGCCCCGGGTTGGGAGCATTTCTATCCGCCAGGGGTAGCCCGACGATCTGTAGGTCGCCTTCACTTCTCGCCTGTCAGCCGAAATCCCAGCCGGTGGAGCCGCTTCCGGATCAGGTCGAAGGTGACCTGTCCGATGCCCGGGACTGCCCGGAGGTCGTGAGGCGTCATCGCGACCAGTTCGGCCACCCTCGAGAGCTCAGCCCTCTTGAGCATGGTGAGGGCTCGGACGAAAGGGTGGCCGTCGTAGTACAGGATTTCGACAGTGGAAGAGGCGTCCCCGGGAACCACCGCCACGCGAGCAGCGCGCTGGAGGCGTGATAGGGGGGCTTGCCCATACTTCGCTTTATCTGGTAATCTTGGGTCAGTCTTTCCAGTGATTCCATCCCCAGTTCGAGACGGTCGGTCGTCTGCTGTCGGTCGCTCAACGCAGGAGGCACGATGGCCACGAAAGCAGCTGATACGGGAACAGTTCCGGCGACAGTTATCGCCATGGAGCAGTGCTTCCCCGTGGGTATGCGCCTCATCGACGATCACCTGGC
>CAYVQL010000494.1:0-5503 GCA_964454135.1 uncultured Enterobacterales bacterium | reverse complement strand
ATCGGCTTTCAACCTTGGCAATGCATCGGTTGGCCGCAAGGATGACCGAGCCCAGCCCCTCTTGGTCCGGGGCGCGCGCCAGGTGGGCAAGACCTGGTCCATACGCGAGTTCGGAAGCCAGCACTTCCAGCAGCTGGCTGCACTGGATTTCGACCGGGATCCCGGTCTATGCCGCGTGTTCGAGCCGGATCTCGCCCCTCGTCGCATCGTCGCGGAGCTGGAAGTCCTGTTGGAGCGGCGCATCCTTCCCGGGAAGACCCCGCTCTTCCTTGATGAGATCCAGGCCTGCCCGCGGGCCCTCTCCGCCTTGCGCTACTTCCACGAGGAGCTGCCCGAGCTGCACGTGGCAGCGGCCGGATCCTTGCTCGACTTCGCGCTGGGAGACCTCTCGATCCCGGTGGGGCGCATCCAGCTGCTCGAGCTGCGGCCCATGTCCTTCGCCGAGTACCTCCAGGCCCAGGGGCGCGCCGAGGCCGCGGAGATCGTCCGCGGAACCCCTGGTCCGCTGCCCGCGACCCTCCACGAGCTGCCGCTGACGGAGCTGGGCAACTACGTGCGGGTGGGCGGCCTGCCCGAGGCGGTGTCGGCCTTCGTCGCGACCGGCTCGCTGCAGGAGAGCTTCGAGGTCCAGCACGAGATAGCCGCCACCTACCGCATGGACTTCGCCAAGTACGCGCCGCGGGCCGACAAGCTCTGCCTCGACGCCGTCATGCACGCCGCAGCGCGGCGGGTGGGGCAGCAGCTCAAGTACACCAAGCTCACCCGGGACTGGTCCATCCCCACCGTCAAGAAGGCCCTCGAGCTGCTCATCCTGGCTCGCGTGCTCACGCGGGTGCCCGCGGCCTCTCCGGCCGGGCTGCCCTTGCAGGCCAGCGCCTCGGCCAAGACCTTCAAGGCCGTCGTCTGCGACGTGGGCCTGATGCAGCACCTCTGCGGCCTGTCGCGTACCTACCGCAAGGAGGAGCTGCTCTCCGCGCACCGCGGCGCCGTGGCCGAACAGCTCGTGGGCCAGGAGCTGCTGCTGTCCCGGGGGGCGCTCCACTACTGGTCGCGGCCGGTGCGCGGCAGCTCGGCCGAGACGGACTACCTGGTGGAGGCGGACGGCGAAGATCCTCCCCATCGAGGTCAAGAGCAGCTCCGCCGGCCGCCTGCGCAGCCTGAACATGCTGCTGGAGCGCTACCCGAATTGCCCCCGCGGGCTGGTCCTGTCCACTGCGCCCTGGCACGAGCTGCCCGAGAAGAGGCTCGTGTTCACACCGCTCTACTTCGGGCACCGACCATTTCCGCCGACAATGTCGGCGGAAACAGTCGGCGCCGTTTTTTTGGGGGGAAGACAGATTCTTCCCCCCCTATCCGAGGCGGACACCGCCTCTCCCCCCCATCTTCGCCGCTTGATGAGCGGCGCAGGGCTGCATACGCAGCCCTGGAACAGCGCTGCGGAAGCTCCTCGAACTGTCGGCAAGACTGGCGGCTTCTGTTCGGTGCCCTACTTCGCCTGCGCGGCTGCGGGTGGGGAGGGGTGAGGGGCGCGAGGATCCCCCCTCGAACTTCCGAAAAACGGGAAGTTCAGCCGGGCCCCCCCTCGAACTTCCGAAAAACAGGAAGTTCAGCCGGGTCCCCCCCCGGGGGCCCCCCCTCGAACTTCCGAAAACGGGAAGTTCAGTCAGGGCCTCCGGCCGGCTGCGCGGGGCCGGTGGTGGCGCTCCTCAATGGGCCCGCCCCTGCTGGCGCCGCAGCGGCGACCGGAGCCAAGGCATCGCGAGAGAACTTCAGCACCTCGAACCACCAGACCAGCCGCTTCAGCCCGTGTGTCGAAGACACCCACGCCCTCGATGGTATGCTCGCCGCAGGAGGTGATCATGTCCCGATTGGCGTTCATCTTGTCCGCTCTGTCTCTCTGCGCCACGAGCTGCCACACCCGAATGCAGGCCCTTCACATCGAGGCCGAGATCCTGCAAGGCACGACGCTCATGGGCTGCGGCTGGGTCTTGGTGGATCCCGCAGGAGGTACCTCGGTATGGGAGACGGCCTCCGCGACGGGCAGGAAGGGCCAGCTGTGGTGGTGCTGCTCTGCGGAGCACGCGGGGGAGTCTCCATGGTGTCGCCGGGCGAGGTGGTTGACACCTGACTGAATCTTCGACACGGGCTTGTTGCGTCTGCTGCGCGAAGCGGCGGTCCCGTCCATCCGCATCCTAAGGAGCACCCCCAGCCTCAGGACCATCCTCGGAGGCACGCTGGAGAACCAGCTGGCCAGCGACCTGGTTCGACATGGAGATTCCCTGGCAGGTTGGAAACGATCATCCGGGGGCGGCGGGATCGACTTTGTGCAGCGGTCCGCAGATGGGAGCGCAGTGCCCGTGGAGTGCAAGGCCGCGTTGCAGCGCGATGGGCGTCAGCTCAAGGGCATCAAGGCCTACTTGAGGCAATACCCGGCAGGTACGGGAGTGCTGGTGTCGTTCGCCCCCTCTGCGGTGGAGGAGCTGGAGAATGGGGCGCGCGTGATCTGGCTCCCCGCCTATGCGGCCGAGCTCCTGGCGAAATCTGGGGGCCTGAAGGGACCGTGGTAGCCTTCTGCGTGAGGTGTCCATGTTTCCTGCGCTCTCCGTCCTGCTCGCCCTGGCAGGCGGCTGCGACGACGATCTGCGCCGAGCCGCGCGCCTGATCAACGACGACGGCCCCACCTCCATGCCGACCGGGAGCACGCGGATCACCGTCAGCATCGACCAGCGCCCCCGCGCCGGCCAGCGCTCGCCCCTCTACGATCCCAGCGGCCATTGGGTCGCCGTGGTGGACGCCTACCACATGCCCGGTCGCGATGACTTCCCCACCTATTGGCAGCCGCGCATCCTCGACATGGATCGACAGCAGGTCTACGAGGACGGGGAGGGCTTCCCGGGCGCTTTCATGGTCTACTGGGCCTGGGACGAGCGCCAGCGGCTCTGGCTGTACAACAGCGACGACGGGAGCGTCTGGTGGTACGCCGTGAAGGACGGCCAATGGAACCGCCAGCGCTGGCAGGGCGCGGAGCCCCAGCCGCCGGAGAGCATTCGCTTTCATCTGGGGAGCTGAGGACGGACGCCCGCGTTGGCTGCGAGTGACCATTCATCGGTGGTGTCCTGCACCCAGAGGCCCCTCATGCGCAACGATGACCAAGGCCCCGCCTACAAGCCACCCTGTTTGCTGTCGTCTCACAGGTTGCCGGTGATGTTCTCGCATTCTATGACCAGCCTGTTCACCGCCAGCTCCTCCGAGCTCACCCAGGAGCTCTCCATGACCCAGTCGCACAACGCGGTGCGCAGCTCGCTCTCCACGGCCAGACCCTGGTCGATGAGGTTGTCGGTCTCGTCCGGATCCATCATCAGGTCGTAGAGTTCCTCTGGTTCGGTGGGGTAGGTGTAGCTGGTGTTCTGAAAGGGCTTGCACTGGTTGAACTCGGTGTCGCCGCTCAGGATGTATTTGTAGGTGTGCCATGTGATGCCTGCGGTCTCCAGGCCACGCTCGAAGTAGACCGGTACGTCGTCCACCTCTCCTGCGTTGGCGACATCGACCAGGGAGCGACCGGCCACAGGCCCGTCCCACTCCACGCCACTGGCCAGCTCCACCACGGTGGGCGCCACGTCTGTGATGCTCACCCAGTCCTCGAACCAGAGCCCGCCCGGGATCCGCCCCGGTGCCCGGAAGGAGTACACCACGTCGATCACGCTGTTGTAGGGGGAGCAACCGTGGTGGAAGTAGTTGTTGTGCGCGGTCAGCTCCTCGCCGTGGTCGGCTCCGAAGACGATTATCGCGTCCTGGTAGCGCCCCAGTTCATCCAGCTTGTCCAGCACCTGGCCTGTGTGGTCGTCGCTCTCGCGTAGCTGGCTGGCGTATACAGCCTCGAAGTGGTAGCGGTCCTCGTCGTCGTACTCCGCGCCCCGCAGGGTGATGTCGTCCAGATCGGCGGAGCTGGCGGGCACCAGATCGCCCTCGTAGGTCTCGGGGTGGAACTCTTGATACCAAGGAGCCACCGTCTCAAAGGGGCTGTGGGGGTGTGTGAGGTGGAGCCAGAGGAAGAGGGATTTTCTGGAGGACAGGTCGTCCAGATCGTCCAGGAGCTTCTCCAGCAGGATCTCGTCGCGAAGCCGGCGGGTGCTGGCTTCTGATTCCTTGAACGAGGTGCACTCCCTCACGTCCACGCCCTTGTCGATCAGCTGGCACTGATTGGAGGAGAAGCCAAAGGTGACGTAGCCTGCGTCTTGGAAGCGCTGCGGCAGGGTGAGGTCATCAGGGGTCTCGTTGCAGTCGCGTATGTCGTGGTCGCGGGGGTAGAGACCGGTGAGCATGGACGCGAGGGCAGGGCCGGTCAGACCGCGGGAAGTGGCGGTGTTGGTGAACACCGCGGACTCTCCGTACAGGGCGTCGAGACGGGGTGTGGTGTCCCATCCCCTCTCGCCCCCGAGCAGCAATCTGGCGTTGACAGCGTCCCAGGTGATCACGACGACGGTCTCACCTTCGTTTCTGCCACACCCGGGCATGAGCAGAGAGACGAGGAGTAAAGTACGTGATTGTCTACGAAGCATGGTGAGCCCGCTCGATACGGATATCGAGACCACCTTAGCAGCAGTTCATTCTTCTCACCACCGAAGACCGTTGGTCATGGTTGTCGGTTCGGCCAGTGGGGCCCGGACGGCCATGCGTTCCATTTCTCGCTCTGCGCGGGCCTCGGGGCCGGCTTCTGAAGCAGGGCGCGCCGGTTGGATGCCCTCTCGACCCTGACGCTTCGCCCTTCGCCCATCTTCGTAGTCATGGATGGCTGCGGAATCGAGGGATCCCCGTGGCACGGTTGGCGGAAACGACCCTGGAGCGCTTCGGGCGGGTCGGACGGGTTCGGGCCCTAGGAGGGCGCATGAGCGATTCCAGAGGCCGGAGGTCCCGTTGGGTGGGGTGTTCTGCAGCATGAAGCGCCAGCCATGCTACCCTCCTTGGTGGAGGTATCCATGTCCCGAGTCCTGGCGGTGGTGCTCACCCTGGTCCTGTGCGGCCTGGCATCTTGCGAAGACAAGGAAGACAGCGGAGCTGTTGCCGTCGAAGGCGATGAAGCCTGCGAGAGCTCCGCCGACGCCGACAACGACCGGGATGGGCTGTTCGACTGCGAGGATCCTGGATGCGCAGGAGCCAGCGCTTGCGCAGAGGGCGATGCTGATACGGATAGCGACGCGGACACCGACGCCGACTCGGACACCGACGCCGACTCGGACACCGACGCCGACTCGGACACCGACGCCGACACGGATGCTGACGCAGATACCGATATCTGCGACGGCGCAAAGTCCTGCGGGGGCAACTTCTACATAGAGAACAGTTTCGACCTCGACGACGCCGCGCAATGCGAGAGCATATCTGGTGGCCTGCTGATCGAATGCCAGGACTGGCTCACGAACATCGAGTTACCGTGCCTCACGAGCGTGGGCGACGACCTGTTCATCGAGGACTACGACGCCCTGACCAGCCTCGACCTACCCAG
>CAYVQL010000493.1:0-5525 GCA_964454135.1 uncultured Enterobacterales bacterium | reverse complement strand
ACCCCGGGGACAGTGGGCCGAGCGGCGGCGACAGCGAACCGGGCGGCGACGACAGCCAGCCAGGCGACAGCGATCCTGGGGGCGAGGCCACCGTCTGCCTGACCGTGCGCACCCAGCTGGGCGAGCCCCTCTACGAGGCCGTGGTGGCCGTACAGCCTCAGGGCGCCGGAAGCGTCTCGCAGCAGGACTGGACCGACACCGACGGGCAGCGTTGCTTCACGGGCCTGCCCGCGGGGCCGGCCACGGCGGTCGTCCACGAGCCTTTCCACTGGCGGCCCGCCATCCGCGACATCACCGTGCCCAGCGAGGGCAGCGAGCAGCTGGACATCACGCTCGAGACGGGCGTGGCCGTGGACGACGGCGACGCCGACTGGGAGTGGGGCTGGGAGTACGGCCAGTCCTTCGTGGCCACCGGCGACGCCCTGATCAAGGCCACCGTGCGCATCGCCAGCGAGTCCCAGACCTTGAACCTCAGCCTGCACCAGGGGGGCTACGGCGGATCCGCCGTCTGCAGCGGTTCCATGGGCGGGGGCAACTCCGGCCGCGGCACCGTGGCCTGGGCCAGCCGGGGCGACTGCCCCTTGCAGAGCGGCGCCAGCTACTTCTTGAACATCGTGCCTGCCAGCGGGGACCTGGGCGGCTGGGCGCCCTACGTCGATCGCGACCAGTCCTACGCGGGGGGGAGCGGCTACGCCAGCAGCGCGGCCCAGGACTGGGACATGGGGGTCACCCTGGAAATGGAAGGCGATGACCTGCTCACCGAGCTGGCCGTCATCTCGGGGGGTTGCGAGGGTTGGAGCAGCACGTTTTCCCAGGTTTTCCAGGCCCGCGGCACGGCGCTGCGCACGGCTGGCTTCTGGGTGGGCGGCATCTCCGACCGGGACGAGCTGACCTACAGCCTGCGGGAGGGGGGGGCGTCGGGCGCCCAGGTGGGCGCGTCCAAGCGGGCGACCCCGTACAGCGACAACGTGGCCGTGGCTGCCTGGGGGGCCGACGAGGCGCCGCTCGTGCCTGGCGCCACCTACGCCCTGGAGCTGCACAGCCCGGCGGGCATGTGCCTGTACGTGGACAGTTCCGATCCCTATGGGGACGGCTATGTGGCCCAGGACGACGCCCCCCTGGGCAGCGGCGAGTACGACGCCTGGGCGCGCATCATGTCGAGCAGGCCTTGAGGTTGGGGGGGGCTGTGGGCGGGATCAGAGCGGGCTGCGCACCCGCAGCGTGTTCGGATTGCGCATGTGCGTGTAGCGCGTGGTGGTCTCGATACGCGCGTGACCCAGCAGCAGCTGGATGACCCGCAGGTCCGTGCCGGCTTCCAGCAGGTGAGTGGCGAAGCCGTGCCTCAGCGAATGGGGCGTGATCTTCTTGCGCAGCCCGGCCTTGCCGCAGGCCCGCTTCATCACCTGCTGCAGACTGCGCACCGACAGCGCTCCGCCGGCCCGCGAGGGCACCAGGGGTGCGGACGGGGCGCGCTGCCCGCAGAGCCAGCGCAGCTCCTCCACCAGGTTGTCGCTGAAGATGGTGAGCCGGTCCTTGGCGCCCTTGGATTCCCGCGCGAAGAGCGTCAGCTCTTGAAGGTCCACGTCGCCCACCGTGGCATCGGTGAGCTCCGAGACCCGCAGGCCCGCCGCGTACATCAGCAGCACGGCCACGCTGTGCTTGCGGTTCAGGATGGTATCCGCCAGCTGCAGCACCTCATCGCGCGTGGGCACGGCGGGCAGCTTCTTGGCGTGCTTGGGGCGGGGCACCTTGAAGCTGTCCGCAGGGCGCTCGTAGAGCTCCACGTAGAGGAACTTGAGTGCCGAGATGGTCTGGTCCACCAGGGCGCGCGAGCTGCCCACTTCCAGGATCTGCAGCAGGTAGGCTCGGACCTGCTCGCTGGTGGCGTCTCGCGGAAAGGTGGGCGCGAGCCAGCGGACGAAGCTGCGCAGGCAGGAGCTGTAGGCCTTGATGGTGGCGCGGGCGTAGCCTCGCAGGCGCATTTCCTGCTTGTAGCGGGTGCAGAGGTGGGTGGAGAGCTCTGTTCTGGGATCGTCGGTCTGATTGGAGCTGCTCATTGAGGGTGGTCCTTGGTTGCGGTGCGCCCCGTAGCCTTGTCACGATCCGTGCCAGGCGAAAAGAGGCTTTCGTTGGTGGGTGAGGTGTCGAAAGCGTCGAAGTTCGACAGTCAGGTTCGACGGTTTTCGACGCTTATGGAGAATGGTCTGGCTGCAGGGCGGTCGGGCTGGGGTGCCGCTGCGGTCCACGCCCATCGGCCCCGGGAAGACCCGGAATGGCCGGGCCTGTGAAATGAGCCTGGTTGGCATTCTCTGGCGATCAGCGTCTTGAACCTGCGGCGCGAGCTCGGGTCGGTGCCTGTCGAGCCGCGGTCGGTTCCATGGGAGCAGCTTGTCGGGGCGCAGAGGGAGAACTCGTTCCCGTTCCTCCTCATGACCATACGGTCATCGACCGGCCCCGGTCATCCTCGCGGCCAAAGAGATCATCACGCTGCTTGAAAGGGCCGCGTCTTTCGATGCCGAGCCACTTCGCGGAGGTTCTCCTTCTTGGATGCGAGGCCGGTCGAGCTGGTCCATCAGAACACGACCACCACCCGCCCCGGGTAGCGCCAGAGCTCAAGCGCCCTCCCTTCATCGCTCGGCAGCCACCAGCGTATTGGGCGCGCTCCATGCACGACTTGAGGGAGGCCTTCGAGTTTGATCTCCTCCACGGTGACACGCCCGGCGTGAATCAGCCGAAGATGACAGGAGGGATCGACCGTCTTGCCGTTCCAAAGTTGATTTCCGCCCCCCTTGTTGCGCTCGTGGTGATGGTGGGCATGGGCGCGCAGCGTGCGACGGCGACACTCAGGGTTCTGGCAGCGGAAATCGTCCCTTTCCTTGACCTTTCCAAAGCCCTTTTGGGGTTCTGGCTTGACGTTTTCGAGGAACCAGCGTGCAGCGGCGGGCAGATCGGCATGCACGGTGACCCACCGGGGCGCAGGCGGAGGCGCGAGCACGGCCCGCAGGGCCACGGCCAGCTTCAGGGCGCGGGGCCGGTTTCCGGATCTTGTCGCATCGGCCTGGGCCCGGCTTGCGGTGCTCTTCGCATCCTGGCCGGACCGGGGCTGGTCTCCGGATTCCGTCGCATCCTCTTCCTGGGCAGGGGAGGCCTCTTCCTCGGCCGGTGCGAGCCCCATGGGCTCCGCCCCGGGCACCAGCTCGCGCGCCGCGGCGATGGCCTGCCGGTACATGGCCAGCAGCTCGCGAGCCACGCGCTTGCTGCTGCCCACCAGCTTGACTGCGCGGCGGAGTTCACCCACGCCCGTCCACTTGGCCACATGCAGCCAATCCTCGACATCCTCTTCGCAGGCCATGTCGGCCACCATGCGCGCACGGGACAGGTCCAGGCCCTGTTCCACGGCTTGGTGAACGGGCAGCAGCTCGTCGATCAGCTGGGCCAGGGCGCGGTAGCGCTCCAGAGTGCGCGTGCTGGTGTCCAGGCCGTCTTGGGCCAAGCCGCCCAGGCTGTGGTAGCC
This sequence comes from uncultured Enterobacterales bacterium, assembly GCA_964454135.1. Lineage (GTDB taxonomy): Bacteria > Myxococcota_A > UBA796 > UBA796 > JAFGLY01 > CAYVQL01. Next base: position 2,011 of record CAYVQL010000493.1, on the reverse strand, counting down.
CATCTCGAGGTAGAGCCGATCTTCGGACGCCAGCTGGTAGGCCCGCCCCAGGGCCAACACCCGCAGGCGACGCACCTGCTGCAGGTTCTCCAATAGACGCAGACCGTGCTGCAGATCGCGTGGCTCTATCCAGGGGCCCACCAGGGGTGTGGCCGGATCGGGGGCGTCGCACCAGGAGCTCTCGCCCACATCGGGCACGGGCGGGGGCTGGCGGGCTTCGGCCAGGATCTCTTTTCCGGGCCTGCGTTTGCGCCACTGTATCAATATGTATCGGTCGGCCTGCTCGTCGCTGACCGGGCGGCCCATGCAGAGCCGGGCCATATGGCGCGCGCGCAGGATCTCCTGCAGCTGCTCGCCCTGCAGGTCCGTGGACCAGCGCAGGGGCTCCTCGTCTTCGCTTGGTCGAGGCCGCTTCTCGCGCCAGGCCTCCACCAGACCGGCCAACGCGCGGTCCAGCCAGTCGACCTGTTCATCGGGGCCGATTTCACCCACGGCCTGAAAAGCCTGTTCGAAGGAGATCAAACCCAGGCAGACCGCGGCCTGGATGCGCGGCAGACCGCAGGAGGACAGCTTCATGAGTTGGTAGGTCCAGCTGGATTTCCAGTCCAACCGCTCGCGCATGAAGATCGGGAAGCCGGGGTAGCCCAGCAGCGACAGATCCTGGGCGCGGAACCAGGCCAGCAGCCTTGCCTGGCGCAGGTCAAGGGCCCGGCCGCCACCGGCCAGGGCGGCCATGCGGCGTAGCAGCTGGCTAGCGGCTTGTTCGCGGGACGCGCGGCGTCGAGCCGCGGCGTCTTTGGCGCCATCGGCTCGAACGCCGCTGTCGTGGGCCGCCTCTGCGGGATCCTCGCCTTCTTCGAAGGGCCCATCGTTCCAGCCGTGCAGCCAGAGCTCGCGCACCCAGCCCTGGTACTCGGCGAAGGGCTCGGGCTTTCGGCGCGGCTTGCCGTCTTCCTCCGAAGCGGGATCGTATGGCTCGTCCTCCTCGGCTGCCATGGGGGGCGGCCGCGAGGGCAGGGAGGCGTAGCTCAGAGGCTGAGCCTGCGCCTGACTGCCAGGCGGTTCCCAAGACGAAGGCCTCACCAATCCCAGTGGGCCAACGAGGGGCTCCTGCTCTGTTACCTCTGTATCGACCATGGATATCTCTTATGCGATCGTAGACGAAACGCAAGCTCTGCCGGACAAAATCTGACCGGCAAGGGGGGTGACATCCGTCATCATTTTGTCGAGCCCGCTTGCGCGTTCGAAGGCCGAACAGGTGCTGGGTCACGAACCGTTGCAGGCCCCGCGAACGACCGGCCCCGCCCGCGGGCTGCCCTGACGACCAGTGCACCCAGCAACGCCCGTCGAGGCAGGCAGCGGACTTGGTGACTTTGGCAAGACCTTTCCGAGGCGTCGTTCTGGTAGAGCGGATACGGCTGGCCGGTTCGGTTTCTTGGACGCAGCGGGTTGGTCTGTTCAGATCACAGGTTGAATGGAGGTGGCTGCGAAGACGACGAGGCCCATCGACCGAGGGCTTCCAGTTGCGTTGATGTTGGCTCGTACAGCCTCTGCTGGGAGAGGGGCAATGCCGCTGACTGCGTGAGGAGCGGCGATGCGGTCGATGGTTGGCTGAAGCATGGACTTCGGCCGAACTGCGCATAAGCAGTACGCCTCACCTTCTATGCGCAATGTTTGATCGCGCAAGTGTTCGTCTATGGTGGCGTTAGGCGCCATGTGTCTACGGCTGCGGGATGAACCACGAGGGCGCTAAACCCTTGCCCAACAGGCGCTTTCCTGGTAAAATGGAGACGCCACGGGCGAGTGGCGGAATTGGCATACGCGCTGGATTTAAAATCTGGGTCACTTTATGGGTTCGAGTCCCATCTCGCCCACTACCTTCAACTTCTCGAAAAGGGCAAAAAACGGGCACCGAACAAAATCGGCCTTCTTGGCTGACAATTGATGCATGGATATAAACGGGCCGCGCACGTCCCGTGGCTCCATCGCAACACAGCTGTGATGCGGGAGC
>CAYVQL010000492.1:0-5531 GCA_964454135.1 uncultured Enterobacterales bacterium | reverse complement strand
CTACGAGAGGAGTGCGTCCGCTGCATTGGGCCTGGCTTTTTACGAGAGGCTCAATTGTGCTGGCCGAGTAGGGGGGTGTTCTCGCTCAAAGAGCGCAAAGCATGGGACATAGGGCCTATTCATCCGCGGGCAGCGTAATGCGGTTCGCTCAGAGTTGGGGGGGGCAGGGGCCTTACCCCACCACCACCCGCACCGTGTTCTTCTTCCCCTTCCACAGCTTGACCGCGCCATCGTCATCCAGGTGCTCGGGACCCAGCTGGAAGTGGATGTCCGAGATCTTCTCGCGCTGGTCGCCGTAGCGCACGGCGCCGCCCTTGATGTGGCGCCGGGCGTCGCCCTTGCCCTTGCACAGGCCGCTCTCGTGCAGCAGCTCCACGACGGGGCGCGGCAGGTCCGTGCGCAGGGTGGGGATCTCGCTCTTGGCGCCGCCGCCGGCGAAGGCCGCGCGGGCCCCGGCCTGGGCCTGGCCGGCGGCCTGGGCGCCGTGCACCAGCGCGGTGGCCTCCCAGGCCAGGCGCTCCTTGGCGCGGTTGATCTCGGCACCCTGCAGCGCCTCCAGCTCGGCGATCTCTTCCAGCTCCAGGAAGGTGAACAGGCGCAGGAAGCGCCCCACGTCGGCGTCCTGCACGTTGCGCCAGTACTGGTAGTAGCCGAAGGGCGCCAGGCGCTGCGGATCGAGCCAGACCGCGCCAGCGGCGGTCTTGCCCATCTTCTCGCCTGAGGCGGTCATGACCAACGGCGACGTGAGACCGTAGACCTCGGCCTTGGCCATGCGCCGCGTCAGGTCGATGCCTGCCACGATATTGCCCCACTGGTCGCTGCCGCCCATCTGCAGGCGGCAGCCGTAGCGCCGGTACAGCTCCAGGAAGTCGTAGGCCTGCAGCACCTGGTAGTTGAACTCGATGAAGGACAGGCCGCTGCCCTCCAGACGCGCGCGGTAGGACTCGGCCTTGATCATCTTGTTGACGCTGAAGTGGCGCCCGATTTCCCGCAAGAAGGCGATGTAGTTCAGTGGCATCAGCCAGTCGGCGTTGTCCACCATCACGCCCGTGTCGGCCTGTAGGTCGATGTAGTGCTGCATCTGGGCCGAGATACCCCGCTTGTTGGTCTCCAGATCCTCGTCGGACAGCATCTTGCGCAGCTCGGTCTTGCCGCTGGGATCCCCCACCTTGGCGGTTCCACCGCCCACCAGGGCGATCACCCGGTGGCCGGCGCGCTGCATATGGGCCAGGGACATCAGCTGCACCAGGCTGCCGGCGTGCAGAGACTCGGCCGTGGGGTCGAAGCCGATGTAGCAGGTGACCTGCTCTTCTTCGAGCAGGGCGCGCAGGGCCGCCTCGTCAGTGCAGGCGTCGATGAAGCCGCGCTGTTGGAGGGTGTCGTAGATATGCATGGTCTCCATCCTCTGGCTGCTGGGCAGGGCAGGGCTCTAATATCGCCACAGGGGCGTGGGCAAGGCCAGTGGCTGGGGGCCTCGCGCTCGATGCTCGATCACTCGCCATCCATGAGCGGATGGAGGTTGAGGACCATCCTGCATGGCCATCGCCCATCGGTCAGACGGACAAGGCCTCGCCCCTCGTAGAAGAGCGCTGCACGCTCGTTCTTTGCATCGGTGACCAACACCCGGAACCCGATGGGCCCCTCCGTTGCCAGCACGAGCGTCTTCCTCAGGGCTTCGTCGAACAGCCAGGTGCCGAGTCCCTGACCCTGGACCCGCCGATCCACCGCGAGGCGAGCGAGGAGCACCGCCGGGATCGGGAACCTGGGTAGGCGGGCCAGGTCCCCTGCAGTGACGAGCTGCCGCTCCAGGCTCGCAGCCGACAAGGTGAAGAACCCGGCGAGTCGCTGAACACCGGCCGCGTCGTCTATCGCGATCCATGTCCGGCCCAGCCTGTCGCGCTCCTGGTGCCGGAGCGCCCACCGCCTCAGGTAGGTGACCAGCTCCGGTTCGTCGTTGTCGAACGCGGACACCAGGCTGCGGTGGTCCCTGCTGAGCAGCTCGAGGCGTACGCTCACTGCGACGGCCATGAGAGCACGGGCGGGCGGCGGTCATCCTGCGAGAGCCGCGCGAGCGTTCGGCGAAGACCCTCCGGCAAGGGAGCCTCGCCGTCCAGGACCGCCGCGAGGCGCTCCACTTCGTCCGGAGCGAGAACGAGCCGGCGGGTAGCCGCGGCCGATCTGATCACGGGATGGTCGAAGACCTCCACGCCACTGGGACCGCGGGCTTCGATCGTCCGACCGGCACGCGTCTGCGCGACCAGCCAGGCGGCCATGGAAGCCAGCTCGCGCAGCAGCTCCGCCTTCTGGTTTTCTCTCAGGCCCATCTCCGCTCGCAGGGCGTCGAGCTCCTCTTCGAGCATCGCGTTCGTCGTGGCCTGGAAGCGTGCCATGGTTCACCTCGTGAGTAAAGTTTTACTCACGGGGGAGGTGGTGTCAAGAACCTCAGGATGGGAGCGGGCCTGTCGAGCGTTCCCGACGTCCGCCAGGGCCGGCTCAGGCCTCGTTTTCGAACACGGCCGCCGCACCCATGCCGCCGCCGATGCACATGGACACGATGCCGAAGCGCTTGTTCGAGCGCTTCAGCTCGTGCAGCAGGGTGGCGGTGAGCTTGGCGCCCGTGCAGCCCAGGGGGTGGCCCAAGGCGATGGCGCCGCCGTGCACGTTGACCTTGTCGGGGTCGATGCCCACCTTGCGCACGCTGTAGAGCGCCTGGGAGGCGAAGGCTTCGTTGATCTCGAAGAGATCCACCTGGTCCACGCTCATGCCCAGCTTGTCCAGCACCTTGGGGATGGCCTCGGCCGGCCCGATGCCCATCACCTCGGGCTCCACGCCCGCCACCTGGAAGCCGCGGAAGACTGCCAGCACGGGCAGGCCCAAGGCCTCGGCCTTTTCACGAGCCATGACCAGCGTGGCGGCGGCGCCGTCGGAGGTCTGGGAGGAATTGCCCGCGGTGGAGCGCCCCTTGGTGGAGAAGACCGGGCGCAGCTTGGCCAGCCCTTCGAGCGTGGAGGCGCGTGGACCCTCGTCGGTGTCCACCGTCTTCTCGATCCACTCGCCATTGACGAAGACCTTGGTCTTGACTGGCACGATCTCGTCCACGAAGACGCCTTGGGCGATGGCCTCCAGCGCCAGCGTGTTGGAGCGCAGGCCGAAAGCGTCCTGGTCTTCGCGGGACACGTCCCAGCGCGAGGCGACCTCTTCCGAGGTGGTGCCCATGGGGGAGTAGATGCCTGGGTGGTTCTCCATGATGTCCGGGTTGGGCGAGGGCTTCTGCCCGCCCATGGGGATCATTGACATGGACTCCACGCCGCCGGTCAGGGCCACGTCGTACCAGCCGGCCTGGATGCAGGCCGCGGCCTGCGCCAGGGACTGCAGGCCCGAGGAGCAGAAGCGGTTGATGGTCATGGAGGGCACGGTGTAGGGGACGCCCGCCTTCAGCGACACGATGCGGGCCACGTTCATGCCCTGCTCGCCCTCGGGGAAGGCGCAGCCGATGACGATGTCGTCGATCTGGGCCGGGTCGAAGTCGGGCAGGCGGGCCAGCAGGCCCTGGATGGCGATGGTCATCAGGTCGTCGGGCCGGGTGTCCTTCAGGGAGCCCTTGTTGGCCTTGGTGACGGGGGTGCGCACGGCGGCCACCACCACGACGTCTCTTGCATTCTTGTCGAACATGATTCAGTTCTCCGAAAGTTGAGGTGGTTGGCCTAGTTGCGCAGGGGCTTGCCCGTCTGCAGCATGTGCTGGATGCGGGCCTGGGTGCCGGCGGTGCCGCAGAGCGAGAGGAAGGCCTCGCGCTCCAGCTGCAGCACGTGGTCTTCGTCCACGTAGCTGCCGAACGGGATGTCGCCGCCCGTCATCACGCGGGCCAGCTCACCGCTGACCACCATGTCGTGGTCGGTGGCCCAGCCGCCCTGGTGCATCTGGTACAAGAAGAGCTCGATGGCCGCCTTGCCCGTGCGTCCCGGCAGGCGGAACTTGCGGCGGCGCGGCGGCTTGTAGCCCAGCTTGACCAGGCCCAGGGCCGCGTTCTTGGCGTCCTGGATCAGGGCATCCGGGTCCAGTGTCAGGCCGTCGCTGGGCCTCAGGTAGCCGATGGCGCGCGCCTCCTCGGCGGAGGTGGCCACCTTGGCCAGGCCGATGTTCTTGAAGGCTGCCTGGACGAAGGGGTTGGGGTCGTACTCGGTGCCCTCCGGGATGTCGCCCATATAGCGGGCCAGCACCTCTTTGCAGCCACCGCCGGCTGGGATGAGGCCCACGCCCACCTCCACCAGGCCGATGTAGGACTCGCCGGCCGCCTGGGTGAAGGAGGACTGCATGGCCACTTCGCAGCCGCCGCCCAGCACCAGGCCATAGGGGGCCGTGACCACGGGGCGCGGGCTGTACTTGGCCCGCATGCAGACCTTCTGCAGGCGCTCCACCACGGCCTCGAGCATGCCCCATTGCTGCGTGGCTGCGGCCATGCCCACCATGAAGAGGTTGGCACCGGCGCAGAAGGCGTTGCTGCCTTGGTTGCCCACCACCAGGGCCTCCCACTTGCCGGCCTCCAGCTGATCCAGGGCCTTGTCGTAGGTGTTGATGATGTCGTCGTCCAGGGCGTTCATCTTGGAGTGGAACTCCAACAGCAGCACGCCGTCGCCGATGTCCAGCAGGTCGCAGGACATGTTCTTGGCGATGGGGCGCTGGCCCTGCTTGGCGTCCTTGATGAAGAACCAACGATCAGAGGTGGGGACCGGCTTGGCCTCTTGCGTGGCAGGGTCCCAGTAGGTGGGCCGCCCCTCGGCGTCGCGCCCGTAGAAGCTCCTGCGCCCGCTGGCGAGCATCTGCTCCACCCAGGCCGGCACGTCCAGGCCGTCGTCCTTCATGCGCTTGACGCTGTAGGCCAGGCCGATGGCGTCCCAGCTCTCGAAGGGCCCCAGATCCCAGGCGAAGCCCCAGCGCATGGCGCGATCGATGTTGACGATGTCGTCGGCGATCTCCGGGATGCGGTTGGCGGCGTAGATCAGGGTCTCGGCCGTGCAGGCCCAGGCCAGCTGAGCGGCCTTGTCCCTGCCCTTGACCATGGCCGTCATGGACTGGCCGGGGTCGTCCTTGCCGCGGGCGTTGCCGATGCTGGAGAAGCGCGGCTTGCCGGCCTTGCGATACTCGCCCGTGACCAGGTCGCGGGCCAGGATCAGGCGCTTGCCCTTGTCGTCGCGGCTCTTCTTGTAGAAGCCGTAGCCCACCTTGCCGCCCAGGGCGCCCTCGTCGATCATCTGCTTCAGCCAGTCGGGGGCCACGAACATGTCGCGCCGCTCGTCGTCCGGGCAGCCGTCGTAGACGTTGTCGAAGACGTGGCAGAGGGTGTCCAGGCCCACCAGGTCGGCCGTGCGGAAGACCGCTGACTTGGGGCGGCCCATGGGCTTGGCGAAGGTGGCGTCCACCTCTTCGATGCCCAGCTCCAGGCGCGCCATGTGCTTGAACACCGAGGCGATGCCGTAGATGCCGATGCGGTTGGCCACGAAGTTGGGCGTGTCCTTGCCGTAGATGATGCC
>CAYVQL010000491.1:0-5630 GCA_964454135.1 uncultured Enterobacterales bacterium | reverse complement strand
CAACATATGATCTCTTCATTCTCGTAGCACTTTTACTCCTACCTATGTTTCCCCCTTTCCTGACCCCCTTCCCCGCTGGTCGGCACCTCCCGCCGCTCCAGGTGGGCCATGAAGCGTCGCAGCCTCTCCCCCCTTCCGAAGGCGGTCTGCAGGATCTGCTCCAAGGGGTGCTCCGTCGCGGCAGCGCCCTCCTGGTCCTGGCTCAGGACGCGCTCTTCGCACCACTCGATGGCCCGGTCCAGATCGGGCAGCTGGAGGATCCCCTGGTGCTCGGCGTCGGCCTCGTAGCCCGCCCTCTCCAGGTGCTGGCGGAACTCGTCTCGCAGCTCGGCGAACACCAGGACCAGGGAATGCTCTTCGGCATACTGTCTCAGCTTGAAGAAGCTGTGCAGAGCCGAGGAGTCGATCCCGGTCACCAGGCGGAAATCCAGCACCACGAAGCGCGTAGTAGTAGACGGATCCTGCGCCTTCTCCCTGACCTTGGCCAGCAGGTCGTAGGCTGTGCCGAAGAAGACATACCCCTGCAAATACAGGATCAGGGTGCGCCGCCCCAAGTGCTTGAGCCGCCGCGCCTGGCGGGGCGTGCGGTCGACGTTGCTGTGCAGCTCTGAGCCCGTGAAGGCGTGCCTCACCACGTCGATGCGGCTGTACTGGACCACGAAGGTGCTGGCCGCCACGAGCAGACCCAGAGCCACGCCCTCCAGGAAGCCGAGACCGGCGATGGCCACCGCGACCAGCACGATGCTGGCGTATTCTGGCCGCTGCAGCTTCTTGTAGGCGTCCACCAGCCACTCGCCCAGGAAGCTCAGGCCCAGGAAGAGGAGCAGGCCCCCGGCCAGGAAGCGGGGGCAGAAGATGAGCAGACCGGATCCCGCCGCCAGCGTGCCGGCGTAGAACAGGGCCGCCACCAGGCCCGGCGTCCTGCCGCGAGCACCCAGATCGTAGGCCAGAGCCGTGTCGCTCATCCCCTGGAAGCCCACAGGAGCGCCCCCGCAGGCCCCGGCCAGGCTGGCCAGACCGGCCACGCGCAGCTCCCGGTTCACATCCAGATCCCCTTTCACCAGCAGCTCCAGCCCCCCGGTGTTCAAGAGCACTGCGATCACGCTGATGATCACAACTGCCGAGAGATCGCCGGCCTGCTAGGAGACATGGCTCCAGTCCACCCCTTGGATGCGCAACCACATGCTGGGATCCCAGAGCATCCCCTCAGGCAGCGCGCCAAAGAGCCAGCCATGGGCCTGGGCCTGGGCCAGGCTCGAACCCATGGCCTGGTTCACCAGGAAGAAGAGCAGCACCGGCGCTACGATGCATAGCGGAAGAGCCAGGAAGTGCTGGCAGCGGCGATGCACGACGAAGAGCAGCCCACCGAAGCCCAAGCCCACGGCCAGCTTGCCGCCCTCCGCAGAGGAAGGGAGGTCGCGCAACAGGGACCAGCTCAGGGGTTGATCGATGATGACGCCTATGGCGCCCAACACCAGCACCAGCCCCGTGCCAGCCAGAAAGCCGCCGATGACCGGATAGGGGATGAAGCGCATCAGGTTCCCAAGCTGGAACCAGCCCAAGAGCAGCAGCACCGCCCCGGTCGCCGCGGAGGTGACCGCCATCACGGCTATGACGGTCATCAAGCGGCCGTCGGGACCAGGCGTCTCGGACATGCTGGTGGCGATGGCGGAGGCGGCCACGGCCAGGATGACCAGCGGCCCCTCCTGCAAGATGCCGATGGACCCCGGAAAGGAGCTGGTCAGCGCGACGACGGTGCCGACAGCCACGCAGCCGAAGAGCATGACGCCGATACCGGTGGAGAGATGGGGCGCCAGCTCGCCGCCGAAGACCAGACTGGCGAAGGCCACCGCCAGGGCGGCGTTCAGCACGCCCACCACCAGCCCGGCCGTCAGGTTGGGCAGCAGGCGGGCGGGGCGCAGCTCGGCGAGGAGACGCTTCGCGAGCGTGGTCATGGAGGCCTTTCTTCCGGGATGGGATGGCTTAGATACTACTCCAGCTGCTCCCGCTCGCCGCGCCAGGGGGGGCTCCCGGATTCCGCAGGCGGCGACCCGCCGGCGGACCTCCCCTCGAGCACCATCCCCCGCCCATCCGGGATACAGGGTCAGCGCGTCGCCACCCGCTCGCCGACCGGGCATATGGATCCTCGCCCGGCGCAGGGAGCCTCGGCATGTCAGACGACATCATCGTGATCGGAGCAGGTATCGCCGGCCTCTCGACCGGTTGCTACGCGCGAATGAACGGCTACTCCGCCCGTATCTTCGAGGCGCACGACAAGCCCGGTGGGCTCTGCACGGCGTGGAAGCGCGGCGCCTACACCTTCGACGGCTGCGTGCACTGGCTGATGGGAACCAGCCCGGCCTCGTCCTTCCACGTGATCTGGGGCGAGCTGGGGGCCTTGCAGGGGCGCGAGTTCTTGCATTACGACGAGATCGCCCACATCGTGGACGCCCAGGGGCGCCGGCTGGTGCTCCACACCAACGCCGACGCCCTGGCCGAGCATATGATCGAGCTGGCCCCCGGCGATGCACGCGCCATCCGGGGCCTGGCCCGCACCGTCAAGCGCCTCTCGCGCTTCGATCCCCCCGTGCTGAAAGCGCGCGAGCTGATGGGTCCCTGGGATGGGCTGAAGGCCTTCTGGCGCGTGCTGCCCGTACTCGACATCTTCATCCGCACCCGCAACCAGGATTGGACGACCTACCTGCAGCGCTTCAAGGATCCCTTCCTGCGAGAGCTGCTCACCAAGCTCTACCCCCCGGGATTCCCCACCATCACGGTCCTGATGGTCCTGGCCTGCCTGCACGCCCGCAGCGCCGGCTACCCCCTGGGCGGCTCCCTGCCCTTCGCCCGCTCCATCGAGAGGCGCTTTCTCGAGCTGGGAGGCCAGATCCAATACCGCAGTCGGGTCGCAGAGATCCTGGTGGAAGACCACCGGGCCGTGGGCGTGCGGCTGGAAGATGGGAGCGAGCACCGCGCGGGCAGGGTGGTCTCGGCCGCCGACGGCTATGCCACCATCTTCGAGCTGCTGGGCGGGCGGTACGTGGGCGACAGGATCCAGCGCTACTACGACGAGCTGCCCCTGTTCCACCCCATGGTGCTGGTCTGTCTGGGGCTGGAGAAGGACCTCTCGGACCACCCCCACGGCGCAGTCTACTACCTGGACGAGCCCCTGCTGCTGGCAGGGCAGGAGCGGGAGCGCATCTCCTTTCGCCACTACGCGGCGGATCCCTCCATGGCGCCGGCGGGTCACACCGTGGCCTCCGTCACCTTCGAGGTGGAGTGGGAGCGCTGGGAAGCCCTTGCCAAGGATAAAAAGGCCTACGAAGCCGAAAAAAACCGCATCGCCGCCGCGGTCGTCGAGCTGCTGGACGCCCGGATCCCTGGCCTGGCCGCCGCAGTGCGCAAGCAGGACGTGGCCACGCCCCTGACCACCGTTCGCTACACCGGAAACCGCAAGGGCTCGGTAGAGGGCTGGATGTTCTCCCACGAGATCATGGCCATGCTGATGAGCGGCGGCATGGAGAAGACCCTGCCCGGCCTGGACCGCTTCCACATGGTGGGCCAGTGGGTGGAGCCTGGTGGCGGCCTGCCCCCCGCGGGGAAATCGGGCCGCGACCTGCTGCAGAACGTCTGCAAGCAGGACGGCAAGCGCTTCGTGACCAGCTTCCCGGTGCCACGGGAGGGCTGAACGGAGCGACAGGCCGCCAGCCCCGCCCTACCCCCCGCTACCAATTCCCCTGCGGCCCGCCGTAGGCACCCTGGTCGTTGCGGGAGCCGTCGGTGTCGTAGTAGCTGCTCGACGCGCTGCCCGCGTCGATGGACGGGCTGCCGGAGGACAGCGAGAAATCATCGTTGTTGGGATTGCCGTCGCAGCTGGCCGCGGTGAAGAGCGGGTCGGAGGAGACCATTCCCGCGGAGGAGCTGTAGTTGCCCCCGTAGGTGTAGCTGGACGTGGCGGCGTTGTAGATGTTGTTGTAGGAGAAGCTGCCGCTGCCCGCACCGTAGAGCGAGTAGGCCGAGACCGTGGTCTGCACGATGCTGTTCATCATGTTCATGGTGCTGCTGCTGCCGCCGTAGACCGCAGCGCCGTGGCTGCTGCCGGTGGACGAGGTGTCGTCGTAGAGCACCGTGTTGACGAAGTCGGCGGTGGTACCGCTGCCGTCCAGGAAGAGTCCGCCGCCATCGGTGGTCGCGCCGTTGCAGCCATAGATGGTGTTGTTGGCGGTCAACGAGGTGCTGGAGTCCACGTTGGCGCCCGCGCCGTCGGTGGCCACATTGTCCATCACCAGGCAATGCTGCTGGTCGATGGCCGCGGAGTCGCTGCCGTAGAGGCCGCCACCCTGGTCGGCGAAGTTGTCCATCACCTGCACGTTGTCCATGTCCACCACGGCGTTGATGGCGCAGATGCCGCCACCGTAGCTGTACATCCAGGTCTGGGTCCAGGAGCCGGTGCTGACCTGGGCGAAGTCGGGCAGGGTGTTGTCCTCGACCACCAGGTCGTACAGCACCGGGTCGTCACCCTCGATGTACATGCCGCCACCGCAGTACTCGTAGGTGGTGATGGTGCAGGTGTTGTTGCCGCCATGAGACGCCGAGCTGTCGGCGCAGCTCTGGGTGGAGCTGGAGCTGGACATGGAACCCGTGCCGCCGCGGATGGTGAAGCCGTGGATGGAAGGCGCGGCGCCGGATGAGCTGGCGATGGTGACCGTGGCGTTGCAGTCGCCGGGGTTGCTGTCGTCGCAGGTGGTGAGGTTGGCGTCGATGAAGGTGACGTCCTCGCCCTCCACGCCCCAGAGATCCAGGCTCTTGCCGCTCAGGTCGATCTCCTCTTCGTAGGTGCCGGAGAAGACGATCACGCAGGAATAGGCGCGGTCGATGCCGTCCTGGATCACATCCAGCGGGCTGCTCAGCGTGCCGGCGCCCGAGCTGGAGCCGCTGGAGATGTCCACCACCACCGGCTCGCTGGGATCGCTGTCGTCGCAGTCGTACTCGTTCTCGACGTAGCCGGAGGGCAGCGAGCACTCGCTGTCGGTGTTGTTGGGATCGCCCAGGCCGTCGGAGTCGGCGTCGAGGTAGTAGGTGTTGCCGTCGACGGGGTTGTCGTCCACGGTGCCGTTGCAGTCGTTGTCGGCCCCGTCGCAGACCTCGGTGCCCCCCGGGTAGGAGGTGGCGTCGGCGTCGTCGCAGTCGCTGTCGTCGGAGACGTAGCCGCTGGGCTGGTAGCACTCCGTGTCGCTGACCGAAGGATTGCCGTAGCTGTCGCCATCGGCGTCCTCATACCAGACCGAGGCGTCGGCCGCGCTGTCCTCGTCGATGTCGTTGTCGCAGTCGTCGTCGTAGCCGTTGCAGTACTCGGTGGCGTTTGGGTAGATGGCGGCGTCACCGTCGTCGCAGTCGGTGTCGTCGGCCACGTATCCGCTGGGCTGATAGCACTCGTCGTCGCTGACCGAAGGATTGCCGAAGCCGTCGCTGTCGGCGTCCTCGTACCAGGTGGACGCGTCGAGGGCGTGGTCCTCGTCGGTGTCGCCGTCGCAGTCGTTGTCGATGCCGTAGCAGTACTCGTAGGCGCCCGGGTAGCCCGCGGCCTCGGGGTCAGATCGGAAGAGCGGCGGGGAGGCGAAGCCGGTGGG
>CAYVQL010000490.1:3439-5637 GCA_964454135.1 uncultured Enterobacterales bacterium | reverse complement strand
ATGAACTCCGAGCCGCGGGTGTGGTCGTCGTGGATGAGGTTCTGACGAGGGACAGGGGTCCGTCACCCCTGCCCAACCGTTCAGGGTTATCACGGGGCGCACTTCGCGCTCGATCATGCCCCGCAGGATCTCGGCGAAACGTCGGCTGCTGGCTGTGGGGTTGTCATCGGTCAGGTCCACGATGCGATACCCAGAGCGGTAGACCTCTGTGAGCTCACGAAGGACGCCATCGACGCCTCTTTCCCTATAGCGCTTGAAGCTGAGAGAACGGCGGGCGCAGAAACGGCAGGACATCGGGCAGCCGCGGGTCGTGATCAAGCTCGTTGAACGCGGCTTCGCTGGCTCCCCGTCGATGAGGCTGTAGCCACACTGGACATAGCGCTCGACCAAGTGCCGGCTGGGGTGGGGCAGGCGATCCAGGCCCCTTCTGGAGAGACAGCCTCCGTGAACGGTCCAGCCATCCATAGGGGATTCGAGATCGGAGCTGAGCAGATCATCCACGAGAGAGGCGATGACCTCCTCCGCCTCTCCGGTCACGGTGACCGTCGCGCTAGGGAAGGGCCGCCCAGAAATGGTGCAATGGGGACCTCCCACCACGGTCGGAGTGTCGGGCGCATGGAGACGGATGCTGCCGAGAAGCTCCTCGGCAGACCTCTTGGTTCGGGACATGATGGTGATGCCCACAAGATCAGCCTGTTGAGTCCTGCGCACCAGCTCCGACAGGCCCAGCAGCTCGACGGTGTAGTCGACGAGCTCCACCTCATGGCCGATCTGCTCAAGAATAGCGGCGAGGTAGAGAAGACCCAGAGGGGGACCTGCTCGACTGGAGCCGTCGTCGTTCGGGGGAGCAAGTAGCAGGATTCTTGCCACGGTGGATTGACCTAGGTGATGAATTTGAGGGGCAGCGCAGCCTGCCTGCTACATATCGCGAAGGGCTGCGAGCTATGTCAGGTTGTGGCCACCCATTTGTCCGAGGGGCTGCTTGCCTTCTGGCGCCGCGCACACGGATGCAGCAGTTTGCGCCCCCGGTCGTCTGTCCTGACTCGCCCCGAAGACAGCCCCACACGACAGCGGGATTCCTGGCTCGTAGCGCGGTATGGCAGGAGCAGATCTGAACGGCATGTCCACCACGGCCACGCTGCCCTTGATGTCCTCGTCCTGCAGAGCCTCGGTCTGGTCGATGTGGAGGGAGGCGACCGCTGCAACATGATCGCCGTAGAGATGCGGCGACGAGAGGTAGAAGGAGCTGGTGGGGGAGCGCGAAAGGGGCGGGTCCCAGGTGGCGACCAGGTTCGGCTCTACGCGGACCACTCCAGAAGGCGAGGCATCGCTGGCTGGGTGGGGCCAGCAGGCGAGTAGTAGATCTGGGAGGAAGGAAAGCCCGCCCTAGCATTTCGGCTCCTTGGTGAAGCCAGAACTCTCCATGGCATCCAGCGTCGGAAGCAGTTGGGTCTCTCGACGGCTCACGCCACTCCCTGGCCTGGGGCCTGGACCGGGGCCACCACAGACCGCGGGGGCGCGGAGTCGGATCCCCAACCATCCTGACGGGGGGCGCCGGAGAGAAAGCTAGACAACTCAGCTAGACAAATCGCCAGCCCGCCCTCTGCAGCAGAGAAAAGTATCCCCGCTTCTTGTAGGCGAAAGCGGGGATTCAGAGGATCGGGGTGGGCGGATTCGAACCGCCGACTTCCTGCTCCCGAAGCAGGCGCGCTAACCAGGCTGCGCTACACCCCGAGCCGCCCGTAGTTAGCCGAGCCCCGTCCCCCAGTCAAGCCCCCCTCTCCCCCACCCCCTCCCTGACCGCCTCGAACACCTCCCGCAGCTCCCCCAACGCCCCTTCCCCCTCCTCCAAATCCCTCCGCTCCGCGAGCTTCTCCAGCTTCGCCGCCACCTCCGCCAATCCCTCCGCCCCCAGGTTGATCGCCGCCCCCTTCAAGGTGTGGGCGTGGTATCGGACGCTCTCCGCATCCCACTCCTCCAGCCCGCGCGCCAAGGCCTCCAGCCGCCGTGGCGCATCCGCCACGAAGGCCTCCAGCACCTCCCGCAGCAGCTCCTCATCCCCGCCCAGCCGCTCCAGCAAGGCGCTGCGCTCGTAGCCCCCCCCCGCCCGCCCCGCCCCCCACCCCCCCCCCCCACCCGCCCCCCCCCCCCCCCCCCCCCCATGGGGCGCCCGGGTGGGCCCGAAAAAGGACCAATCC
>CAYVQL010000490.1:0-3429 GCA_964454135.1 uncultured Enterobacterales bacterium | reverse complement strand
TCCTCAACCCCCCCCAGCCCCTCCAGCAAGGCGCTGCGCTCGTAGCCCCCCTTCGCAGGCTCGGCCCTCTCCCCGCCCACCCAACGCTCCACCACCCGCTGCAGCCCCTTTGGAAGGATGGGCTTGGCCAGAAAATCGTCCATGCCCGCGTCCAGCACGCGCTCGCGATCGCCGGGCATGGCGTGGGCGGTCAGCGCCACGATGGGCACGCGGGGATCGAGGGCTTCTGAGCCCTCACCGCGTATGCGTCGCGCCGCCTCCAGCCCATCCAGCTCCGGCATCTGCACGTCCATCAGCACCAGGTCGAAGGACCGATCCCGCAGTGCGCGCAGCGCCTCGGCACCCGTCCCCACCACCTGCACGCTGTGGCCCAGCTTGGCCAGGATGCTGGCGGCCACCTTCTGGTTGACCGGATTGTCTTCCGCCAACAGGATTTGCGCGCTGCGCGCCGCGGAACCGCCGGGCCCGGCCGGGGCTGCGCGCTGGCCCTTGCTCCGACGGGATTCCTCCCCTTCCGCGGCGGTCGCGGCGGCACTGGCCACCTCCAAGCGCACCGTGAACCAGAAGGTGGACCCGCGCCCCAGCTCGCTCTCCACGCCGATGTCGCCCCCCATGCGCTCCACCAGGCGCTTGGAGATGGTCAGGCCTAGCCCCGTCCCCCCGAAGCGCCGCGAGGTGGAGGCGTCGGCCTGGGTGAAGGCCTCGAACAGCGAATCCAGCCTACCCTGGGGGATGCCGATGCCGGTGTCGCGCACCTGGAAGCGCAGCAGCGCTCCCCGCCCGTCGCGCTCCTCCAGCCCCACCTCGATGGCCACCTGCCCCCGCTCGGTGAACTTGATGGCATTGCCCACGAGGTTGGTCAGGATCTGGCGCAGCCGGCCAGGATCTCCGCACAAGCGCGCAGGCACCTCGGGATCCACCAGGCAGACCAGCTCTATCCCTTTCTCCTGGGCCCGCATGGCCAAGACATGGGTGCTCTCCTCCAGGGTCTCGGCGAGGTGGAACTCGGTACGTTCCATGTCGATGCGACCGGCCTCGATCTTGGAAAAATCGAGGATGTCGTTGACGATGCCCAGCAAAGCCCTGGCGCTGCCGCGCACGGTCTCGGCGCAGTCGCGCTGGTACGCGCTCAGCTCGCTGTCCAGCAGCAGCTCGCTCATGCCGATGATGCCGTTCATGGGTGTGCGGATCTCGTGGCTCATATTGGCCAGGAACTCGCTCTTGGCGCGGTCGGCCTCCTCGGACTTGCGCTTGGCCTCGCGCAAGCCCTCCTCCACGCGCTTGCGCTCGGTGATGTCGCGCATCACGCCCACAGCGCCCCAATGCCCGCCCTGGCGCAGGGCCGACACGGAGAGCTCGATGGGCAGCTCGCTACCGTCCTTGCGCTGGGCGGATAGCTCCAGCACGCGCCCGATGACCGGGCCCTTCCCCGCACGCCGAAAGCGGGGGAAGGCGGACAGGTGGGCCTTGTGGAAGCGGCGCGGCGCCAGCAGCAGGTGCAGGTTGCGCCCCATCACCTCCTCGGCCCCGTAGCCGAGCAACTTCTCGGCGGCCGGATTCCAGAAGCTGATGTTTCCCGCTCCGTCCAGCATCAGGATGGCGTCCAGGGTCGACATGGCGATGCTGCGGAAGCGATCCTCGCTCTCGGCCAGCTCGCGCTCCATGTGCCGCGCCTGGGTTCGATCCCGACAGTACTCGATCACCTGGATCACCTGGCCCTGCTCGTCGAAGATGGGCCAGGCGGTCACCTCCACCAGGCGCTCTTGGCCTGCGCTGGTCCTGTGGGCGTGCTCGACGCGTTGCACCTGCCCGGTGGCGAACACGTCCCGCAGGGGGCAGGGGTGCTCTTCGTCTTTGCAGGGCTCATCCCTCTGGTGGCTGATCTGGTGACAACAAAGACCCTCGGCAACAGGGTCCACGCCCCCGGCCATGGACCGGGCCGCCTCGTTGGCCAACAAGACGCGGTAGTCCCGGTCCAGGACCATGAAGGGCTCGTCGATGGACGCCACGATGCGATTCAGGAAGTCCTGCGTGCGCTGCAACTGGATCTTGGCGCTGCGCTCGCGGGCCAGGGCCTGTTCCAGCTCCGCCGTGCGCTGCTCGCTGGCTACCGTGACGTAGCTCAAGTGGGTCACCAGCAGCACGAAGATGGCACCCCCCAGAAAGACCGAACTCACCAGCAGCTCGTTGGTCCCCCCCTTGTGGGAGACGAGCTGGTAGAAGTGCGCCAGGTAGGCCAGGGCGAACATGCCCATCATGCCGTTGATGGCGAACCAGAAGCCGCGCAACCTGCGCGAGACCCGCCTGCGGATACGCACGGCCGCCAGGCAAGAGACGATCAAGGCCACCGCGCCCACCCCTACCATGACTTGCGGGAGGATGGGCATGGCGCTCAGGAGTCTCCCTCGGGCTGCGGATCATGGGCCAGGACCTGGTTTCGACCGGCCTCCTTGGCGCGATACAGCGCCGCATCGGCCCAGCCCACCAGCTGGTCCACACCCACGCCTGGCTGCCAGCTGGCGATACCGATGCTGGTGGTGACGGGGATGGAGCGCTCCTGGAAACGCATGGGCCGCTCGGCCAGCGCCAGGCGCAGGCGCTCTCCCACGGCCAGGGCCGCCGCCGGTCCGGCCCCGGGCAGGACCACCACGAACTCCTCGCCGCCGAAGCGCCCCAGCAGATCGTAGTTGCGCACGACCTCGTGCATGCGCTCCACCGCTTCGCGCAGCACGGCGTCGCCGGCCAGGTGGCCGTGCGCATCGTTGACGCGCTTGAAGTGGTCGAGATCGAGCATGGCTAGACTGAGCTCCCCTCGCTCCCGCTCCACACGCGCCAGCTCCTGTCCCAGCCGCCGCAGGATGGCCCGCCGGCTGCGCGCGCCGGTCAGGGAATCGGTGATGGACTGCCGCTGCAGCTCGGCCTTGGCCTCCAGCAGGTCGCAGTGCAGCTGGACGATGCGTTGCCCCGTGCGCACCCGAGCTCGCAGCTCGTGCTTGTCAAAGGGCTTGCTCACGAAATCGTCGGCGCCGGCCTCCAGGCCGGCCACCAGGTGCCGCTTGGCGTCCATGGCGGTCAAGAGGACGAGGTAGGTGTAGGGTGCGTCGTCCCGTTGCGCCTCGCGCACGCGCCGGCAGACCTGCGGGCCGTCCAGGCCCGGCATCATCCAGTCCAGGATGGCCAGACGCGGACCGTCGGCCTCCAGCAGGATCTCCAGGGCCCGCTCGCCGTCCTCCGTGGCCGAGACCTGGTAGCCCCAGCCCTCCAGCGTGCGCTGCAGGATGACCTGCGAGACCGGATCGTCTTCGGCGATGAGCACCTTCATGGTGATCCTATCGGTCGCAAATCCGGGTGGACCCATGCCGGGGAGGAGGCGGCGTATCCGTTCAGCGGGCGGATTGCGCCTCGCCTCTGGGCCGGTGTGGGGTGATG
>CAYVQL010000489.1:0-5657 GCA_964454135.1 uncultured Enterobacterales bacterium | reverse complement strand
GTGGAGGCGGCGGCACCAGCAGAGTAGGCTGTCGTTGGCGTCTCTGCCGCGCAGCCGCCCCCGGAAGGTGCGGAACCAGGGACGGGGATCGGCCTCGCCCCGCACCCGACGGAAGACGAAGCGGACGGACTCCACCCCCGGAGTGACCGCGATGACCAGGCCGTAGGGCTCGACGCGGAAGCAGGGTGCGACCTGGCTGGCGTGGGTGTTCCAGTGAGCCATCTCCAGCAGGGAGACGGCGAAGCGGCCGTGGGCGGCCAGGGTGACGAAGCGCCGGTATGCGCTTGGCGTGCCCAGGCGGCGGGTCTGCTCGATGCGCGAGGGTTCGTAGCCCAGGTGGCCGACGAAGATCTTCCGCAGCACATCCTCGACCTGCTCGCCGTGCGTGGTCTTGGCCAGGCGGTCGAGGAGCGCCAGGAGTTCCCTGCCTCTCGGGATGGCGTCGAGGAAGGGCAGGAAGCCGGCGATGGGTCGAAGCTGCCCCGGGAGGCTGGACACCGGCTGTTCAGGTGCCTGTATCGGCTCCGGTTCGGGAGCTGGTGGCGAGGGCTGCACCTCCTTCTCTACCGCCTTCTTCAGGATTCGAATCGTAGGGAGGCGCGGGGTCGGGCGGTGGGGGCTGGCGAGCGCTGCAAGCAGAATGTCGATCAGGTTGGGGGACAGATGGTGCGTCTCCACGTTGCGGAGCAGCTCTCCATAGGTGTCGGCCTGGGCCTCTTTCCCAGCGACACGCAGCACGGTCAGCCAGAGCTCGATCCTACTGCGCAGCTCGACTGCAGCCCTGCGTCGGCTGCGCTCCCTCGCCTTTCTCCTACGTCGCCCCTTGCGTCCCATCCAGCCTCTTGCACGTTTCCTGGCGCCATCTCCGTCGTGAGCGGTATTCCTCGGTGCAGGTCATCATAGCCGAGCGAGCAAAGCGGGGGGACCGGCCGTGGTGGAGGAGGCGCGTCGGCTCAAGCCCCGCGGCTTCTCTCCAGCTCAAGGTAGCGCTCCCGGAACGCCCGCAGCCAGCCCACCGAATGATCTCGGACCTCGCAGATATCTGGCATCGTGAGCCTGGGATCGCGCTGTGGGTGACCACGGGATAGCTTCCTCCTGGTGAGGAGAACCTGATGACAGAGAACACCCCCGCCGCCCGCTGGCACCAGGAGGTACCTGGAACCCGTTGGTTCCGCGCAGACCTGCATATCCATACGGTCGATGATCCCACCGTAGACTTGCCACCCAGCATCGAGGGTGACCGCTCCGATCCCGGCGTGCTGGCCTGCTACGCGCAGGCCATGCTCGACGCGGCCATCGAGCAAGGGATCGAGGTTCTTGGGCTCACGCCCCACTCGGCCAACATCACGCCTGGCACTTCGGCGGTCTGGGCAATCATCAAGCAATGGAGGACGGGTACGCATGCCCTAACCGGTCGAGCCTACAACGAGCTCGTGTACGCGGTCTTCCCTGGTTTCGAACCGAGCTTCGCTGATGGAAACAAGGGGATCCATCTCATCTTCCTGTTCGATCCCTCGATCGGGCAGGAGCGCTACGAGTCCGCCTTCTCGGGAATCATGAGGGGTAGGCAATCCTGGACCGGCAAGAGGCTGGATCACTCCACGCTAGACCTCCAGGATGCGTTCGCTGTTCTCGATGACAGGAAGGTCGTGGGAGTCGGGAGGTACGTGGTTGTCGCTCCCCACCCGCTCCAGGCCAATGGCCTTTTCCATCGCCCAGGGCCCTACATCACGGACCTGGCTGCTGGATGCATCCAGGCCGCAGAGCTTCGTCGAGAAGGGACGCTAGCAGAGGACCTTGCCAGCAACGGGAAGCTCCGTCACGCTCACGTTCGCGGGCGGGTCGCCCTCTATCACGCCAGCGACGCCATCGGACTCTCAGCAGCAGGTGGAGCCGCCGCGGCGAGGGAACTGGGGCACCGCTTCGCCCTGGTGAAGCTGGCTTCGCCTCGCATCGAGGCCCTCCGTCAGGCTTTTCTGGCACGCGAATCTCGCCTGCGCGTCCCCTTTGTCCGCGACGCCGCCGGTAGGTTCACCCTTGGCAGCAGTCCCCCCGATCCTTGCCCTTCTGGCCTCGCGGCGCGTCCTTGGATTCGCGGAGTTCATGTCGAGGGCGGCGCATCCTTCCTCCGAGACCAGCGCTTTCGGTTCAGCTCGGACCTCACCTGCGTGATCGGTGGGAGCATGACTGGGAAGTCGACGCTGCTCGATGGCCTGCGGCACGAGATGTGCGCCGAGGCGGACATGCCGAGCCCGAGGACTTCGCTGGGTAAGGCCATCGCCGCGCGCGTCCGCGAACGGTTCCTGTCTGGGAATCCCACGGTCACACTGAAATCTCCCGCAGGCGATCCCTCTCTGCAGCTGCGGGAGCGCATGCAGGCCCGCTTCTTCTCCCAAGGCGAGCTCGAGTCCCTGGCCGAGGACGACGAGGGGATCGAGCACCTCCTCTTTCATCTCGTTCCAGGGCGTTCGGAGCACTTGTTGGAGCAACGCGACCAGCTGCTGGCGCTTGATGTCGAGCTCTCTGTTGCCGCTGGGAACCTGGCGAGGCTACAGGACCAGCTGGCCGAAGCCGAGCAGGCATTCAAGAGGACGCAGGACGCACGCGAGGCCATGGAGGCTTTCGCGGAGGCCGGTACTGCGGCCTTGCCTCCGGCACAGCAGGATCTTGCCCGGACTCGCCAGCTGGTCGGTTCGGTGGGGGAGCAGGTCGAGGCCGCGGAGGTCTTGGTGACGGGCCTGGAGGGTCTCCAGCTCCCTACCCTGAACCAAGGCGAGGTTACTGCGCCGCTGGTTGGCTCGGGCGGCTCGACCTCCGCAGTCAAGCTCCTCGAGGCAGCGAGAGCCCACGCTTTGGCAGCCCAGGAGGCGCTCCGCGATCTGCGCCTGCTGGCGAAATCCGCCGATGGCCTGGCCCGCGCGCGCCTGAAGAAGGTCACTCAGGACGTGCAGGCCGCCCTCGTGGCGAGAGGGCGGAGCGCCTCCGACCTCAACCAGTTCGAGGCCTTCGCCAAGACTGCGCAGCATTATGAAAGCTTCAAGGCAGTCAATAGAGCAAAGAACGCTGAACTCGAGGTCGGTCTTCAGCGCTACGAGGATCGATGGCGGGCACGCGAGGAGCTGGTCACGATTCACCGGAATGATGTGCTCGACGTATGCAAGAAGGTCTCCGAGCGTTTCGAAGGGCGTGTTGTTGTGGACCTGGAGAACGAGGGACGACGGGCGCCCCTTGAGAAGTGGATCAGTGGACTTCGGCACGCGGGAGTCAGCCGCTGGTGGAATTCCGGAGGGGCGACCACGACGACCCCCACCTCCCTCCGTCCGGCGCTCGCCGCTCTCTCCGAGGGAAAGCACAAAGAGGCCGCAAAAGCGCTTCGTTCTCCCGATGTCGGTATGTCCGTGAATGTCGCCAGGTCTTTTCTCGAACAGCTTGCTCCGTGGGCCCGGCAGCTCGAGCTGAATGCGCTTCGATGTCCGGATCGCTACCTCATCCGTTGGGTGGAAGACGGTGAGCCGAAAGACCTCCACAAGCTCTCTGGAGGACGGCGCGTGGCCGTGCTGCTCTCCCTGGTGCTCGAGTCTGATGATGTGACTCCTCTGATCATCGACCAGCCCGAAGACCAGCTCGACAACCGTTTTCTCAACGAGACGATCATCCCGGCGCTCCATCGACTGAAGGGCAAGCGGCAGGTCATCTTCGCCACCCACAACGCGAACCTCGTCGTCAATGGAGACGCGGACCAGGTCATCGCTCTCGAGGCGGATGCCGAGCATGGCCGCATCTACGCCGAGGGCGCCATCGAGGACCGCAAGGTGCGAGAGGCCATCCTGCGGACGCTCGATGGAGGTGAGGCCGCATTCCGGCTACGGAGAGCCAAGTACGGCTTCTAGGTAGGAGGTTGCGATGGAGTGGCTCCAGGTGCTGCAGCGGATCCTGGCCGGCGAAGACGAGGTCACCGCCCTGAAGCAGTGGCCTAGGTTTCCCATCAGCGGGCGGCTCGCGGAGACGATCTGCGCGTTCGCGAACTCCGAGGGCGGCCTGCTCATCCTCGGTGTGGATGATGGGCGGAACATCGTCGGCGTACCGATGGACGCCGACGAAGTCCAGGAGAGGCTCTCCAGCTGGCTGCAGTCCGGACTCAGCGCCCCCGTCCAAGCCAGGCTGGGCCGGCATCACGACCCGGCCGGTCTCGTCCACTGGGTGGAGGTCACCCGCACCCGTGGCCCCGAGCCGCTTCGCCACAAGGGGCGCATTCTGGTGAGGCGTGGCCGCAACAACGGCGATCCCACTCCTTCCGAGCTGCAGGAGATGTACAACACCTACGGTCTGGTGCTGACCGAAGAACGGCTGGTGCCAGGCACCGGGATCGAGGATCTCGAGATCGCCGTGTTTCGAGAGTACATGAGCCGTAAAGGGATCGACATCGCCACCGAGCCTCGGATCCCGCTAGAGGCGGACCTGAAGAACAGGGCCCTGCTCGAGGACGATCTCGACGGCGAGGCGAGAGCGACGCTCTACGGGCTCTTGTGCTTCGGTCGGGAACCCCAGGGTCACGCCCCGACTCGCAGCCTCTGGGTAGACCTCGTCGCCTATGCCGGGATGGACAGAGGTACCCCTGTGTTGGCCTCCGGAGAGGCGAAAGGGCGGCTGGACGAGCAGGTGCAGCGCGCCGAGGCATGGTTGAGGGTGTTGGGAAACAGGGAGCGCTACAGGGGTTTGCGCAGGGACGATGTCTGGCTCGTACCCCCGGCGGCGTTCCGAGAGGTGATGGTCAACGCGGTCGCCCATCGAGACTACAGCATCCTCGGATCGAAGATCCTGGTGGAGGTCTTCGATGATCGCTTGGTGGTGACGAGCCCCGGCGCTCTGCGAAACCACCTGCGACCGGCCTCCGTGCTGGCTGGCGGACTCTCGCGCTCCCGAAACGAGGCTATGGCGAACTTTCTCCACGAGGAGGGGCTGATGGAGCAGCGTGGCAGCGGATACCCACGGATCCGCTATGCGATGCGGCCGTTCAATGGCACGGAGCCGGTTCTGGAGACCGATAGGGATGAACGCTGGGTGCGCGTGACGCTCTGGTTGGTACCTCCAGGCGAGGAGTAGGCAGGAGCCGTACGGCCAACCGCGTGGGCCGCCGAGCCCCGGGCGGAGCAGGCTGATCTGCAGGCAGTTGGTCGCCGGTTCCCTGCTAGACCAGCCTAGCACCCTGGACGCCTCCCCCTGCCCAGACCTGCCTCCAGGCGCCTCCCAACCCCTTGAAAACACAGCTTTCCCGTCCTCCATAGACACTTTGGGAGCAGGTGGTCGCTGGTTCGAATCCAGTCGCCCCGACTTTTCCAAACCCAGCCTTTCCGGCTGGATTTCGTCGTTCCTGATGCTCCAGAACACGCCCCGAACGCCATACATACGACATACTTTTTTCTCGTAAGGTGGGCCTTGTGAACCCCGGCTGGTCGTAGCCAGTCAAGAACAAGGAGGCCCCCATGGCAAGGAAGACCAAGAAGACGGCAGGATGGACTCTCCAGGGCTCCAAGCGGCCCAAGGGCCGCTACTTCCAGGCGGTCCATGGCAGAGGGAGGGGTCGCGTCCTGTGCCAGAATAGCGACGAAGTGGTCATGCCCAGCTCCGCGAGCTCGGCACTTCCATTGTCAGGCTGT
>CAYVQL010000488.1:0-5675 GCA_964454135.1 uncultured Enterobacterales bacterium | reverse complement strand
ACGGTGGGCGCCTCCAAGCCGAGCGCATCCGCGTGCGTGTGGGGGAGCCCTTCGAGATCTTCTTCAAGCTGCTGGGTGACTCCACGCGGGCCGCGCGGGTACGCCTGGCCCATCCATGGGCCGAGGCCGACGTGGAGGCCTTCACGCTGGACGAGCCCTTCGACGTGTTGGCGCTACTGGGCCGTCGCCGGGCGCCTGAAGTGTCCGAAGTTCTCATCGCTGCCGAGGCAGAGATCCCGGCCTACGGCTCTCGCACCGAGGTCCCCGATGCCCTCCGCCCGGCCTTTGAGCACCTGCTGCGCTACGGCAACGTGAGCGAGCAGGATCTCTTCCAGCTGGTGGGCCCGGCCAAGGCCCGGCGCTTCGCGCGCAAGGTGGCCCAGCTGGCCGAGGCGGCCGGCTTCAGCATCAGCATCGAGGTGGTCAACGGCCTCAAGCGCTACGTGAGGGAACCATGAGCATACGTTCCGAAGCAGACCTCCAGCACGTCTTCGAGAGCCTGCGCAAGGGCCTGGTGCCGCAGCGGGGGCTCGACGCCTTCGCCGTGGGCATCGACAAGGAGCGCGGCGAGATGGCACGCCAGCTGGACATGGCCGCCAGCGGCGAGGGCAGCATCAAGCTGCTGCGCGGCGACTACGGCTGCGGCAAGACCTTCGTGTCCCGCCTCACCCTGCAGGACGCCATCGAGCGCGGCTTCGCCACCAGCTTCGTGGTGGTCTCCGACAACGACACGCGGCTCTACAAGTTCGAGGAGCTGTACGCCCGCATCGTCTCCAACCTCTCCACGTCCACCTGCCCCCAGGGCGCGCTGGGCGACGTGCTCGACCGTTGGGTGGGCTCCGTGGAAGAAGCCCTGGAGGACACCGGCTCCGATCCGGACGACGAAGGTTTCGATGCGCTCGTCCTGGAGCGCCTCGAACAAGACCTGCACGCCCGCACCCAGGGCCAGGCGCCCCAGGACTTCATCCGCGTGGTCAAGACCATCTTCGAGCTGAAGCAGCGCGGCGAGCTGACCGAGGCCGGCGCGCTGCTGTCCTGGCTGGCCGGCAGCCGCAACGTCTCGGCCAGCGCCAAGCGGGCCGCCGGCGTGCGCGGCGAGATCACCAGCCGCGACGCCCTGGCATACCTGCGCGGCGTGCTGGCCATCGTGCGTGCCGCCGGCCACACCGGTCTGGTGGTGGTGGTGGACGAGACTGAGACCCTGCTGCGCTCGCGGCGCGACACACGAGGTCGCTCCCTGAACGGGCTGCGCCAGATTGCCGACGCCGCCGGCAGCTATCCGGGCCTGCTCTGGGTCCTCACCGGCACTCCCGATTTCTTCGACAGCCGCCGCGGCGTGGCCGGCCTGCCGCCCCTGCACGACCGGGTGCGCTTCATGGAGCGTGGCGGCTTCGCCAGCATGCGGCAGCCCCAGCTGCGCCTGCGCCCTTTCGACAAGCAGCGCCTGCTGAAGGTGGCCCACAAGCTGCACAAGCTCTACCCGGCCGGCGAGCGCGAGCGTGTGGACGAGACGGTCACCGAAGCCTTCATCGAGCGGCTCGTGGACGAGGTGTCCCACGGCTTCGGGCAGGACGTGGGCGTGGTGCCGCGTCAGTTCCTGCGCGAGTTCATCAACGTGCTGGACATGGTGGACGAGGAGGAGGAGTTCGTGCCCGCGCAGGTCTACGAGTTCGAACTGGACGAAAGCTCGCTACGCGACGAAGAGCGCGACATCACCTACCAGACTTCAGACGACGAGCCGGAAGAACTGCTGCCCGTCGAGGATGTCTGGTAGGAGAGGAGGAACCCATGGGCGTCACGCGACGATGGAGCACTATTCCCCCCAAAGGCAGCGTCGTCGACCATCCTGCGGTGCTGAAACTCGTGGCCAGGGGCGATCCCGGGACGCGTCCGTGTCGAGTGCGCATCGGCGACGCCCTGCTGGTGACCTATTCGAGCACGCGCGTCTACATGAAACGCGATGCCTGGGAGATGATGCCGAATGACGGCATCTTCGTGCAGTGGATCCGCCCACGTGGCGTCGAGCCCTGGGCCATCGCGTTGACACTGCGGGAGCTGGAGCGGACCTTCGGCGAGGTCGCTGAGTCGGAGTCCTGGGAGAATCCGCGTTGCTACCACTTCCCCCTCCTTCCGCCAGCAGCCAAGAGTTTCCGCGTGCCGACCCTCGGAGCGGCCCACTATTGAGCGTCTTCTCCCGCTTCCACCCGCGGCTGCAGCAGGCCATCGTCAGCCGACTGGGCTGGACTGGGCTGCGACCTGTCCAGGAGCAGGCCGGTCAGGCCCTGCTTGGCGGTCTCAACGCCGTCGTGCTGGCCCCCACTGCCGGCGGCAAGACCGAGGCGGCCCTCTTCCCCCTGATCTCCGCGCTGCTGGAAGACGAGCCCGAAGGACTGGGCCTGCTCTACGTGGCGCCCATCAAGGCCCTGCTGAACAACCAGGCGCGCCGTCTGGCCACCTACACGCGCATGGTGACGCTGGACCGCTTCGTCTGGCATGGCGACGTGTCATCCCATCGGCGCCAGAGCTTCCTGCGCAAGCCCCGCGCGCTGTTGATGACCACGCCCGAGTCGCTGGAGGTGATGCTGGTCTCACGGCGCGTGGACGAGAAGGCCCTCTTCTCCGACCTGCGCGCCGTGGTGATCGACGAGATCCACGCCATGGCCGGCACCGACCGCGGTGCGCACCTGGCCAGCGTGCTGGAGCGCCTGGCCAGGCTCTCGCGCCATGACGTGCAGCGCGTGGGCCTCTCGGCCACGGTGGGCAACCCGGAAGCCATCGCCGCATGGCTGCAGGGCAGCTCGGCACGGCCCAGCAAGGTGGTGAACCCGCCGGCGGAACCGGCACGCCGCCAGTTGCTCGTGCTGCACCGTCCATCCCTGCCAGACCTGGCCACCGACGCCGCCAGTCTGGCGCGCGGCAAGAAGAGCCTGCTTTTCTGCCAGAGCCGCGCCGTCACCGAAGCGGTGGCGGATCGCCTGCAGGTGATGGGAACCTCCATCTATGTCCACCACAGCGCCGTCTCCAAGGAGGAGCGCGAGCGCGCCGAGGAGCAGTTCCACGAGGGCTCCGACGCCTGCATCGCCTGCACGTCCACGCTGGAGTTGGGCATCGACGTGGGCGACCTGGACCGCGTGTTGCAGGTGGAGGCGCCCGACTCCGTCAGCTCCTTCATGCAGCGCATGGGCCGCACCGGCCGCCGCGAAGGCCAGGTGGCCAACACCACCTTTCTGTGCGGAAGCGAGGAGGGCGTGCTGCAGGCCGTCGCCCTGGTGGAGCTGGCGCGCGAGGGCTGGGTGGAGCCGGTGAAGCTATCGGATCGCTGCTGGCCCGTGCTGGTTCATCAGCTGCTGGCCATGTGTCTGGCCGGCGACGGCGTCCGTCGAGACGAGGCCTGGGATCAGCTACGCCGTGTGCCGGACTTCGCCGGCATCCGCGAGGCCGAGTTCGAGCGGCTGGTGCGCTGGATGCTGCGGGATCGCTCGCTGGTCAAGGTGGCGGGCCGCCTCTCGCTGGGCCCCAAGGCCGAGCGCCGCTTCGGCCGCCGCAACTTCATGGAGCTGTACGCCGTCTTCTCCAGCCCGCGCACCTACGAGGTGGAGACCGAAGCTGGCGCGCCTGTGGGCAACCTCTACCAGGGCTTCGTGGATCGCCTCGTGGAGGGCGCCAGCTGCTTTCTGCTGGGCGGGCGGGCCTGGCTGGTGGCCCAGGTCCGCCACGGCGCTCGGCGCGTTGTCGTGGCTCCTGCGCCGCGAGGAAGGAAGCCGACTTGGAGCAGCTTTCTGCCGCGTTTCTTGGGCTTCGAGCTGTGCCAGCGGGTGGAGCAAGTGCTGCGCTCCGGTGACACCGTGCCCTACCTGCACCGCGACGCCATGCAGGTGCTGTCCGAAGCCCGCGACCGCTTCGAGGACGTGTTCGCCCAGGGCGGCATCGAGGAGGGCGACGACGAGGTCCGCTGGTGGACCTTCGCTGGCGGCCGTGTGAACGCCACGCTGCGTCACGCCCTATCGGCAGTGAATGGCTCCTGGAAGGTGGTGCCCGACAACTTCTCCGTCAAGCTGGGAGGCGAGGGTATCGGGCGCCGGGAGCTGGAGCGCGCCATCGAGCAGCTCGCGGAGGTCGAGTTCTGGGAGGACGAGAAGCTGTGGCGCGAGGTGGCCGAGGGGCTGCCCGCCTACAGGTTGAGCAAGTTCCAGCCCTTGATGCCGCCCTGGGTGGAGCGTGAGGTTGTGGCATCCCACCTGCTGGACCTGGAGGGCGCCTGGCGGTTCGTCAGCGGCGAGGACAGGGCGGGCCTGGAGGCGGGGCTGCGGCGCGCCGTGGCAGGCCTGGACGGCCCCAGGGAGCCGAGCGCTGTCGAAGACGAGACCGCGGATCAGTTTCCGAGGCCAAAGCTGCCCATCCGATGGGTGGATACCGCGGAGGGACTGGCGGAGGTCTGCGCGATCCTCGCGAAAGAGCCCGTCTGCGGGCTCGATGTGGAGACGACCCTCGCACGGCACACGCTCTGCCTGGCCCAGCTCGCGGGGCGCGAGTTCGTGGCGTTGATAGACGCGCTCGCACTGTCAGACCTGGGCCACTTGGAGGCGCTGCTCGGGGACCGAGCTGTCGTGAAGGTCATCCACAACGCCAGCTTCGAGCGGCGGGTGCTGGGGCGGCTGGGCATCGAGATCAGGAATGTCGTCGACACGCTGCAGCTGTCACGCCAGCTGCGCGCAGACGCAGAGGGCGGGCACAGCCTGAAGGCCGTCTGCAGCCGCGAGCTGGGGCTCACGCTGGACAAGAGCCAGCAGACCTCGGACTGGACGCGGAGGCCGCTGACGGCGCGGCAGGAGGCGTATGCGGCGTTGGATGCGGAGGTGCTGGTGCGGTTGTGGGAAGTGCTCGGGGATGGACGTGGCGCTGTCGGTTGAGCCCGCGGCGTCAGCTCACCCCTTCCATTCCCGGTGTCGATGATCGACAATGGGCGCTCGCGTTTCAGGAGTCCACGATGTCGCCGTCCAGCAGAGTCCCGCTCCTTCTGCTCACCGCACTGGCCACTTTGCCGGCCAATGCGGGGCGTCGCGACCGCAAGCAGATCGCCGAAGAGGCTGCGGAGTCGAGTCAGGAGGCCAGCACCTCTGCGCAGGGCATCCCGGCCCTGGCGAAGATCCTCGCAGAGGCCGAATGGGATGTAACTCCCGAGATGTCGGGGATCTTCGCGCCTGGTGCAATCTTTGAGCAGACCTCGAAAGGCCACCAGCTCTGGAGCAACACCTGTATCGAGGCCAAGCCCCAGGCCTTCCCTTATGTGGCAATGGAGATGACCAGCGCCCTCCAAGGCGGAGTACAGGTGCAGGTGGGGGTCGGATCTGTCGGGGCCAGCGCCAAGCTGCTACGCAAGGTCAGCTTCGGCACGCCCGATCAGATCACAATTCCGAAGGCGTCGTTGCGGCTATCGCAGTCCTGTGTGGAACTGCTCGAAGAGGGCGCCCATCAGGGCCTGGACTTGAGCGCGTTCTACCTCATCAAAGAAGTCCTCTCGGCGCAGATTCGAGGCTGCGAGGAGTGGGATCTGGGGGCCAGTGGTAGCGTGCTGGGCTTGGGCTCGGCCGATCTGGGAGCGTCGCGCTCCTGCCAAGTCTAGTGCAGCCGCAGGAACTCGGTTCGGCGCATCGTGGGTCAGGATGACGGGCACT